>WFNZ01000001.1 GCA_015488335.1 Thermovibrio sp.
GTGGAGACGGGCCGAAGAGGGAGCTCCCTGTAAACCCGAAGAACTCCTCCAATGAGTCCGGGTAGAATTTCTCAATTTTCCTGATTTCAGAAACCTTTTTTATAAACTGGTCTGTTAAGTAGCTCTCATCACCGTAGATGAATATCCTCTTCCAGGAAAGACCCTTTTTCAGCTCCCTTAGAGCTTCCTGAACCTTAAGGGTTTTCATTCTTTACCTTAACAAGGGTTATGGACTTTGGAATTGTTGGGCAGGCGTGGACGCACTTACCGCACCCTTTACAGTGTTCTGAGTGGAACTCAGGGTAGTTGAAGTCTATGAGGGTTATAGCCTTGTCCATCTGTGGGCAGCTCCAGTAGCAGCTCTGGCAGAAAACGTCCTGAAAGGCGACGCACCTGTTTTTATCAAGCTTTGCAACGTATCTGAATCTCTCAAGGTTTTCTTTAGAGAGAGCTCCCGTCGGGCAGGCTTCTATACAGGCGTAACACTGCTCGCAGTAGTTGTTCTCAAAGTTCATAAAAGGGGTATCAAGAACTATCGGGTTCATCTCCTTTACCCTGTCTAAAACACCTGTTGGGCAGGTGTCAATACACTTTCCACACTTGTTGCAGAGGGCTAAAAAGGTCTCCTCGTCGGCGCTTCCCGGCGGCCTTATGAAAGTTTTGTTGGGCTTTGAAACCTCATACGTAAACTCTGCAGCCGCCTGAACTAAAGATTTCCCAAGCATCTTAAAGAACCGTCTTCTGCTCACGGCAGAACTCCTTTTCTGTACCTTCTGTAGATTAGAAAGGCAAGCAGGAGGAGAGCTCCCCCTACAAGTGAAAGTATATTAACGTTCCGAATGACAAAATACTGAACCTCTCTTCCGAAGAAGTAGATGAGGGCGGCCTCGGCGAAGAACCTGCTTCCCCTTCCGATTAAAGAGAAGATAAAGAGCTTCCTCAAAGATGCAAAGAGAACTCCCGACGTAACTGTAAAGAGCTTGTAGGGTAGCGGTGTAAACCCTGCAAGGAGGATGATTAAGCTCTCGTAAGACTCGTAGAGCCTGTGGACTTTTGCAACCTTCTCCTTTCCGAAGAACCTCTCCGCCAACGGTTTCCCACCGAAATAACCGACGTAGTAGCCAACAACTCCCCCCAGGGCTGAAAAGAGGGTAGCAACGGCGGCGTAGAGAAAGGCGCCTTTAGGGTTTGTCATTGAAAGTGTTAATAGGAGAACGTCTGGAGGAATGGGGAAGAAGATGGCCTCAATGAAAGCGTTTAAGGCCAGTGCGTAAACTCCGTACTTGAGTGCTAAACTCTTCCAGAAGGCTATTGATAGGAATTCCATCTACCACTCGTAGTTTTTAAGAATTTCCAGCGCCCTGTAGTCTGTAAGGTCTAAGTGGATTGGTGTTATTGAAACGTATCCGTTCTTAACAGCCCAGTAGTCGGTTCCCGGCTCTGCCTTCCAGTTGGGCTCCTCTCCACCTATCCAGTAGTAGACCCTTCCCCAAGGGTCTCTCCTCTCCTCAACCTTCTCTGTGTAGTCCTTCCTTCCCTGCTTAGTTATCTGAACTCCCTTTATCTCATCCTTTGGCAGGTTTGGAATGTTTACATTTAAACAGCACCCTTCGGGAATTCCTTGATTGTAGGCTCTAAGGGTTATCCTCTTTGCCCACTCTGCTGCGTCCTTCCAGAGGAAGTCTTTAAAGGTTGCAAGTGAAAAGGCGATTGACGGGATGCCAAGGAGAGCTCCCTCCATGGCGATGGAGACGGTTCCAGAGTAGGTTATATCTTCCCCAAGGTTGGGACCCCTGTTTATCCCGCCGATTACCATATCGGGTTTCTTACCTTTCATTATGGCGTGAATCCCTATGTAAACGCAGCTGGTTGGCGTTCCGTCAACGGCAAACCAGTTCTGGTCAACCTGTTCGCACCTTAAAGGCCTGTGGAGGGTTAGAGCCCTCCCAACTGCGCTTCTTTCCCTGTCTGGTGCCACGACAACAACGTCTGCAAACTCAGATAGTGCTTCGTAGAGCGCCTTTAAACCGTCAGACCTTATTCCGTCGTCGTTTGAGAGGAGGATTTTCAGCCTCTTTTTAACTTCCATTGTTGACTCCCAAGAAAACCCACCTGATTATACCTACAACCTCAACGGCTCCGTATATGAGTGAGCTGACCATTATTCCGTACTGTTTTGTAAGGTAGCCGTAAGTGGCGTATAGTGCTGAAGCAAAGAGGGCAACGACGAAGCCCACCTGAGGATATCCAAGGGCGGTTATCAAAAGTGCCAGAACCCCAATTACAGAAGCCGCTATTTCCAGAACTTTTTGGAACTTTGTCCTCTCCAACTTTCCTCCTTTAAAGGTTGATTTAAAATATTCCTCCGGGAGGGAGAAGTTGCAAAAGGTCAACTTAATTGTTGAGATACTTAAGGTTCTATCTGAGAGGGGAGGGAAATTTATAACAACAACCGAGATTTTCAAAGAGCTTAAAGAGAGGGGAGTTCTGGAGAAAGGCTCTGAAAGGGAGCGAGCCGAAAGGAAAAGGCTCCAGAGAGCACTCTCTGACCTTTTGGAGGGTGGATACGTTGAGAGGCGGTTCTTTAGGACAAAAGGTAAAAGGCCTGACGAGTGGAGGATAAACCTTAAGGCCTTTCCCTATTTCGTTTCATACTCTGAGGAAGAGCTCATCTCCCTCTTTACCTTAATCTCTTTTGTTCCGGGGAAATACAGAGAGATTGAGGTCTTAAAACCTGCTTTAAGGGCTGTAGAGCGGCTGGGAAAGAGTTTAGATCGGGAAAAGAAAGAGATTGCAAAGGAATCGTTTGACTACCTTCCCATTCCCGTAGAGAGGTTTGCCTTTATCTCAAACGGAACCCTTCAGATGATTTTTAAGGCTATAGTTGAAAAGAGAGGGCTTATCGTTAACTATGCAGGCTATCAGAAAGAAATTTTCCCGATAAAGCTCTTTACCTACAACGGCGTTTTCTACCTTTCAAGTATTGATTTAAAGACAAAACAGCACCGATCTCTACTCGTTCAGAAGATGAAAGCCCTGAGTTTTACAGATGTAGACCTTCCAGACTACTACAGGCAGAAGTTTAAGGATGTTTATTTTCCCTTTGATAGAGACCCGTTTGTTCTGAAAGTTCGTCTTCCTGCCGACTACTACAGAGACGTCAGGCCTGAGCACGGAATACTCCTCTACCCTACCCAGTTCAACTACAGGCTCTTTGAAGATGAGGTGGAAATTCTCCTTGTAGGTTATCCCAGCTACCGGTTTGTCAGCTGGCTTATTTTAGACGAGCTCCTCTCCGTCTCTCCCC
The DNA here is from genome assembly GCA_015488335.1 of Thermovibrio sp. Lineage (GTDB taxonomy): Bacteria > Aquificota > Aquificia > Desulfurobacteriales > Desulfurobacteriaceae > Balnearium. Next base: position 3,308 of record WFNZ01000001.1, read on the forward strand.
CAACTGAGGATGACATAGAGATAGCTAAGGAGAAGAAGATAAAGAGAGAGTTTCCCGGGCTGAGCTACAGCCTGAAAGTCAACAGGGAGAGGTTTGAGGCCTTTAAGAAAGAGCTTAAGAGGTTTTTTGATGTGAGGAGCTCCCTCCTGAAAAAACTCTCCATATGAGCCAGATTCTGGGTTATTGAGTTCTTAAGCTAAAGAAAACGGTTAAAAGGAGGGGGCTATGGCTGTATTTATCTGTTCCCGTTGTGGAGCTATGGTGGAGAGCTCCGGAACTCCCAACGTTTCCGGCTGTTCTTCAGGTTCCCACGTGTGGCACAGGGTTTGCGACAGAGGGGGAATTACCCCTCAGCCGGGAACACACCCGTATCAGTGTAAAAAATGTGGAAAAGTTGTTTACTGCTCTGGAACTCCCTACTCTTCAGGTTGTCCTTCAGGGGGTTCTCACGTGTGGGTAAGGCTCAGTTAGGGCCTACCCTTTACTCTTGAAAAGTAGTTACAGGTGGGGTTTGAGCAGACGATAAACTTCCCAAAAAGTGTTTCAACAAGAAAGAGGGAGTGGCCGCACCGAGGGCACGGCCCGAAAACGGGGATTTTTACGACTCCTATTCTTTTTATTGTTTCCTTTAGCAGAGGATTAAGCATTTTCTCTTTGCCTTCTCCATTCTCTGTACTTTTCTAAGTCCTCTTCCACTAAGTAGAGGCAGATGCTCACAACTAAGGCGTCGTCCACCTGGCCTATTATGGGAATGAAATCGGGTATCAGGTCTACCGGGTTAAGGACGTAGAGGAGTGCTGCCGTGATGGCGGCAACTGTAAACCACGGAACGTCTGTGTATTTTCCGGAGAAGAAGTCCTTGAGCAAGGAGAAGAAGTCTTTAACGTCTTCAAAGAACCTGCTTAAGGGTCCCTTGAGCTTCCTCTCAATCTCCTCTTGCCTCCTTAGAACTTCCTCAATGTCCTTTTCTGTTATCCTTGATGCGTTCTCCCTTAAGACCTTTTCTGCTTCTTCCCTTGAAATTTCCTTCTTTCCCATTTCAGCCTCAGATTCGGTTTCTAATGTATATTAACGGGAATTTACCCCGAAATCTGTCTCAAAAGAGGACATTTATCAGCTGGGAGATGACGCTGTTTGAGACGAAAAGACCTTTTTTCCCCAACCTCAATCTGTTCTTTTCTATTTCTATCAGCCCTTCTTCTATCAGGCCTTTAACGATTTCAGACTTTTCAAGGGCTTCTTTAAACCTCTCTTCAAGCCCAATCTCTTTTAAGTTTACTCCCTCTGTGAGCCTTAAGCCCATTATGAGCTTGAGTTTTTTCAGATCTTCTCCTTCAAATATCTCTTCTTCCTGTGTTGGGAGCTCCCCCCTTTCCACCTTCTCTACGTACTCCTTTATGTTGCTAACGTTCTTCCAGTATTTATTAACGTAGAAAGAGGCAGCCGATGGGCCAAGGCCTAAGTAGTTCTCAAGCTTCCAGTAGTTGACATTGTGCTTGCTCTCAAAACCGGGAACTGCAAAGTTTGATATCTCGTACTGCCTGAAACCTCTCTCTTCTAAAAAGGAGATAGCCTCTAAGTAGATTTCGTAAACCGTTTCCTCCTCAGGCAGTCTGAACTTACCCTCTGAAAGTTCTTTAAACAGCGGTGTTTCCTCGTAGACCGTAAGGGCGTAGAGGGAGACGTGGTTTATCGGAAATGAGAGGGCGGTTTCAAGGTTTTTCAGGAAATTCTCAACGGTTTGGCCGGGAGCTCCGTAAATAAAGTCAACGGAAACATTTGAAAATACTGAACAAACGGTTTCAAGAGCTTTTAGGTTGTCTTCTGGAGTTTGCCTTCTTCCAAGGGTTTTAAGGGTTTCTTCAGAGAAGCTCTGAATTCCTAAACTGATTCGGTTTACCCCTATTAGAGAGAGCTCCCTCAGTTTCTCCTTTTCTGCATCTTCAGGGTTGAACTCAACGGTTACCTCTGAGAACTGCCCCACCTTAGAGAGGATTGACTCAAAGAAGGCCGGCTCCATCAGTGATGGAGTTCCGCCACCAAAGTAGACTGTTGGGAACTGGGAGAGCTCTGGCCCTCTTATAGAAAGTTCCCTGATAACGGCTTTCCTATAGGGATGTTTAAGTTCTAAAAAGCTACCTGAGTAGAAGTCGCAGTATCTACACTTCTCTCTGCAGAATGGGACATGGACGTAAAGTGACTTAAACGTTTCCCTTCTCAAGTTCCTCTATCTTTTCCTGTAAAGCTTCATCTTTTAGAACCTTCTGGGCTTCCCTATACCAGGAGAGAGCTTTTTCTTTATCTCCCATAAATTGGTATATCTCTCCTAACTTAACCTTTAGTTTCGCTTTATCTTCTTCCGTGTAGTCCTCTCTTTTTAGCTCGTCAAAGAGAAAGGCGATGGCCTCTTTTTCTCTGTTCTGCTGTTTCATTATCTCGGCAAGGAGAACCGCTGCTTTTGGCCTGCACTCTGTATCTAATGCTTCTCTTGCTTCCTCTTCCGCCTTCTTCAACTTCCCTATTCCCATGAGAGCTTCTGCAGCAGAAATAAGCCTTTTCCCATCTTTATGTTTCTTCAGCGTGAGGACTTCTTCTTTAATTTTCCTGGGTGGTTCTTCTTCCTTACCGCTTATGAAATCGTTGACCAGCTCGTTTATGTCAAGAACCTGATCAAGGACTTCTAATATCTGTTCAGGTTCGGGGAGCTCCTCCTCTTTTGAAGCTTCAACCGATAGCGATAGTTCCTCTTCTGGTCTAACTGCCTTTAAGTATGCAACAATTCTCTCGTAGAGGTTTTTGTCTATCAGCTGTATCTTGTTAAGGTACTCTTGAGCTTCTTCCACTTCTCCTAACTCGTAGTTTATTAGGGCAAGGAGCGTGTACTTGACTTTCGGTAGGGGAACGTTTGATACCAGTGATTTCAGGAAGTCTAACCTGCCTGCTTCCTTAAATTGAGATACTATAAATGTTAGGAAATTAAAGTCGTCTTTGTGCTCTTGAAGAAGCGTAAGGAGGATGGACTGAACTTTTGGATTCTCCATGTAAGAGATGGTCTCTATCAGATGTTTATCAAGAGCTTCTGTTGTTTTGATTCTCCTTGCCTTCAGGAAAGACCTTAGAGCTGCCGGGTAGTTTCTGAGGTTAATGTACATGTTTCCTGCAAGTATGAAGTTGACGAGAGCGTTCTCTTTATCTCCCTTTTCAAACAGCACATCGCCGTACTTTTCGTAGAATACCGGGTGAGAGGTATCCTTCAGGAAGCTCTCAATCATCTCTTTAAGTGTTGATGTATTTATCCCCGTCTCTTCCATTTTCTGGAAGGCATCTAAGAGAACGTTAAAGGCGTCGTAGTAGAGTTCTTTTCTCTTAAAGGCATTTGTGAGGAGTTTTATTGCCTTCAGGTTCAGGGGATCTATCCGGAGGGCCTTTTTTAAGACCGGAATTGCAACGTCGTAGTACTCTTCTTCCAGTTTTCTTTCAGCAAATGAGATAAGTGTTGATACAGCCTCATCTTTTCTTCCTAACTTGACGAGAGCATCAACGTAGGGGTTTAAAACTGATATTTGATCCGGTTTCTTCTCAAGGATTGTCTTGCCGAGCTTTACTACTGTCATGAAGTCCTGGTTTTTTACAGCCTCCGAAAACAGTTCCTCGTCGCTCTTTTTTCTGAAAAAGTCAAACAGGCCCAATGTTTCCCCCGGAGGTTCTGGATGTCAATGTATTATATTACAGTGAACCATAATGGGAGTTTAAAAATGAAAGTTGACCTCCGGCTGAATCCAGATAGGGCGAGGGAGGTGGCTTTTTTACTCCTTGAAGCTCTTAAAACCAACGGAATTTTTGGCCACAAGGAGCTCCCCGACGATGCAGTGAAAGAAGTGGCTAAAGAGCTTGATAGGGATACACTTCTTCTAATTGTTACCTATACAACTGCACTTGACTACATGAGAAACGCCGAGGAGCTGTGGAAAAGCTCCCTTAACACCCTGAAGGATGAGGAGGTGAACTGGGTTTTTGACCCAGATTCTGTTGTAAAAAGGGGAAAAGAGGAGCTCTTAAGGGCTCTGGAGAAACACGGCCTTGCGAAAAAGAAACACAGGGACGTGGATATATGGTTCACCATTTCAGAAACCCTCTCTAAGAAGTACGGTGGCAAACTGACAGCCCTGTTTGAGGAGTACAGTTACGATGTGGTTTCAATGTTTGAGGACTTCTTGAAGAATAGAAAGGAGGAGTTTCCTTCCCTCTCAGGTATGAAGATATTTCCCCACTGGATAAGGAGCTTAAAAGAGAAGGTTACCATTCCAGTTAAAAGAGTGGAAGAACTTCCTATTCCTGTAGATGTTCACGTTGCAAGGGCAACTTTCACTACCGGCTGTATAACCGGTAGGTATTCTGCCAAGGGGATAACGGAGACAGTGAAGAAAAAGGTTATTGAAGTGTGGCGGGAAGGTTTAAAGGGAACGGATATAGCTCCCATAGAGATGTTCAGACCTCTCTGGCTTCTCTCAAAACACGGCTGTCACTACAGGAAGGACGGAGAGAGGCCAAAACTGGAACAGTGCCCCGTTTCTTCTTTCTGTGTTGACGGAAAAGTGGTTGTTACTTCTAAGAGAGTGGAGATTGATACGTGAGAAGAGGATTTACCCTTTTAGAACTCCTTATAGTTCTTACAATCCTTTCTCTCCTACTTACGCTTTTTTTCCCTGTTATCGTTAAAAACGGATTAAGTTCAGATGAGAGTTTCAAGACTAAGATTTCAACGCTTTTTTCCTCTTCTTTTGTTCCGGGGAAGAGTGTGCAGATCTGTGTGAACTTTAAAGAAAATTCATTAACTGTAGGGAGTGAAACTGTTAAAGTTCCTTATAAGTTAGACGTTCTTGTACTTCCCGGGAAAATAATCTCATCAGAACTTACTAATAAGTTCTGTTTTGATCTGAAGAATCTTACCTATGGAGCTCTCATTGGCGAAAAGGGGGAGCTCCACCCGTCAATCCTCTTTACCTTTCCCTCAGGAGAAGTTCTTTTCTATAATCTTTCAAGTGCCGAAGCTGAAACATTAAAAGATAAGGTGGGAAAGGGGAGGATTGTTGAATGGTTCAGTTACTACTCATTCTGAATCTCCTTGTTGTTTTTCTGCTTTTTATCTCTGTGGGAGCTCTCTTTTACTCTCTAAAAAGGTTTGCTGAGAAAGTAGAAGAGCTTGAGGCAGAACAGCTAAAACTCTCAAGTGCTTTAAGTGAACTGAAAACAAAAATGGTAAAACTTGAGAGCAGGCTTGAGTTCCTCCAGAATCAGGTTAAGATTCTCCTTACAGGACTCAGGAGGAGAGAGTAATGAAAGACTTTATATCCATGCTTGACGCCGATAGGTTATTCATAGAAAACATACTGTCTCTCTCTGCATTTCTGAAGGAGAAGGTAAAGAAGGGAGAGCTCTACAGACCTTTAGACGGCTTTACCGCCGCCCTTATCTTTGAGAAACCTTCTACGAGAACGAGGGTTTCATTTGAAGTAGGAGTTTACCAGCTTGGAGGCCACGGCGTTTATATGGATACGAGGAGCTCCCAGTTAGGCCGTGGCGAACCGATAAAGGACACAGCAAGGGTTCTCTCCCGCTACGTTGACCTTATAGTCATAAGAACTTTCGGTCAGGAGAGAGTTGAGGAGCTTGCCCGCTACTCAGACGTTCCAGTCATAAACGCCCTTACAGATGAAGAACACCCGTGTCAGGTTCTTGCCGACCTCTTTACCATCTGGGAGTACAAGAGAAAACTTGAGGGTTTAAAAGTTGCCTACCTTGGCGATGGAAACAACATGTGCAACTCCTGGCTCGTAGGTGCGGCATACACGGGGATGAAGTTCTACGCTGCAACTCCTGAAGGTTATGAGCCGCTTCCTAAATACGTTGAGGCTGCAAAAGAGATAGCCAGAAAAACGGGAGCTGAAATAGTTGTTACACACGACCCGATTGAAGCTGTAAAAGATGCAGACGTTGTCTATACAGACGTTTGGGCATCAATGGGTCAGGAAGAGGAAGCAGAGGAAAGAAAAAAGATATTTATGCCCTATCAGGTAAACTCTGAACTTGTTAAACATGCAAAGCCGGACTTCCTCTTTATGCACTGCCTCCCCGCCCACAGAGGTGAGGAGGTTACAGACGAAGTGATTGAAGGTGAGCGTTCAGTTGTCTGGGATCAGGCAGAGAACAGGCTCCACACGCAGAAAGCCCTTATCCTGAAGCTTGTTAGAAAGAGTAGGCCTTAAAGGAAGTTTTCAATAGGTTCAGGTTTCCCGAGGAAGTAGCCCTGCCCCAGGGCACTTCCCTTTCCTATTTTCTTGAGTGTTGAGAGGAGCTCCTCATCTTCAATAAATTCATAAATCACGTTTTTACCGAGTTTATTTGCAAGGGAAGTTATCGTTTCTACAATAGCTTTGAACACCTTATCTTTTTTGCCTTTTTAACGAGGCTTCCGTCTATTTTTATGTATTTCAGGCTCTCGTACTCTACGAGCTGTGCAATCCTTTCAAAGTTGGAGTATCCCGTTCCAAAATCGTCAATGGCAATATGAAAGTTATGGGAAGTTAAAGAAGGAATGACTTTTCCTATATCAACATCTTCTGTTTCAATAACTTCAGCCACTGTTTCTATACCCTTTTTAAGGGCTACTTCTTTAACCTGGGTGAGTTTTTCAAGAACTTCGTGGTTATAACAGGAGGTTGGGTAGAGGTTGACAAAGATTTTGCACTTCTCTTTTTTGTCGCAGTTTTCAATGAACTGTTTGAGTTTGTGGAGAACTGCTCTATCAAAGAGAGATGTGAATTTTAACTTTTTAACAACCTTTAGAAATTTATATGGGGAGATCAGTTTTTCATTTGGCAGAACAATTCTTGAGAGAACTTCTATCCCCTCTCTCTCTTCAGATTTAAGGTTTATTATCGGCTGGCCGTAGAGTTTAAGGTAGTTTTCACTTTCGGGATCTTTTAATAATTTTACAGCGGCAATTACTTCCTGAAACTCGTTTATTGTCTCTGAAAGGTCTGATATCTCAACAACAGTTTTTGATGGGAAATTTTCTTTTACAGTTTCTTCTATTGTATCTATAAAAATCGGGAAATCCTCTCGGGCTATGGCTGAAAGCTTTACAGTATCTCCTGAAATAACTACCGCTTTAATGTATTTATTTAGCTGTTCTTCAGATATTGAGAGTTTCTGGCAGGTTATCTCTTCTGCTTTCTTAAGGAGTTTCTTAATGGAAGATTTAACCCAGTCTTTCTTTTCACTTTCTGTTAAGTAAATAACGTAACATCTATATATCTCCCTCTCTCTATCTTCGTGGATAAAAGCCGTTCCTATACCATAACTGCTTTCATTTATGAGTCTTATCAGATTTAACGAGAATATCTTAAAAACTCTTATTGCGAGTTTATCTATATCTGTTGGAATGAAAATTAGGCTGAATATCTTTTCCTCAAACAGAGGGTCAAGGAGGAATTCGCTCAGAGATTTTTCTTTGCTGACTTCCCACTTATACTTGAGAAATATTGAGTAGAGGAGCAACAGTTTTGACTTTTCCGAAAGCCTTGCCCAGGTTCTGTATGCATACTTGTAGTTCCTGTTCCTGATGTATTTTGTTAAGTGGCAGACAAGGTTGTAGAGCTCCTCGTTCAGTTTTTGAAGTGCCAGGCTCACGTCCCTTGCGCTGTAGGATTTCAGGAGGAAATCGGCAGATGAGAAGTAGTGGTTTGCCTCAAAGCAGGAGACGTTTTTTATAAGAAACGCTATCAGTTCCTGAGCTGTCTGGCTTTTCTCCTCTCCCCTTATTAAACAGGCCTGTTCTAAAGCTTCAAGGAGTTTAATCTGGTCAGAGGCTATTTCGGGAATGTAGGCTAAGAACTTCTCCCAGGTTTTCCTCAACTCTTTAAGGTCTTCCGTTAGATATATCTCGTAGCTGAGCTCTGTAAGTTCGTGAAACAGTGATTCAATCTTCTGAGGCGAGGCGGGAATTTTTCCCTTTTCCGACAGGTTCAGAAGCTGTCTTTTTATAAACTCCATTGAGTCTATGAAGTCTTCCTGTGGTAGTCCTATTTTGTGGTGCAGAAGGATTACGCTTTCGTAGTTTTTCAGGGAATTTTCCTTATCAAGGAGGAGGTTCGCCATTAGAGAAGACTGCTTCTGAACGAGCCCTTTGAACATGTGTGGAGACGGAAAAAATGCGGAGAGGTGTGGAAGGTTTAACAGATTGTGGTAAAAGAGGTTAAATACCCTGTTGAGTATCCCCTGCAGTTTTTTTGGATCGGTTTTCTCCACAAACTTCCCCTACCCGGTTTTCCTTCTACTATTCTAAAAAATTTTTTAATTTAGTATAAGGGGGAGGAAAGGCCCCCTTATTTCATGTTCTTCAGCTGACGGAGTGTTCCTTCAAGTTTCTTCACAACTTCAGACAGTTCTCTCAGCTCCTCTTTGTTCTTCTCAACAACCTCTTTTGGAGCTCTCTCTAAGAAATTCCTGTTTGAGAGTTTCTTCTCAAGCTTTGCAACCTCTTTCTGGAGCTTCTCTAACTTCTTCTTAATCCTTTCAATCTCTTTCTCAACGTCTATCAGCTCTCCAACCTTAACGTAGACTTCAACTCCCGGAAGGAAGAAGGAGACGCTTCCCGGCGGTGGCTCATCTACTTTGTGGAGCTCCCCTACCCTTGCCATCTGTTTTATGGATGGAGCCATCTTCCCAATAACTTCTAATAGTTTGTTGTTGTTCGTTCTTACTCCAACCTCAACCTCTGTAGAAGGCGGTATGTTCAGCTCTGCCTTAACATTCCTTGTTCCTCTTATTATCTCTTTAACCGTTTCAACAAGCTCCGCCGTTTCCGGGAACCTGCAGCAGGTATCGCTGGGCCATGGTGCTATAACGATAGATTCTGCATCTCTGTTGGGAAGTTTCTGGTAAATCTCCTCTGTAATGAAGGGCATTATGGGGTGAAGGAGCTTCATCGCGTCCCTTAAAACCCTTAAAAGAGTATGGGCTGCAGCTCTTTTCTCCTTATCACTTCCCCTGTAGAGCCTCTGTTTTGTGAACTCAACGTACCAGTCTGCAAGCTCGTTCCAGATAAACTGGTATATGGCCTTTGCTGCGTCGTTGAACCTGTAGGCAAAGAGCTCCCTGTCAACGGCCTCTACAGTTTCAGAGAGCTTTGTGAGGATCCACTCATCTTCAGGGGCATAATCTATAGCTCCGTCCTCTTTAATTCCTTCCGTTGCAGTTAGAACAAACCTTGCAACGTTCCACACCTTATTTGCAAAGTGCCTGTATCCCTCAATTATTTTTTCCGAGAGCCTTATGTCCCTACCTTGAGCTGCAAGGGCTGTTAGGGTAAACCTTAACGTGTCTGCTCCATACTTTTCAACCATTTCTAACGGGTCAATAACGTTCCCCTTTGTCTTGCTCATCTTCTGGCCCTTCTCGTCCCTCACGAGGGCGTGGACGTAAACGTCTGCAAAAGGCCTCTTACCTGTGAAGTGGTAGCCCATCATCATCATACGGGCAACCCAGAAGAAGATGATGTCAAACCCTGTGACCAGAAGGTCTGTCGGGTAGAATGCCTTAAGGTCATCTGTTTCCTCCGGCCAGCCGAAAACTCCAAAGGGCCAGAGGGACGAGCTGAACCAGGTGTCAAGAACGTCCTCATCCTGCTTCAAGTTTTTACTTCCGCAGGCTTCACACTTTTCAGGCTCTTCCTCTGAAACGTTTATGTGGCCGCAGTCTAAACAGTACCAGGCAGGAATTCTGTGTCCCCACCAGATCTGCCTTGAGATGCACCAGTCCTTTATGTTGAACATCCAGTCAAAGAAGGTGTTTTCCCACTGTTTTGGAATGAACTTGACCTCTCCAGTTTTAACTGCCTCTATGGGCTTTTCAGCTAAAGGTTTCGTCTTCACGAACCACTGGTCTGAAAGGTAGGGTTCAACAACTGTTTTACACCTGTAGCAGTGGCCTACTGCGTGGTTGTGGGGTTCTTCTTTCTCAAGAAGCTCCTCCTCCTTTAATAGGGCAACTATGGCTTCCCTCGCCTCTAACCTGTCCATTCCCTTAAACGGAGGAACAGTTATCCTTCCCCAGTCGTCCATTACCTGAATGGCCTCAAGGCCGTGCCTCTGGCCTACCTCAAAGTCGTTGAAGTCGTGGGCCGGAGTTATCTTGACGGCTCCCGTTCCAAACTCAGGGTCAACGTACTCGTCTGCAATTATGGGAATCTCCCTTCCAACTATTGGAAGCCTAACCTTTTTACCGATGAGGTGTTTATACCTCTCATCGTTCGGGTTAACTGCAACTGCAACGTCTCCTAAAAGGGTTTCAGGCCTTGTTGTGGCTACAACTATGTAACCTTCCCCATCAACCAGAGGGTACCTTATGTACCAGAGTTTTCCCTGTTCTTCTTCGTGCTCAACCTCAAGGTCTGAAAGTGCTGTGTGGCACCTTGGACACCAGTTTATGAGCCTTTTTCCTCTATAGATTAATCCTTCTCTGTAAAGGGTTACGAAGGCTCTCCTAACGGCCTTTGAGAAACCCTCGTCCATTGTGAACCTTTCCCTGTCCCAGTCGCAGGACGTTCCCAGTTTCTTGAGCTGGTTGATAATTCTGCTTCCGTACTGCTCTTTCCACTCCCAGACTCTCTTTAAGAACTCTTTCCTTCCAACGTCGTGCCTTGTCAGTCCCTCTTTTGCCAGCTCCCTCTCTACAACCCACTGGGTTGCAATTCCTGCGTGGTCTGTTCCCGGAACCCAGCAGACCTCGTAACCTTTCATCCTCTTCCAGCGACAGATAACGTCCTGAAGTGTTGAGTTGAGGGCGTGGCCTACGTGGAGAACGCCTGTTACGTTTGGCGGTGGAAGAACCACGCTAAACTTCTTTTTCTCTCCAGATAGGACTTTTTTCTTGTCGGCGTGGAAGTATTTTTTCTCTAACCACTTCCTATACCACTTATCCTCAAAGAGCTGGGGGTTGTATGTCGGTTCCATTTCCATTTTTCCTCCGGCTTTTCAGCGGTTTGGGAAATTTTACTTTGTATCTGTTGAAAACTTAAACGGCGGGGATAAATTTATACCCGGCTGGGCGCCCGTAGCTCAACTGGATAGAGCGTGGGACTACGGATCCCAAGGTTGCAGGTTCGACTCCTGCCGGGCGCGCCACTTTAAACCTTTCTTCGGAGCTCCATGAAGTCCGACCTCCACTTCCTTCAAGAGGCTCTCTCTGAGGCCAGAAAAGCCTTTTCCTACGGTGAAGTCCCCATCGGAGCTCTCATTGTTAAAGATGGAGAGATAATTTCAAGGGCTTTCAACAGAAAGGAGTTCCTCCAGGATCCAACCGCCCACGCCGAGATTCTGGCAATCAGAGAGGCTTCACGGAAGCTCAACTCCTGGAGGCTGAACGGCTGCACTCTCTACTCAACGGTTGAACCCTGCGTTATGTGTTGCGGTGCTATAATTCAGTCAAGGATAAGCAGGGTCGTTTATTCGGTTCCAGACCCGAAGTTCGGAGGGGTTGAGAGCCTCTACTCAATACTCTCAGACGAGAGGAACAACCACAGGCCGGTTGTTGAAAGGGTGGAGCTCCCCGAAGCTGCAGAGCTCTTAAAAGAGTTCTTTAAAAGGCTTAGAACCTAAATAGAGCGGAGAGGTGCCGGAGCCTGGCTTAACGGGCCCGACTCGAAATCGGGTGTGCGGGTAACCCCCGCACCGCGGGTTCAAATCCCGCCCTCTCCGCCACTAACCTCAATTGAAGGAGTGTTTATGCAGGAAGAGAGAAGGAAAGTTTTAGAGGACGCCCTTAAGAGAATCAGGAAAGAATACGGCGAAGGCTCCGTAATGTTTTTAGGCGAGAAGCCTGTAGAGAAAGTCCCTGCCATTCCAACTGGCTCTATAGCAATAGATAGGATCACCGGAATAGGCGGAATCCCCAGAGGGAGAATTACAGAAATCTACGGCCCTGAATCTTCAGGTAAAACAACCCTTGCCCTCCACGTTATAGCGAATGCCCAGAAGGAAGGAGGAGTTGCCGCCTTTATAGACGCAGAGCACGCCTTAGACCCAACGTATGCCAAAAAGCTTGGAATAAACCTTGAAGAACTCTTAGTTTCCCAGCCAGACAGCGGAGAGCAGGCACTTGAAATAGCCGAAACTCTGGTTCGCAGCGGAGCAGTTGACGTAGTTGTTGTTGATTCTGTAGCTGCCCTTACCCCTGAGGCTGAAATACAGGGAGATATGGGAGACTCCCACGTTGGCCTTCAGGCAAGGCTTATGTCTCAAGCCCTCAGGAAGCTTACGGCAGCTGTGAGCAAGAGCAACTGTGCCCTCATTTTCATCAACCAGGTGAGGGAAAAGATTGGAATGATGGGCTACGGGGGGCCTCAGGAGACAACGACAGGTGGGAGAGCTCTCAAGTTCTACTCCTCAATGAGGATAGAGATAAGAAACATCGGCCAGATAAAGGGTAAGGGAGACGAGAGAATAGGCCACAAGGCCAAAGTGAAGATAGTGAAGAACAAACTTGCTCCGCCGTTCAGAGAGGCCGTGGTTGAGGTCTACTACGGAGAGGGAATTTCAAGGGAAGCAGACCTTCTGAACCTTGGAGAGGAGCTCGGCATAGTTAAGAAGAGCGGTTCCTGGTACTCTTTCGGAGATGTGAGGCTTGGGCAGGGCAAGGAGAACGCAAGACAGTTTCTGAAGGAAAATCTGGAAGTTGCAGCAGAGCTTGAAGCTAAGATTCTGGAGGCTTTAGGTGGAACTTCAGAGTAGGCCAAAAATTGAGCTAAACGACCTTTTAAAAAAGGCCTTTAAGGTGGGAGCTTCCGACGTTCACCTCAGGGTGAAAGCTCCGCCAGTTTTTAGAATTGCCGGAAAACTTGTAAAAACTGACCTTCCCCTTCTGGAGCAGACAGACATTCTTGAGTATGTTAAGCAGATACTTCCCTTAGAGAAGAAGAAACAACTTCCATATATAAAGGATATAGACCTGGCCTACTCCCTGCCGGGGGTATGCCGTTTCAGGGTAAACATTTTCCGCCAGAGGGGGACGTTTGCAATAGTCATGAGGGCTATCCCGGTAAGGGTTCCCAGAATTGATGAGTTAAATCTTCCTCCAATTTTAAAAGAGATAGCCCTCTACCAGAGAGGATTGGTTCTTGTTACTGGAACCACCGGTTCGGGTAAGTCAACAACCCTTGCAGCGATGCTTGAAGAACTGAACGAAAGAGATTCAAGGATCGTTATTACTATAGAAGATCCGATTGAGTACCTTCACAGAGACAAAAAGTGCCTTTTCTACCAGAGGGAAATTGGAGACGATGCAGAGAGTTTCTTTACAGCTCTTAGGGCTGCTCTCCGTGAAGACCCGGACGTGATTTTGGTAGGTGAGATGAGGGATGTAGAAACTGTAAGGACGGCCCTTGATGCCGCAGAAACCGGTCACATGGTCTACTCAACCCTCCACACCCTTGATGCTAAGGAGACCATAAACAGGATTATCTCTTTCTTTCCCCTCCACGAACAGCAGGCCATAAGGTTCCAGCTTGCTTCGGTTCTTAAAGCTACTATTTCACAGAGGCTTTTACCTACTGCAGACGGTAAGGGTAGAGTTCCAGCTGTTGAGGTAATGATAGTTTCTGAGGCGATAAAAGAGAGGATAATGAACCCGGAGCTTACAGACGAGATACCAGAGTTTGTTGAAAGGGGAAAAGAGGTTTACGGTTCGCAGACTTTTGACCAGTCACTTTACGACCTGTGGAGGAAGGGACTCATTACCACGGAAGACGCCCTCAAATACGCAACCCGTCCAGACGACCTGCGTCTGAAAATGGAAGGGATTATTTCAAGTGGAGAAGAGCACTTTTAAGGAAGCATTTATTTACTCTATAGGTCTTCTCTCAAAGAGAGATTACTCACTGTCGGCACTTGAAAGGAAAATTAGAGATAAGTTCCCTCATATAAAGGAAGAAGAGGTTGAGCTCCTAAAGAAAGAGCTCCTCAAATCCGGCTACATCAACGAGGTTGAATCTGCCCGCCGGTATTTTCTGAGGAAGGTTGAGAAAGGCTGGGGAAAGAGGAAGATTGCCTATCACCTGAGGAGCCTGGGATTTCCGGAAGAAGTTATAAAAGAGGTTGAGCTTACAACTCCCTTTGACTACACCTACATAGAAAAAGAGGTAAGTAAACTCTCTAAGAGAAAAAGTAGGGAGCAAATTAAGAGATTCCTTCTCCAGAGGGGCTTTTCCTTTTCTGAGGTCAACCACATCCTCAAAAATGTAAAATAGCCAAAACTTTCCAGCCGGAGAAGTCATGAAGTGGAGCGGAAACGAGATTAGAGAGGCTTTTTTAAGGTTTTTTGAAGATAAGGGACACGTTCGGGTGAAGAGCTCCCCCCTCATTCCAAAAAATGACCCTACGCTTCTCTTTACAAACGCTGGAATGGTCCAGTTTAAAGACTACTTTTTGGGCAAAGAGAAGCCGCCCTTTAAGAGGGCGACGTCGTGTCAGAAGTGTATGAGGGCAGGCGGCAAGCATAACGACCTTGAGAACGTTGGGAAAACGGGCCGCCACCACACCTTCTTTGAGATGTTAGGGAACTTTTCCTTTGGAGATTACTTCAAGAAAGAGGCCATAGAGTTTGCCTGGGAGCTTGTTACTGAAGTCTTCAAGCTTCCCGTTGAAAGGCTCTACGTTTCAGTTTACGAGAAGGACGATGAGGCATTTGAGATATGGAACAAGGTTATAGGACTTCCTGAAGAAAAGATTTACAGGCTAGGGGAGAAGGACAACTTCTGGGCAATGGGAGATACAGGACCCTGCGGACCCTGTAGTGAGATCTACTACGACCGCGGAGAGGAGTTTGCCTGCGGAGAGAACTGCGGCATCGGAACCTGCGACTGCGACAGGTATTTAGAAATATGGAACCTTGTCTTCATGCAGTATGAGAGGGATGAAAAGGGGGAGCTCCACCCACTTGCAAAGCCCTCAATAGATACCGGGATGGGATTGGAGCGTATAGCTTCAGTCCTTCAAAACGTTCCTTCAAACTACGAAACAGATCTTCTCTTTCCCTTAGTTAAGTGGGCTTCTGAAGTTTCTGGTATTCCTTACGGAAAAGACGAAAAAACGTCAACTTCAATGAGAGTAATTGCCGACCACTTAAGGGCTATGACATTTCTTATCTCAGACGGAGTTCTACCGGCAAATGAAGGAAGGGGCTACGTTCTCAGGAGGATAATAAGAAGAGCCTCAAGGCACGGAAGGCTCTTAGGAATAGACAGGCCGTTTTTGTTTGAAGGTGTTGACGTTGTTGTTGAGATAATGAAGGATGCCTACCCGGAATTGGAGCTCAACAGAGACCTTGTAAAGAGAGTTGTTAAGAAAGAGGAAGAGCGTTTTGCCAGAACTGTTGAGAAGGGGCTTTTCATCCTTCAGGAGCTTATAGAGAAGTTAAAAGAGGAAGGAAAGGATACAATTCCCGGAGAAGAGGCCTTCAAGCTCTACGATACATTCGGATTTCCCTTAGACCTCATTTTAGAAGTTGCAAACGATGAGAATATGAAAGTTGACGTTAAGAGGTTTGAGGAGCTCCTTGAAAAACAGAAAGAGCGGGCAAGGAAGAGCTGGAAAGGAGGAGTTCAGAAAGTTGTCTCCCCCGAAATTCAGGAGCTCTCTGAGAAGTTCCCAACCCTTTTTACCGGATACGAACACCTTGAAGAGTACGCAAAAGTTGTTGGAATACTGAAAGGAGAAGAGCTCGTTGAGAGCCTTAAAGAGGGGGAGGAGGGGGTAGTAATTCTTGATAGAACTCCCTTCTACCCCGAGAAGGGCGGTCAGATTGGCGACACCGGAATTTTGGAGGGTAACAACTGCTACTGCAAAGTTCTTGATACCCAGAATATAACTGAAAAGCTGATTGGCCACAAAGTTGAAGTTGTTAAGGGAGAGGTTAGAACCGGAGACTACGTCAACGCCGTTGTTAACGAGAAGAGGAGAAGAGCGATAACAAGGGCCCACACGGCAACCCACCTTCTCCACAAGGCCTTGAGGGAAGTTCTCGGAAACCACGTTAAGCAGGCAGGCTCTCTGGTAATGCCCGACAAACTCCGTTTTGACTTTACCCACTTTGAAGCCCCAACTGAAGAG
Organism: Thermovibrio sp.; assembly: GCA_015488335.1. GTDB lineage: Bacteria > Aquificota > Aquificia > Desulfurobacteriales > Desulfurobacteriaceae > Balnearium. The sequence continues at coordinate 19,474 of WFNZ01000001.1, forward strand.
GAGCTTAGAGCGGTAGAAGAGCTGGTCTACACCTGGATACTGAATAACTACCCTGTAAGAATTGAGGAGATGCCTATTGATGAAGCTCTAAATAGGGGAGCCATAGCCCTGTTTGGGGAGAAGTATGGAGATATTGTTAGGGTTGTAGACGTTGGTGGAGTGAGCGTTGAACTCTGCGGCGGAACCCACGTAAACAGGAGCGGTGATATAGGGTTTTTCAAGGTAGTTTCTGAGTCTTCAGTTTCCTCGGGAACAAGGCGCATTGAAGCTGTGGTTGGAGAGGAAGCTGCTAAATATGTAAGGGAAAAGGAGAGCCTCATCAAAGAGTTAAGGAAATCACTTCAGGCACCGGAAGAACAGATTGTTCAGAAGGTTGAAAAGCTAAAAGAGGAGCTGAAGGAGAAGGAGAAAGAGCTTGAAAGGTTAAAGAAAAAACTTGCAACGGCTCAGGTTGATGAGGTTGTGAGGGGAGCTCCCACCGTAAACGGCGTAAAAGTAATAACTGCAAAACTTGAAGGTTTTGGTGGAAAAGAGCTTGCAGAGGTTGCAGACGTTATAAGGAACAAGGCCGGCTCTGCAGCGGTTATGCTGGTAGGCCTTAAAGACGGCAGAGCTTCTCTTTTAATAGCCCTCACGAAGGACCTCGCAGGTAAACTCAAGGCTGGAGACCTTATCAGAGAAATCGCGCCGATTCTTGGCGGAAAAGGAGGGGGCAGACCAGACCTTGCCCAGGGTGGTGTAAAAGATCTATCAAAACTTGACTCTGCCTATAAAAAGTTCAGAGAACTTGTAGAACGTTCACTTGAAGGGTAGGTTTCTCCTGCCCTTCCCAATTTCAAATCAATAACTTTTCCTGCTTTCCACAGAATATAAGAAATTCCTAACATATTCCCCTTTTTATCAAACTTTGGTAAAATGGCACAGAGCAGAATTGTAAACATTTTGTAAATTTCTGGAGGGTTAGCTATGGGAAGGAAGTGGAAGAGGAGTAGCCTTTCCCTGACGACAGGCTTTATAATGTCTGCGCTTCTATCGTCTCAGGGTCTGGCACAACACCCGTCTGTAAAGCTTATTGACATCTACGGAAACGTTGAGAAAAACGTTATTGACAAGCCAGACAATTTCAAAAACAAGTTTGATACGACCACAACTCCAGATACTCTTACTGTAAAAGACAAAAACGGCAACGATGTAACCCTTTACAAAGGAACTCCTATAAGCTTTGAAAAGTCCTGTGGCCAGTGTCACGAGAACATCATTACAGACATCAGAGCTTCCCACCACGGAGCTGTTGGCCTTCACGACATGGGCTGGATGGACAACAGAGAGACCTACGGAGACGATACGGGAGCCAAGGACTTCGTTACAAACGTAGTTCTCAAAATGCGCTACTTCAGATCAAAATCCCACTACGGGGGCTGGTGACCACCTTCTTACCGCCAGTTGGCGGCCAAAAAACCACTTCAAGACCCTGCAGTTCCAAACGGAGCAGTTGACGGAATCAACCCAGCAGATCCTTCTGCCTACAAAGGTTTTAACTTTGACATGGGAACTCCAACCCACAACATCACCTGTAACTCCTGCCACGCAGGCGGTGGTTCGGCCGAATTCGGAAGGGAAAACAAGCCCCTTGATGAAGTTCTGAAAGATAGATTAAAAAGTGACTTTGATAAGCTTAAGACAAAAGATTGGTTCGTTCGTGATGATCAGATTCTTGCCGAAATAAACTCTTTTATTCCTTTTGATGGAGACCTGTTTGGATATTCAGACTACGAAGTTGGTGCAGGTTACATAGGGAAGCCGGGGCTTTTCAACTTTGCCCGTTCAGGTGTTAACGATACAGACTGTTTCATGTGCCACTCAAAGGCTGATGCTGATTCAAAGATAAAAACGGAGATTAACGGATACGTTCAGCAGCCCATAATGCCCTCAAACCCAAGGGTTATGGTCTTTAAAGGTATCTCCGATGATGGAGAGACAATTGTTCTGTCCCTTGGAATTCCGCCGAAAGTTGGAGAGAAGATAGAAGTAGGGAAGGATCAGAACGGCAATCCAATTTATAAAACGGTTGCGAAAGTTGACTCTGCTTACTACAACTCCGTTCCCCTTTCTGTTCTTAAAGCTCTTTATCATCTCTCAGACGACCAGTTGAACGCTATTAGGAGCAACGATGGTTCCTGGTCAAAGTTCTTCATTTATCCCAACAACGCCAACGGTGCAACAAGAGAAGTTGCAAGGGTAGCCTACTTTGAACACCCTTCTTCTACAGCAGATAAAGACGGCGGAGATGTTTACGTAAACGGTGGTGCTGCAACGTTCCACGACGATAACGGGAATGTCGTATACAGAACGTTTGCAGGTTTCTTCTTCAAATACATCTCAACAGCCGACCTTATGGGCGTTGATACAGATCACGATGGCGTTCCTCTTGCCTATGTCCGCTTTGTTAAGGAAGACGGCGTCTGGAAACCGGAAGTTTACTACGATAAGGACGAGTTCAACTCTAAGGGAGAAGTTGACCTTCCTGTTCTTGAAAACAGGGTTGGTGATAAGGATACTCCGTCAACGAAGGTTCCTCCTGAGAATTACACCTACTCCGTTCCTAAAAGGGATGAGAAGGGTGATTTGATCATTTCGGAGAAGAACGGAGTCCATCAACCAGAGATGACCTCTGGTTCAGATAACAGGAACTGGGGTTATGTCTGTTCTTACTGCCATATGGCAATTCCCTATAAGGACGGAAAACTTTCAGATGGAAGTGATACATACGCCTGGGTTACAAGGAAAGGAACTTTAGGGCTTGGTGCTGAGATAGTTAAGAGAGGAGATGTCTTTTCCTACGATATCCACAGGGGAAGTGATAACGGAGAAAACCTTGAACCGACAGACCTTCAGCAAACTCTTCAGTCTCAAGGGTTTGATGCAGCTTACAGGAAGATGATTACAGCAAAGTCTGTTCTCTCTATAAACGATGACATTCCAATTGGTTATGACGTTCACTTTGACAGTAAAGATGGTGCCGGTTTAACCTGTCTCTCCTGCCACGGAGAGGGAACGCTATCTCCTGAAGAGAAGCAGTATCACCCGATTCACCACGACTTCCTGAAAGGAAACGACTGGGGTGGCCACTGGGATCAATCATTAGACTACAACCCGTCTCTTAAGACCTGTTTAGACTGTCACTTTGGCGGCTCAAGGCAGTTGGCTGCACAGGTTCACAGGAGTGCTTTTGGTCCCGGAGGAAATGCAGCTATCCATATGGATAAGGTTGCTTGTGAAGTCTGCCACATTCCGTTCAAGACTCACTGGACGTTCAGGACCTTCTACGATGCTGTTGGCTACTCTTACAACTTTGACAACAGGATACTCAACTACGATCTAAACAATGGAACTGTTCAAAAACTTCCAGAGAGTATGTTTACTCCAGGATTCGGACCGTTTATGCCGATTGGAGGGTATGGAGCTCCCCAGCCCTTCTGCATAGTCAGAACCGACAGCGGTAAGGATACAGTTGTTCCAATCTACCAGGCAGACTTTGACCCAAGACAGGCTGCCTTAAGACTTGAGAATAAGAACTTTGGAATCTGGGATGTTCCAGACATCTCCTTCCCATGGGCCTGGGCACCGGTTATTATCAACAACGGCTTCAGACCAGATACTCCCGGTGGTCAGAAGTTCATGTACAGGCTTGCGGATCCGCTTACTCTTGTAACCTGGTATGACAAGTCAACAGGGAAAGTTCTCTACACCCGTGAAATCGCTGCCGCTTTAGATGGAGCAGTTAAGTCTAACTATGCCGGAAAGAACGTTCCTGCTTACTACATCCATAACGGAAAGGTTTGTGTTAAGACTATAAAAGGAGACTGGATCTGTGACGACAACGGAGATCTCCTGCCGGAGATAGATACGAATGCTGAATATGAGGCAATGAGAAATGCCCTCATAGATGTCCTTAAGAAAGAGGGAGTTCACAACCCTGATCCTGTCTTCTACATCTGGACGGCTCCGTTCAGCATAGACCACGGCGTTCTTCCCAAAGAGTACGCCCTTGGTGCAGGTGCAACAGTTAACGGTGAAACGCTCAACTGTGAAGTTTGCCACGATGCTAAGAACGGAAGACTTCCTGAAGCTAACATGTCAGACATTCAGAGCAGTAGTGCTCTGAGCTCCTTGATTAAGAAGGATCCCAATGGTCATATCAAGTTCTTTGGCCTCGGTAGGAAAATTGTTACTGTTCCGTCTGCAATTCCGCCTGAGGCTTATAAGAACGCTGTAAGGGTATTCTTCAACTCTCCTGAAGATGAGAACGGCAACCCGGTTTACGGAACTATGACAATCAAGGTTGCCGGTCAGGAGAAAGACATCAAGGTAATGTATACAACTGCAGGAGATATCCTTGTTAACGCCCTTACCAACGGAATAGATATCAACAGACACCTTGTTCCGATTCCCGTTGAGAGCTCCGGAATTGAAGGTATCGCATTTGCCCTTCCCGGTAGAGAGTCAACCTGGAAGATGAAGATTGAAGGAGTTGAAACGGAAGTTGAAACAGAAGCTCTTAAGGATGATGAAGTTCCAAGAAGAGCTCTTGTTTACAGGCTGAAGAACGAAATGACGGAGCTCCTTGGATTTGAACACCTTGCAGATGAGATTATGTCTGCAGGTGGGTCAGACCTCGTTCCTGTCTTTACTCCTGTAATTCCATCTGAGTACATAACTAAGATGGACTTCAACCTCTCTGACCTGAAAGTTGCTGATCCTGCAGACCTTTACATCAACTATGCGAGAATTCACAAAGTCAGGGTATCTAAGGGAAGTGACGTTCACTATGAGCTTGATAAAGAGAACTTCAAGCCTGCATCAATTTCTGTTAAGGATGCGATCCTGAAAGGTTGGGCTTCCTACGATCCTGCAGAGGGAGTTTTAACGGTTAATACTGCTGCTATGGCCGAGGAAGTCCCAGGAGAGGGAGAGCTTGTATTCTCCGTTATGAGAAAGACAGGAACAGAGGTTACAGTTCCATCTGAAATAGATATTGTTGAAAAATCCTCAAATGAGGTTAAGGTGAATGTTGTTGTTTCAGGAGAGAAGAAACCGGTAACTGTTACAACCGATGCTGAAATTTCTGACGTTCTTGAACCGCCTCAGCTTTTAAGGTTTGCTTCAGAACACAATCTCAAGAAGGTTGTTTTAGGAGTGGAGCTCCTCAGCGATAAGGAGTCTTTCAGCGTAGAATTTGACGTTGACGGCCTTGTAGATCCAAATAAGGCCGTTGCCTATGTAACTGTTAACGGTAAGACTGAAAGCTGTAAGCCGCAGTTAGAAAGTGGCGTTCTTAAAGTTGACTACCCATGCTCTGGAACCAGGGCGGTTACGAGAGCTGAAACCCCTGTAACGGTTGTTTTAGGAGAATCTGAATCTACACCTACGGCTACCAGCAGCACAGTTTCCGGAGGCGGTGGCGGTGGAGGCTGTTCTGTAGCTCCTTCTGCACCTGCTGGAAACGGCCTTCTGAACTTAGGAGTTCTCCTCTCTGGCCTCTTAGGACTCTTTGGCTTTAGAAGGAAGAAGCACTAACAGGTGGCCTTACCCTGCCCCGGTCTCCTTAAACGGAGGCCGGGGCTTTTTCATATACTTTAAGAAAAGTTTACGGAGGTTTTTATGAAAAGAGCTCTCCTCTTAACATTTTTCTTCCTCCTCTCAGCCTGCGGCACGCAGAGTTCGGTTTCTGAGAAGACAGAAGTTTCTAAAGGAAAGACTCTTCAACCTGTGAGAGAGAAAGTCTGTTCTCCCGATACAGTTCTTGCAGAAGGGAAGGGGCTAAGAATAACACTTTCAGATTACAAATACGTGGAAAAGCTGTTGAGTAATAAGTCAAAGGCCTTTTTCTCTGCCCACCCTGAGGAGCTCCTCAGGAGAATGGTAAACCGGAGATTGGTAATTAAATACGTTGAAGACTCTGGCCTTGCAGATAAGTACGGCTTAAATAAGGAGATAGAAGCTTTCAAAAAGGACTACCTTTCCCGCCTTTACGTTTCAAGAGAGGCGGCAAAGCGCTTAAAACCTGTTACAGACGAAGAGATTGTAAAACGATTTAAAGAGCTCTTCCCTAAGAAAGATCCTTCTAAAATGAGCAAGGGAGATAAGGAGTTTATAAGGAATGAGCTGAGGGTCAAGCACTACGATGAGGCCGTTGCGTCTATTTACGGTGAAGTTGAGAAAAAGCTGAAGTTTTCTAAAAAAGGCAATCTTTTAACTGTTAGCTGCTGCGGTATAGAGCTCTCCCACAAAATTAAAAAGGGAGAGGATGAAAAGTTTGTGAAGAACCGGTTAAAAGAGGATTTCTTCAAGGAGTATTTCTACAGGAAGGCTCTTAAGATAGGCCTTGATAAGAATCCTCAGTTCCGGAGAATGTTGACAGAGTATTTTGCGACTAAAGCAATAGACGTTTTCAGGAAAGAGCTTGAGAAGGGGATAACTGTTTCTCCTGAAGAGGTTAAAGCCTTTTACCAGCAGAACAGGGATAAGTTCTTCATGCCCGACAGGGTAAAGGCCGTTATTATCTTAGTTGACAGCAAGAAAAAGGCGGAAGAAGTTAAGAAGCTCCTTGAGAGCGGTAAACCCTGGCAGGAAGTTGCCAGACGTTTTGCAAACTTTAGGGCGCAGCCGAGGTTCTACTTTAAGGATACGAAAGACCCTGTTGGAGCTCTCCTCTTTGCAGAGGGGAAGCCCAAAAAGGGTAAAGTCGTTATAGCCCAGTTTGGAGACAAAACCTTTGCAACCATTTATGTTCTTGACTACGTTCCCGGCGGAGTTCTTTCCTATGAAAGGGTTAAGAAGTATGCCGGGATTGTTTTAAAGAGGGAAAAGCTGAAAGAGGCAGAGGAGAAGAAACTGAAGGAGCTCTGGAAGAAGTATGACGTTAAGCTTGAGAACTTAGACTGTATTAAGGGGAGCTCTTAGGCTCCCTTCCTACCGGTTTATTCCACCTTTTAAAACCTTCAGCACTTTTTCCAGAAGCTCAATGTAGTTCCCTACCCGGGAGAATATCTCGTTTGCAACTTCTTCTCTGTACGTGTGAGATGTTAAGTTCCTGTCGTTAACCATTTCTAAGAGTTTCATGGCCTCATCTTCGTTTAGGTAGCCGGCCGAGAAGAGCTCCCTTATGCACCCTTTAGGTGAACGGCACTCAATTCCTTCTACTTCAATAAGAAAAGCTTTAACTCCCTTCCAGCAGGTTTCAACTGTAAACTCAAACCTCTGAAGAGTTGAATCCCTGAAAAAGGGGAAGTAGCGGTTTCCTCTGTTATTTACGGCTTCTCTGTATGCCTCTTTCAGTCTACTTAGTGCCTTTTCAAAGCTTGCAAGCCTTTCTTTTAAAGCCATCTCTTCCCTTCTTTCTCTACAGTTTCCCTCAGGTAAGGAGCTTCCTTAAGGTCAACAAGGTCAACTTTGTAGGGAAGGGAGCTCTCCTCAACAACTTCCCTCAGTATCAGCAGCTCTTTTCTTATATCAACTTCTGAGTCAAAGGCTATGTCAACGTCTGAGTATGGGCTGTTGTCTTCCCTTGCCCTTGAGCCAAAGAGATAGACCTTAACCGGCTTTCCCCTGAAAAACTCCCTTATGAAATTCCTTAAATCCTCAATGGTTTTGATTTCCGGTTGCTTCCTGAGGAACATTTAACACCTTGAGATAGAGTTCAGCCCGAAAGGAGCTCCCTCTTTATCTCCTCCCAGCTGCTCTGAGGCTGTGGGAACTCCTCTTTGAAGAAGTGTTCATACCTCCTTACAACCTTTTCCCACGTTGGAAGGCTCGTCTGAGCTCCTTCGGCCTCAATTGTGAATGAGGCGACTGTAGAGGCTATCCTCCCGGCGGTTTTTACATCGTAACCCTTTAGAAGTGCCACTAAGAAACCTGCCCTGTGGGAGTCTCCCGCTCCTGTAGGGTCAACAAGTTTTGCCGGTTTAACTGCTGGAATTCTGTAGGTTTTACATTTGTAGATAATTATTGACCCTTGAGCTCCCAGCGAGACGCATATAAGCTTTGGACCTTTTAGCTCCTTTAAGCTCTTTAACCTCAGCAGTTCTTTCAGCCTCTTTGCCTCGTGGTTGTTCATAAAGAGCATGTGGACAAAAGGTAAGAGCCTTACTACCCGGTATGGGTAAGAGAAAGTCTCCTGCCCCGGGTCAAAACTGATGATACTTTTGACTTTTTTCCTTTTCAGCAGGTGGTAGTAAAACTCAAAATGCCCCGTTGAGAAGTGGCAGATTTCATACTTCTTTGAGAGCTCTTCAGCTTTCTGGGTGTTCTGGAAGAGGAGCTCCCTCACGCCCTTTTTATTCTCGTAGTAAAAGAGTATTTGATCGTCGCTGTTTTCCTTGCTGATTATGAAGCTCCTCGGCATCAGGAAGCTGGCGGGAATAACTCCGTCTAAAGAGACCTTCTCTTTAATGAGGTGTTTCCTGTAGTTTGTCCTCTCAAAGTCGCTTCCAGAAACGGCAAATAGGCCGCTCTTAGCTCCAAGCCTTGCCGCTGCAACGGCTACGTTTGCTCCTGCTCCTCCGTAGGTGTACCTGTACTTGTGTGCCTGAACGGTTTCGTTTACAGATGGGAACCGCTTTACAACCAAAACGTTATCAATGACTATGCTTCCAAATGCAAGGATGTCTCCCATAATCACCTCCCTGTCCCTATTTTAACCCTTAGGGCGGGAGGATAGTAGGGAGTTTATCTTCTCCGCAACGGAGTGGAGTTTCCTTCCAAGGCCTACCTTTTCAACAAAAACTGCCCCAGCCCTTGTTTCTCTTCTCAGTGCGTTTCCAATCTCTTCAGACGTAAATAGGTCTTCTAAAACGGTGAAGTTTCCCTTCCTTTTAAGCCTCTCTTTTGTTCTGGAACTCAGGTCAACTGCAAGGATCAGAGTTCCCTCTTTTTCCGGCGGGAGCTCCCTTATGTTGTCCTGCCCAACTACTGTTATCCCCGTTTTGTGGGAGAGGGAGAGGAGGTGGAGGAAGTATTCCTTCAGTGCGTTGAGGGTCTGGTTGTAAACCTCTTTCGGGTCAACCTTCCCCTTAAACTGCCTCTTTACGAACTGTTTTATGCAGTCAAAGGTCGGGCAGACGTTGTAGCCCCGGCCGGGAGCTCTCCTTGCAACGTCTGGAACCGGCCGGCCCTCAAAAATCACAAACCTTACGAACCTGACGGTTTCATCCTTTTTCCTGCAGCCTGCACAGGCCCTCATTCTTCCTCTTCCATCTCCTCTTCAAGCTCTTCAAGTTTCCTGAAGTCGCTTTCCTTAATGATGTCTATTCCAACAACCTGACCGGCCTGTGCAGCAAGCTTTGACGCAAGCCTTGCGTTTACGCCGTGCTTTCCTATCGCTAAGGAGAGCTGGTCGTCTGGAACGACAACTTCAACCCTCAGGTCTCCGTTCTCGTCCTCGTAGCTCTCTGCGTGGATAACCTTTGCAGGTGAAAGGGCTTCTGCTACAAGCTTTGCAACGTCGTCGTGCCACCTGATTATCTCTATCTTCTCCCCAGAGAGCTCCCTTGAAATGGGCAGAATCCTGCTTCCCTTAACACCTATGCAGGCCCCAACCGGGTCAACGTAGTCAACCTTAGAGTCAACGGCCACCTTCGCCCTTACTCCCGGCTCCCTTGCAACTGCTTTAATCTCAACTAATCCTTCTGCAACTTCTGGTATCTCAATCTCCATAAGCCTCTTTAGGAACTTGGGATGTGTCCTTGAGAGGATTACGTAGGGTGGAGGGTAGTCCTCAATCCTGCTGGGCTTTTTCCTGTTATACCTCTTGTAGTCAAAAACAACATCGTAGATGTAGGCCCTTACCCTGTCTCCAATTTTGTAGCGCTCTTTCGGTATCTGCTCCTCTTTAGGGAGGATTCCAACAACCCTTCCGAGGTCAACTACTATGTCTCCGTTCCGTCTTATCTCCTTAACTGTTCCGGAGATAACGTCTCCTATCTTCTCCTTGAAGTAGTCGTAGAGAGCTCTCCTCTCAGCCTCTGTTATCTTGTCGTGAATTACCTGGGCGGCAGCTTTAGCGGCTATTCTTCCCAGTTCCTCTGTCTTTATCTCAATGAGAACTTTATCTCCGACCTTTACGTCTTCGCCAAGGAGCTCCCTGGCTTCCTCTAAAGAGATTTCGTGGTCAGGGTCTTTTACCTCTTCAACAACGACCTTTTCCTGGTATATGCCGAAATCTTTACCGTCCTCATCAATCTTCACTACAAGGTTTCCCCTGTAGCCCGCCTTCTTTGCGGCGTTTATTATTCCAACCTTAACGGCCTCAATTACGTCCTCTTTTAATATGCCCTTCTCTTTGCAGAGGAGCTCTATCGTCTTTCCAAGGCTTTCCATTTAGTTTCCTCCGTATTTACTTGTTGAAAAGGGAGTCTATATCCACCCTTGCGCTCTTTATGTTCTCGTAGGGTATCTCAACCTCTGCGTTTCGTGAAACGTCGTGTATAGTAACGCCTCTATCTGAAGTTGATACAACTTCTCCTTTGAAATTCCTCTGGTTGTCCATAGGCTGATGGGTTTTAACCTTTATAACAACGCCTTTTTGTCTTTCAAAGTCTTTTCTGGTTTTTAGAGGTCTATTAAGGCCGGGAGAGGAGACCTCTAAGTTGTAAGGGTGGTGGATTAAATCCTCAACGTCTAAAAGGGTTCCAATTCTTTCGCTTATCCACTGGCAGTCTGAAATAGTTATTCCACCTTCAGGTCTGTCGGCGTATATCCTTAAAACCCAGCCAACAGGCTCCCTTACAAATTCAACGTCAACTAACTCAAAACCCCCTTCCTCTAAAATGGGAAGGAGGAGCTCCCTAACTCTATCTACAACTTCCTTAATTTTCTCTTCCATCTCTAACCCCAGATTGCGGTTAAATAAAAAGGAGCGGTTCCGAAGAACCGCTCTAAGAATAGAAGTATGAGTGCGATGAACACAGACAGCTTCTAACCGCCGCGATTAAATTTAGTGCACCTTTGAAAAGGGCGCAAATGGAAGAATTACCTGTAGTACTTCATCGCCTTCTGAGCTTCCCTCTCAAGCTCTCTTCTCTTTATAGCCTCTCTCTTGTCATACTTCTTCTTACCCTTAACAAGGGCTATTTCAACCTTAACCTTCCCCCTTTTGTTGAAGTACATCCTTAAGGGAACAATGGTCAGCCCCTTCTCCTGAACCTTTCCCATCAACCTCTTTATCTCCCTCTTATGGAGAAGAAGCCTTCTCTTCCTTGTGGGCTCGTGGTTAAAGAGGTTCCCGTGGGTGTAGGGAGCGATGTAGGCGTTAAAGAGGAATGCCTCTCCGTTCTCAATCCTAACAAAGGAATCTCTAAGGTTTGCCTTTCCTTCCCTTAAGGACTTTACCTCAGTTCCCTTCAGCTCTATGCCGGCCTCATACTTCTCAAGAATCTCGTAGTCATAGTAGGCCTTCTTGTTCTTTATTTCTGGGGTGTTTCCTCCTGCCATTTCAGTATAACTCTCCTCTTCTCTCTGTCTATTTTGTCAACTATGAATTTATACCTGTGCTTGTACTTGAGCTTTACCCCTTTGGGCAAGCTTTCGGCAGGAAGGAAGCCGGCAACGTCGTGTGGCAGGTAAACCCAAACGCCCTTTTTATCTTCCTTTACAACTTCCCCTTCAACTTCCATTCCCGGTTTGTAGAGCTCCTCTATCCTCTCCCACGGGTCGGGGTTTACATCTTTCAGTGAGAGGACGAGCCTTTCCTTATCTTTCTCAATTTTCTTGATTTTCACCTTTATCCTGTCCCCAATCTTTGCAACGTCAAAGGGGGTTTTAAGGCCAGACCAGGAGATATCGCTCTTGTGGACAAGGCCGTCAACTCCGTCAACGTCAACGAAGATTCCAAAGTCAACAATGTTTTTAACGGTTCCCTCTACAATGTCCCCCTCTTTCAGCCTTTTAAGGGTCTCTTTTCTCTTTTTAGCCCTCTCTTCTTCAAGGAGCTTTCTCCTTGAGATAACGATGCTCCTTCTCTTCCTATCAACAGAGAGGACTTTTGCCTCTATTTCTCTGTCAAGCCAGTCGTCGGGCTTTGTTACCGGCATTATGTCAACCTGTGACATTGGGAGGAAAACTGTTATTCCCTCTTCTAACTGAACCTTATACCCCCCTCTGACTCTCTGTCTTATCTTTCCTTTTACGATACCCCTTTTCTCTATCTCGTCTGCAATTCTCTCCCACTCTTTTATTGACCTTGCACAGTTTACAGAGAGGAGAGCGTAACCCTCTTCCGTTTCCGGCTCAACAACGCAGACGTCTATTTTGTCTCCAACCTTTGGCTTGTAACCAAGCTCTTTTAGCGGAACCACCCCCTCAGACTTCCAGCCGAAATCAACGAAAACTTCCCTATCCGTTACCTTTACAACCGTTCCCGTTATAACTTCCTGTTTGAGCCTCTTAAAGCTCTCCTCTAACAGTTTCGCAAACTCCCCTTCCACTCTTGTCTCCCCCTTGGCTGATCTCCTGAAGCCTCTGGATAATCTCCTCTATAACCCACTGAGGTGTAGACGCACCTGCCGTTATACCTACGCTCTCCGCCCCTTCAAACCAGCTCTCCTCTATCTCGTCTTTTGACTCTATGTGAAAGCTCTTCGGGTTAACGCTCTTTGCTATCTGGTAGAGCTTTGTTGTGTTTGAGCTGTTCTTTCCTCCAACTACAAGCATAACGTCCACTTTTCCCGCAAGCTCTTTCGTCTCTTTCTGTCTTATTGATGTTGCGCTGCATATAGTATTGTATACCTTAAGCTCTTTTACTTTAAGGGAAAGAACGGCTATCGCCTCTCTAAAGAAGTTGAGGTTTAGCGTTGTCTGGCAGACAACTCCCAGCTTTGCCATTTTGGGAAGTTTCTCAAGTTCGTCAATGGAATTGATTATCATCGGGCTTTTAACGTGTCCGGCTATTCCTATCACTTCTGGATGTTTTGGGTTTCCAAGTATTAAAACCGGATACCCCTCTTCCTGAAGTTTTACTGCCTTTTCCTGAACGTCTTTTACAAAGGGGCAGGTTGCGTCAACAACCTCAGCTCCCTTTCTCTTCAGAAAGTCAACGACTTGAGGGGCAACGCCGTGGGACCTGATTACAACTGTATCTCCTCTTTGGAGCTCCTCCATATCCTCAATGAAGTTCATCCCTAAACTCTTCAGCCTCTCAATTTCCCTTCTGTTGTGGATGAGCTCTCCGAGGCAGAGAGCTCTCCCTTTTCCCTTCTCAACGGCGTCAACTGCTATATTAACTGCCCTTTTTACTCCCCAGCAGAAGCCTGCACTCTTTGCTACTTTAATTTCCACTTCTCAGCTCCTTTATCCTCTCCATTATCAGGTCTGCAGCTTTCTGGTAGTTCTCCTTCTTATCTTCTAAATCTAATCGGAAAGGCTTTCCAAATGCAATTTTTACCTTAGGAATTCCGTTTATCAGCCCCTCTTTTCCTATTATTGCTTCACTTCCCTCTATGAGGCACGGAACGATGGGAACCTTAGATTTCAGCGCCACCATTCCGGCTCCCCACTTAGGCCTTACGAATTTTTTAGCGGGAGCTCTCTGTCCTTCCGGGAATATGCAGACAAGCTCTCCTTTTTTCAGAATTTCAAGTGCCGTTTTAAGTGCTGTAAGGTCTGCCTTTCCCCTCTTAACCGGAAATGCGTTTCCCCAGTGTTTAATTAAGCTTCCAAGAATTGGAGTTGTAAAGAGTTCAGCTTTAGCCATAAAAAAAACCGGTCTTTTGTAAACGGCGTAAGCAACAAGTGGTGGGTCTAAGTAGCTTCTGTGGTTGGCCATTAAGAGAACCGGCCCCTTTTCCGGTATGTTTTCCCTTCCCTTTACTTCAAGTCTACATAGTTTCCCGATTAACCTTGCTACTGTTTTAAGCCATACCCAGTAAGCCGTTTTCCTTTTTACCCAGGGATACTTTGTTGTAAGGGATTCCATAGATGAATTCTATCATTTATTGGATGGTAATTGGAAGGAGAGAATTTCCTTATAAATTTTAACAGAGAAGCCCCCTTCAACGGGGGCTGTAGGGGAGGTGCATCAGAAGGTATATGAGAACTGGAAGGAGAGAATTTCCTTGTGGTCAGAGCCATTAAATGCTTCACTGTAATTACTCTTTACGTATGAGTACTCAGCCCTAACTGTTGTGTGTTCTGAGAGTTTGTAGGTAGGAGTAACTGTAAATGAGTAGGTTTCTTCGTCGTTGAAGCCGTAAATCCCTGAATTGTTCCTGTCTTTTACGTATTCAAATCTTATAGGTAGGGATATTTTCCCTATCTCTGGAACTATGTACACTGCCAGACCATATCCAGCTTTGCTTCCGTCTCTATCAAGCCACTGGTAGTCTCCGTTTAGTCCTAATTTGACGTTTCTGCACTCTGTTGAAAGGGTAAAGTCAAATAGGTTCTTGTAGTTTCCATAGTCAAAGTAGTTAATTGTGTAGTAAAAACCTTTAATAGCTCCTGCTGCTCCCGCTCCAAGGGCGTGGTCTTTTGAGTTTCCGTTGAGCTCTTTCCCCCTGTCGTACTCGCCGTAAATCTGTAGAGATTGGTTAAACGTGTAGGTTGCCCTTACTCCTCTGTAGATGAAGGGTTGGCTGTTCCAGACCATCCCGTAGATGATGTTGAAGTTCTTGTAGCTCTCTGGAAGCTCGTATCCAACGTTCGTAGGCAGCACACCTGCCTTTATACTGAAGTTTTCTGAAGGTTTTATCTCTAAGTAGCCCCACAGAAGTCCAAACTTATCACCGTTCCTGTTGAGGCCGAAGTTTCCCTTGTTCTGCTGTTTCGTGCTGTTCAGAACCGTTGGAAGGAGCAGAGAGCCTAAAGAGAGGTCAAAACCCGTCTTTTTCCCGCTTTTTGAAATTTCAAGAACTGCATCTTCAATCTTTTTATCCGTTCTTGTCCCCTCTTCGGTTCTGTTTTCCTCAAAAACTGAAATAGAAACTCCCCCTGAAACTTCTACTCCAGCTGAGAGAGTTTTTGCGCTAACCGATAGAGAGGAGAAGAGGACTAAAAGCCCTGTTAAAATTTTTACTGCGCGCCTTTTCATCTTTTCCTCCACTCTCTTTGGGCGGGGAGCTCCCGCCCCCTTTTTTCTTTTTAGAGGTTAAATCCTCTTTCTCCGTGAACTGCTGAGTCAAGGCCTTCAATTTCAACGTCTTCAGGAACTCTTGCTCCCCCTGTGAGGAGAGAGGCTATACCGTAAACAACTCCAGACATTACCGCAGAGAAAACAACCGTTATGAGAACGGCCTTTGTCTGTACCCAGAGTAGAGGGAGATTTCCCTCAAGAACGCCCGGTGTTCCCCCTACAGACTTAACGGCAAAGATTCCTGTTGCAATAGCTCCCCAGATTCCGTTGAGGCCGTGAACACCGAAGGCGTCTAATGAGTCGTCGTATCCTAACTTCTTCTTCAGGACGAAAACGCCAAACCAGCCCAAAACTCCGGCCACGAGGCCGATAAGGAAAGCTCCTAAAACGTTTACATAACCTGCAGCAGGGGTAATGGCAACGAGGCCTGAAACGGCTCCAGAGGCTGCACCAAGGAGTGTCGGTTTCTTAAGGAACATCCACTCTGTAGCCATCCAGGAGATGGCAGCTACAGATGCCGCAACGTTTGTTATGAGGAAGGCGGTTGCAGCAGAGCCGTTGGCAGATAGGGCTGAACCTCCGTTGAAGCCGAACCATCCAAACCAGAGGAGTGCTGCACCCAAAACTGTTAAGACAACAGATGAGGGGAAGAAGGCCTTTTTACCGTAGTGTCTCCTCTTTCCAAGAAGGATGGCCATTACAAGTCCGGCGATACCGGAGTTTATGTGGACAACGGTTCCTCCGGCAAAGTCAAGGGCTCCGTCGTGGGCAAGGAAACCGCCTCCCCAGACCCAGTGGGCTACAGGAGCGTAAACGAAAGTTATCCAGAGGACAACGAAGATTAACCAGGTTGAGAACTTGAGCCTCTCAATTACTGAGCCGCTGGCAATGGCAACGGCGATTGCTGCAAATGTTCCCTGAAAGGCAACGAAGAGGAGCTCCGGAATCGTCCCGCTCAAGGTTTCTGGAGTAATTCCCTTTAAAAAGAGCTTTTCAAGGCCTCCGATAACTTCTCCAACGTCGTGGCCGAAGGAGAGGGTGTATCCCCACAGAACCCATACAACAGAGGCAAGGCAGTATGCCAGAAAGCTCATTCCAATCGTGTTAAGGATGTTCTTGCTCCTTGACATTCCGCCGTAAAAGAGGGCAAGCCCTGCAGGAGTCATAAGCATCACCATAGCCGTTGCAGCAAGCATCCAGGCTGTATCCCCTGTGTTCAACCCCTTTGTTTCACCGGCCAGAGCTGTTGCCGGAAGAAGAGAGAAGAAAATCACTCTTAGCAGTTTCTCCATTTTCAACCTCCTTTAAAGTGCTCCCTCTCCTCTCTCCCCTGTTCTTATCCTTACAGCTTCTTCAACAGGAGAGACGAAAATTTTTCCGTCTCCAATCTTTCCCGTTCTTGCCGACTCCATAATTGTTTCAATGGCTTTTTCAACTAAAGAGTCTGGAACAACAACTTCAACCTTAATTTTGGGGATAAAGTCAACAACGTATTCAGCTCCCCGGTAGAGCTCCGTATGGCCTTTCTGTCTTCCAAAGCCCTTAACCTCAGAGATTGTCATTCCGGTAATTCCTGCTTCCGAAAGGGCTTCCTTAACTTCATCTAACTTAAATGGCTTTATGATTGCTTCAACTTTCTTCACGGTCTCCTCCTGTTGTGGTTTCGCTCAACTTTAGAGCAAATTGCGTGCCAGATTGAAATGGGGGGAGCTCCGCCCTATTTTCCCACTGAAGCTGCACACAGTTTGGTATTAAAACCCTAAAATTGCACAAATTTTGTGCAGGGAGATGCCGTGGAGAGAGAGATTTATCACCCTCCTGTTCTGCTGAAAGAAGCTATCCATTATCTCAACGCCAAAAAGGGTGTAACTTTTGTAGATGCAACCCTTGGCGGCGGAGGGCACACAGAAGCCATACTGAAAGCCAACCCTGAAAATAGAGTGATTGCCATAGACAGAGACGAAGAGGCCATAGAGAGAGCTCTCAAAAGACTTGAGCCTTACGGAGACAGAATTGCCGTCTACCACGCGAACTTCTCTCAGATAGATAGAGTTTTAGAAACTGAAGGTGTTTCAGAGGTTGACGGAGTTCTCTTTGACCTTGGAGTCTCCCATTTTCACCTTAGAGGAGAGAGAGGTTTTACAGTCTGGCAGGAGCAACCTTTAGATATGAGAATGGACAGGAGCCAGAGGTTAACTGCAAGAGAGGTTGTTAACGAACTTCCAGAGAGAAAGCTTGCAGAGATAATATTTAAGTACGGAGAGGAGCGGTTTGCAAGGAAAATCGCCCGTGAAGTAGTTAGAAGACGGAAAGTTAAGCCGATAGAGACGACAACAGAGCTTGCAAAAATCGTTGAAGAGGTAATTCCCAAAAAACTCTGGGCTGGGAGGAAAAAACATCCTGCTATAAAAACTTTTCAGGCTATAAGGATTTACGTTAATAAAGAATTTGAGGAAATAGAAACTGCCATTCCTAAAGCCGCACATCTTCTAAAAGGCAGCGGCAGGTTGGTTGTAATAACATTCCACTCTTTAGAGGATAGACTCGTCAAAAACCTTTTTAAAAAACTTGAACCAGAGGGCTTTAAAATCGTAACCAAAAAACCTGTTGAACCAACCAAAGAAGAAATCTCCCACAACCCCGCCGCCCGCAGCGCCAAATTACGGGTTCTTAAGCGACTTTAACAATTAAGTAATCTTGGAAAAGTTAATTCCTTTTAGAGTTTTTGTGTTGTATCTATTTAAGTTTCTTCTTTTACAACTTTAAAGATTGA
The DNA here is from genome assembly GCA_015488335.1 of Thermovibrio sp. Classification (GTDB taxonomy): domain Bacteria; phylum Aquificota; class Aquificia; order Desulfurobacteriales; family Desulfurobacteriaceae; genus Balnearium. The sequence continues at coordinate 37,371 of WFNZ01000001.1, forward strand.
GAACAGGAAAAACAGGAATGCCAGAAATATGGCTCCAATTACTAAGGCAACTATGACGGTTTCAATCATCTATTAACTCCGCTAAGAGTTTCTTGATTTTTAAGATAATCCAGCCTGAAATAACCAACAAGGCAACTTCTAATACCCCGCCAAGGGTTAGCAGAATTAAGGAAATTCCACTCGTAGGCTTAAACAGGAGACTGATTGTTCCGCCACCTATTCCAAAAGAGAAAGCTGATACGATTTTCAGCAAATCTTTGTAGAAGGCTATTTCTTCTTTAATTTTTTCCTGCACTATTCCTCTTTGTTTAGGTTTCTGAGATTTTAGCGCCGGTTTTGTCAACGTCCAAGACTAAGTAGCGGGATTCTATGCCTAAGGCGTCAAAGACGTTGCACATTGCTTTGCCGATGTCGTCAAAGTTTTTGTCGGCGAGAGCTCCGATACAGCTTCCGGCTCCTGAGAGGTAGACGGCGTAGGCTCCGGCCTTGTAGCCTTCTGAGAGGATTTCCCAGAAGGAGGGAATCAGGTCGCACCGGTAGGGCTGGTGGATTCTGTCTTTCACGGCCTCTTTGAGGAGCTGGTAGTCTCTCTTCTGGAGAGCTCCCAAAAGCAGCGCAACCCTCTGGATGTTGAAGATGACATCTTCCCTGCTGTAGCTGTCTGGCAGAACGGAACGGGACTCCTCTGTTGAGAGGAAGAGCTCGGGGACAACTATCACAACTTTCAGGTCTTCAGGCCAGTCAAGTTTTACGTATGAGAGGTCTCCGTTTGTTGCTGCAACTACAAAGCCTCCGGTGTAGGCAGGGAGAACGTTGTCTGGATGTGGCTCAAATTTGAAGGCTATGTCTATAACCTCTGGGAGTGAGAGCTCTTTACCGGAGATCTTCTCAGCCGCAAGTATTCCCCCAACGATTGCAGTTGCGGAGCTCCCAAGCCCCCTTCCCAAGGGTATTCTGTTTACAAGTTTTACCTTTATAGGCTGGTTTAATCCCAGGTATTCCATAGAACTTCTATAGGCTCTTAAAAAGAGGTTTTTCTCGTCTTTGGGGAGCTCCTCAGTCCCCTCTCCCTCTATCTCAACTTCGTAATTTTCAGACGGTTCAACGTAGAACTCGTTGTAGAGGGTTAGTGCAAGGCCTAAGGCATCAAATCCGGGACCTAAGTTGCTGGTTGAGGCGGGAACGGAGACCTTAAACTTCATCATCTACCTCTTTTTCTTTAGTCGGCTCAATTTTATCAGTTTCTCCCCTCATCCACTTAAGCCAGTTTTCTAAAGTTTTCTCAAATCCAACTCCTTTTGGTCTGTAGTATTTCCTTTTATCTTTCAGGTATTCCTGCTTTACCCAGCTCCTTTCGTAGTTGTGTGGATACCTGTATCCCCTGTTCCTCTTTCCAGCCTTAAGATGTTGCGGAACTTCAGGCTGGAATCCTTCTCTTACATCTTTTTGTGCCTCTTTAAGGGCTCTGTAAACGGCGTTTGACTTTAAGGAGCTTGAGAGGTAGATAACTGCGTGTGCAAGGTTTATTGCAGCTTCGGGCATCCCAACGTTAGTAACGGCGTTAAGGGCTGCGTTTGCAATTAAGAGTGCCTCCGGGTTTGCGTTTCCAATATCTTCAGAGGCGAATATCACGAGGCGCCTTGCTATGAACTTAGGGTCTTCTCCCGCCTCTAAGAGCCTTACTGCGTAGTGGAGAGCTCCGTCAGGGTCGCTCCCCCTCATAGACTTGATGAGGGCTGAGATGAGGTCAAACCGTTCGTCTTCGCTCATTGAGAAGTTTATCTCTCCAACAACTTCCTGGGCAAGGGCTAAGTTTGGCTCTTTTCCACCGGTTAACGTGTGGAGCTCCTCTAAAAAATTTAAGAACTTCCTTCCGTCTCCGGCAGAGGCGTTTATTAATAGGTTTAATACCTCTTCTGGAACTTTAAAACCGGGAAGCCCCTCTCTTTTTGCTGTTGCCAGATTGTAGAGTTTCAAGAGGTCTGCCTTTTGTAGCGGTTTAAACCTGTAGATTTTCACCCTTGACCTTAAGGCAGGCGTGAGGCTGAAGTATGGGTTCTCGGTTGTTGCTCCAATGAGTATTACGTTCCCCTCTTCTGTATCTGGGAGGAGTGCATCCTGCTGGGCTTTGTTGAACCTGTGGATTTCATCTATGAAAAGGATCGTTTTTCTCCCTAACTTCCTGTTCTCTCTGCCCTTTTCAAGAACCTTTCTAACGTCTGAAACTGTTGATGTAACGGCGTTAAGCTCGTAAAAGTCTGCCTTCAGCTTTCTGCTTATTAGATGGGCAAGTGCCGTTTTCCCCGTTCCCGGGGGGCCGAAGAAGATGAGGGAGTGAATTTGGCCTTTCTCAATCAGTTTCTTTAAGGGTTTTCCCTCTCCAATTATGTGCTCCTGGCCTATGAACTCTGAAAAGTCTTCCGGCCTCATCCTTGCAGGGAGAGGCTTCTTCCCTTCAAAGAGCTCCAACTACTACCTCTCTTCTTTCAGTGCAACTAATAGGTTGAAGAGAGACCAGAAGAGGTTGATGATGTCTAAAAAGAGTGCAATGGCTATTTCAACAGGGTTTCCTTTTTCGTTTACAAGGCGGGAGGTGTCGTAGAGGATGTAGCCTGAGAAGACGAGAGCTCCCATTCCAGACATTACAACGTTCATCAGTGAGTTGTGCCAGAATAGGCCTACAACAGCCATGATTACAACTAAAACAAGTCCTGTAAAGAGGAAGCCTCCTAAGAAGCCAAAATCCTTCTTTGTAATCAGAACGAATAGGCTGAGAGCTCCCGTAACTACCCCGGTTATGATTGCTGTCTCTTTAAAGATTTCAAGGAGAAACGGAGACTGGAAGATTACTGCCACTGCCGGAGCGTCAAAAAAGCCCACTGTAAACGTGAAGAGTGTAAAGAAAATATAGCCCAGAATGTTCCTCTGAAAGATGAGGGCTAAGAACATTGTTCCTATAGTTGCAACTAAGGAGAGTATCAGGTATCCCCACTTTCCTAAATGGGCAAACATAGGGAGGAACTGAAAACCGACTCCAGTTCCTAAAGCCATTGTTATGAAGCCGACAGTTAAGAGCAGGTAAGTTTTTCCAAGAATTGAGGCTCTGTTCTCTTCAGGGTAGGTTATTACTGAAGTTCTCCTTTCTTCCATCACTCCTCCTTTTCAATAAATAAAAAGTGGCGCTTGAAGTTTACGCCCTTGGGTTCTAATTCAATTTCCTTGACTCTGTAGCCGGGAATTTCTCCCTTAAAAGGTTCTTTTCCCCTGTAGATGCAGAGAAGAGCTCCTTTACTTAACAGATGCTCTGTTATCTCAACTGCGCTTTCAGGGTCTTCAACTGCCCTCATTGTCAGAATGTCAAAATCTCCGCTAACTTGCTCAATTCTTGAACACTGAACAGAAACATTTTTTAGTTTTAGCTGCCTTTTGACCTCTTCTAAAAATACACACCTTTTCTTCCTCGGCTCAACCAGTGTGAAAACGGAGCTCTTTACGGCAATGGCAAGTGGAATACCGGGAAAGCCTGCTCCTGAACCGACGTCGCAGAAAGACTTTTCATTTACCTCTATTCCAGCCTTTTTAAAGGCCAGAAGGCCTAAGAGAGAGTCAAAGAAGTGTTTTTCCTCTATTTCCCTATCTGTTAAAAGGGACGTGAGGTTTATCCGCTTTCCCCACTTTTTAAGGAGCTCCCTGTAAACTTCAAACTTTTTAAGCTCTTCCTCTGTCAGCTCTATTCCGTTGAGATGGCAGAGCTCCCTTAACCTCTCCATCAGGCTTTCTCCTTTCGGAGCTCTCCCCTCTTCCACTTCTCAATGTAAACGGCCAAAATAGGAATTGACGCAGGCCTTATCCCCTCAAGTCTTGCAGCCTGACCCAAGGTTAACGGCTTCATTTCCTTTAGTTTCTGCCTCTCCTCAACAGAGATTGGAACAATGTCGTAGTCAAAATCTTCTGGAATTTTTATGTTCTCAAGCTTTCTGAACCTTTTAACCTCTTCTAACTGCCTCTTTATGTACCCCTCGTACTTAACCTCTATCTCAACCTCTTCCAATATCTCCTCAAGGAGTTTTCTATCTTCAATTGTTAGCTCAAGTGGAATGAGAGGGAGAATGTCCTCTAACTTAACTTCAGGCCTCTTTAAGAGCTCGTAGGCGCTTTTACTCTCTTTCAGCGGAGTGGAACCTTCCTTCTCTAAAATCGGGTTTACAATTTCAGGCTTCAGCTTTACCTCTTTCAGCTTCTCTATGAAAATCTTTACGGTTTCATACTTTCTCTTAACCCTCTCATACTGTTCCCTTGTTAAAAGGCCGAATTTGTAGCCGTACTTTGCAAGCCTGTAGTCGGCGTTGTCGTACCTTAAGAGAAGCCTGTACTCAGCCCTTGATGTAAAGAGCCTGTAGGGTTCACGAACCCCTTTATTTACGAGGTCGTCTATCATTACGCCTATGTAAGCCTCATCCCTTCCAAGAACAAACCTTTCGTCTTTTCCGAGGGCGTGGAGGGCTGCGTTAATTCCTGCAACTATTCCTTGGCCTGCAGCCTCCTCATACCCCGTTGTTCCGTTTATCTGGCCTGCGTTAAAGAGGCCTTTTATGGTTTTTGTTTCAAGGGTTGGGTAGAGGTGCCTCGGGTCTATAAAGTCATACTCTATGGCGTAGGCCGGCCTTACTATTTCTGCGTTCTCAAGGCCTGGAATTGACCTTATTATTGCCACCTGAACGTCGTAGGGAAGGCTTGTTGAAGTTCCGTTGGGGTAGAACTCTATCGTGTCTCTCCCTTCCGGCTCAACAAATACGTGGTGCCTTTCTCTTTCTGGGAACTTTACTATTTTGTCCTCAATTGACGGGCAGTAGCGGACTCCAACTCCGCTTATGAGCTTGCACTCTCCGTACATGGGAGACCTGTGGAGGTTCTCCCTTATTATCCTGTGGGTTTCAGGTGTTGTGTAGGTAAGCCAGCAGGGTATCTGCTCTATCTCTTTTGGCTCTGTCCAGTATGAGAAAAACGGGGGAGGTTCGTCTCCGTCCTGCCTCTCCATCTTGGAAAAGTCTATTGTTCTTCCGTCAATCCTTGTGGGAGTTCCCGTTTTAAGTCTTCCCACTCTGAAGCCGTGTCTCTCGTAAAAAGATGAGAGTTTATTTGCGGCCGGTTCCCACATCCTTCCACCTTCAAACTCCTGAAAGCCGATGAAGATTTTTCCCCTTAAGAAGGTTCCGGCAGTTACTACAACGGCCTTTGCTCCGTAGCGGGCTCCAAGGTGGGTGATTACCCCTTTAACTTTTCCGTCTTCAACAACTATGTCGTCAACTATCTGCTGGATCACCTGAAGGTTGTCTGTATTCTCAATCACCTGCCTCATTCTCTTCCTGTAGGCCTCTTTGTCGGCCTGAGCCCTTGGAGACCTTACAGCAGGTCCTTTTTTTCTGTTTAAAATCCTGAACTGAATTCCCGTCTCGTCTATGTTCTTTGCCATCTCCCCGCCTAAGGCGTCTATCTCGCGAACTACTGTTCCCTTTGCTACGCCGCCTATAGCGGGGTTGCAGGACATCTCGGCGATTCTGTCAACGTTCACCGTGAAAACGGCAGTTCTGCACCCCATCCTTGCAGCGGCCAGTGCCGCCTCACACCCTGCGTGGCCTGCTCCCACAACTATTACGTCAAATACTTCGTCCCACATGTTTCACCATCAGTAGTAGAGTTTTACCTTTGTTCCCCTTGTAGCCTTTAAAAGTTTGGCGGCGTTTGACATGTAGGCAACTATCTGAACGTGGTTTTCCGGATTGAGGGAAATGAAGAGCTCTCCCCTTTTAACTCCCGAGAAGCTCTCCTGAGACTTTGTAATTTTCACTCCATTTATCTCTGTAGCTTTTGGAAGGCCCATATCTCCCGTTGCGTTCAGTATCAAGTTTCCAAAGTAGTCAACGTCTAAAACGATTGCTTCATAAATGTTGTTTCCTATAGGTTGAGGTTCTGGTAGTTTAAACCTTTTGAGCTGTTTTAAATCCATCTCTTCACCTAAGTGGGATGCCGTTTGAAGACGGGAGAGCTCCGCCGCAATCGGAACCAGCTGGTCTCTGCTTCTGAAGTTTCCAGCCCTTCTCCTGTTTACAAAGTAGTGTTCTGCCGTTATTCTGTGGACGGCCTCCGGTGGTTCCTCTTCAAACATAAGGCTTCCTATTCCGTTGTTTGGGCAGACCAGAAAGTAATTTTCGGTTGTAACTATTACAGCATCTGCAGAAGGGTCTGGATCAACTAAGCACAGGAAGATTGTCCCTGTGGGAAAGTACCTGAAAGACCACTTGAGTTTCAGGGCTCCGTCTACTACGTCAAAAGGTTTTACAAAGTGGGTAATGTCTATCACTTTTGCTTCTGGGGCTACGTCGTAAATAATTCCATGAACTGTTCCTACGTAGTGGTCTTTAAGGCCGAAATCCGAGATTATGGCTATTGCACTGTTCATCTTTTCCCCCTGTCGGCTTCTTCTGTAAGCTCTTTCAATTTTAATTCAATCTCCTTTCTCAGTTCTTCCTCGCTTTTAAAGTTTTCAGGATTTACAGGTTCTCCTAAAATGACTCTACACTTTGAAAATGGGTAAGGTATGAGGAACCTATCCCAAGAGTTGAGGTTGAACTTCCGGTTAGCCGAAAAGGTTAAAGGGTAAACCGGAACGCCAGTTTTTATAGCAAGCTTTGCAACTCCGGGCTTTGCTACTTCCCTTGGTCCTTTGGGTCCGTCTGGAGTTATTGCTACGGTGTAGCCCTCTTCTATCAGTTTAACCATCTCTTTAAAAGCCCTTTCTCCACCTTTTCCCTTTCCCGCCGAGCCCCTTACGGTTTTAAATCCCATCTTTTCAACAATTTGGGCTATCAGTTCACCGTCTCTGTGTCTGCTTATAAGAATGGCCACTTTTTCAGCGTACTCTTTGAGGGCAAAGGGTAAGAGGAACATCCTTCCGTGCCAGAATGCTACTATTGACGGGAACTTAGGAGCAGATAGGAATTCTACCTCTACCTTCAGGGTTTTTACCCAGAGGGAGCTTAAGGCGTAAATGAGTTCAGGTTTACTTAACCTCAAACTTCACCTTCAACCTAACCTTTTTCTCCTTTACCCCTTTCGGGAAAGGGCCAAATGACTTTACAGAATATATGGCGGAAATTGCCGACCGGTTGAAGGTGATGTCGGGAGAGAGCTTTTCTACTGTTAACTCGTCTATTGAGCCGTCGTTTTTTAACGTTATCACAACAACGGCTCTCCTTTTCTTAGGAGCGTTTGAGTAGTAGGGTATTTTCCAGTTCTTCATTATTATGTCTCTGACCTTTATCAGGTAGGGAACCAATTTAGACCTTGAGATGGAAGGTAGCCCTTTTCCTTTTCTGTCTGGAAGGTCAACTGAGAGTTCTATATTTCTTGGGCCTCTACCTGTTTTCAGGTTTCTTACAAGTTTTGATGGAGAGAGGCCTGCTCCTCTGTTTTCCGACTTTCTGCCGATGCCCCTCTCTTTTGGGCTGCTGATGGGAGCTCCTCCTCCACCCCACCTCCTGACGGAGCGGTTTCCACCGGTGACGGAGTTCTGGGTTCTGGGAGCTCCGCTCTTCAACTTCCCCTTTACCGGCTTAACTCCTATAAGGTTTGACTCAACCTCTGTGTCAAAAGAGATAGGAACAACGTTTACAACCTCGTAGGTTTTTCCGGAGAGGACGTTATTAATGGAGATGGCAATCAGAATCGCAACGTGTATTGAAAGTGAAACTAAGAAAGAGAAAAGGTCTAACTTTTTTGAATTTTCCAACTCCCAAACCTTCTTCTTATTCATTGGAGCGGGCGACGGGACTTGAACCCGCGACCCTCAGCTTGGGAAGCTGATGCTCTACCACCTGAGCTACGCCCGCTCTTTTACAC
>WFNZ01000002.1 GCA_015488335.1 Thermovibrio sp.
AACCTTGCCTCTGTAAGTGCAGTTTCCCTTTCAATCAGGGAAATTTCTTCCTTTATTTTCTCAAGAAGTTCCGACTTCTCTTTTAGCTCTTCTTCCCTAAATTTAACGGAAGGGATTTTTGTGAGTTCTTCCTGAAGTTTTGAAATCTCCCTTTCTCTTCTCTCCCTTTCTTGGTTCTCCTCCAACAGTCTTTCATAAACTTCCCTTTCCTTCAGAAGCTCACTTTCAGCCTTTTTCAGTCTTTCCTCTACTTCTTTCAGTTTTATTTTCCTTTCTCTTAGCTCTTTTTCAGCTTCGCTTTTCAGTTTTTCCCTCTTTTTAGCAGGAAGTTCTCCACCACAAACCGGACATGAAGAGAGTTCTCTCTGTAGAAGTTTCAGTTTTTCCTCAAGTTCCGATATTTTTTCAGCTCCTTTTTCTTTACTGACGAGTAACTCCTGTACTTCCTTCTCTATTCTCTTAACCTTTTTTTCTATTTCCTCTATCTTTTCCTTTTCTACTTTAGGTATGTTCTCCTTTAGCCTCTTTATCTGCTCTTTTAGAGACTCTTCTTTCAGTTTCGCCTCTCTGAAAGTTCTCTCTTTCTCCTTCAGCTCCTCCACTTCCTCGGTGAGTCTCTTTTTCTGCTCTTTTAACTCTAAGAGTTTCTCTTTTTTCTCGGTCAGCTTTTTCTGGAGTTCAAGGAGCTCCAACTCAAGCTCTTTCCTCAGCTGAATCTGTTGCTTCAAATCTTTTAGCTTTTCGTCTGTTCTCTTTTTCTCGGCCGCTACTAAAAGGAGCTCCTGGGCAACGACGTTTAATTCCTCACAGAACTTCAGTATCTGAACTTCAGAACGCAGTTTGGGTATCTGTTCTTTCTTACTCTCAATCTCTTTCAGCTTTTCTGTAAACTCATCTATCTTCCTTTTTATCTTTTCCCTTTCATTCCTGAGCCTCTCAATTTCATCCTTTAGCTTTTCAAACTTCTCTTTAGTCTGGCGGAGCTCTTCAAAATCTCTTTTTTCCCTCTCTAAGCTCTCCGTAAGTTTTTCTACCTCGTTTTTTAGAGCGTTTATCCTCCTTCTTAACTCTTCAATCCTTCCCTCTTCCTCTTCTATCTCACTTTCTGTACCTTCAAGGAGCAGGAACTTGTTTTCCAGAACCTTCTCAACGGTTTTTAGCTTCTTTATCTCTTCTTTTAGCTCTTCGTGTTTCCTTCCAAACTCCTCAAGGCCTAAAAGCCTGTTGAGTATCTTCCGCCTTTCCTGGGGTCTACCTTTTAAGAGTTCAACGATTTCTCCCTGAGGAACAAAAACCGTATTCCTGAACATATCGGGAGCTATTCCCAATCCCTCAATCACAGTGTTTCTAACTTCTCTTATACCTCTGGCCAGGAGTTTTCCATCTTTCTCAAGAGCAGCTGTGTTCTGTTTCCTGGAGAGGTTCCTTATAATTCTGTATCTGCTTCCCCTGTGGATAAATTCAAGCTCAACGGTAGAAGAATTGGCTTTCCTATTTATCAGCTGGTCTCTGGTGGTTTTATCTTTCAGATCCTCACCAAATAGGGCAAAGAAAATTCCCCTCAGAATGGATGTTTTACCAGATGCATTATCTCCTAAGATAACGTAGGTCTCGTCGTCAAACTCAATTTCTGTTTCCCTATGGGAGAGAAAGTTCTCAAGCCTTAAACTTCTGAGCTTTATCATGTAATTTCCTCTCTCTCCTCAAACGGTTCTTCCTCAACCTTTTTTCCCTCTCTCAATATAACCGTAAAGCAGAAGACAACAAAGCCGAAGATGGTCATCCAGGAAAAGACCATAAACAGTAGAGAACTACCCTTCATCTCTTACCTTCCTCCTTCTGTCAGATAGGTAGACCATAAAGAGTTCAACTGCCAGTATGAATATCATCACAAATCTTGCTATCCAGACCTGTATGTCTGTTGACTCAAGTTTCTGGGGAAGCTGGCTTACCGTCCAGGTGGCGAGGATAATGAAGAGTGCGATTGGCGTAATGTACTTAAGGATGTAGTAGTAAATTCCGGGAACTTTGAAGAGAGCTCCCCTATTTATCTCTTCCCATGCTTTTGAGCTTCCGAAGAGCCAGAAGAAGATAATTACCTCCAACAGGGCGAACAGAACTACGAAAAATGTTCCAGCCCAGAAGTCCATTTCATCCAAGGCCTTGGGCATAAAGATAGGAATTTGGGCGACTAAAAACGCGAAGATGACAGTTACGGTTACTGCAACTTTCCTTGAAAAGCCGAACTCATCTTCTAAGAAGGCTATTATGGGCATTGCTATTGCAACAGATGAGGTTGCACCTGCAAAAAAGAGCAGGAAAAACCAGATAAATCCTATAAAGTCCCCACCTGTCAGGCGGGAAAAGAGAGCGGGAAGGGTAACAAAGGCAAGGTTGAAAGCACCACTCTGTGCTACAGATTGAGCATTCATAACTCCAAAAAAAGCTACAGCTGCCGGGATAGCTATAGAACCTCCCAGTATTACTTCAGCCACTTCGTTCAAAGAAGCTGCAGCAAGGCCGGAAGCTACTATATCATCATCTCTCCTGATGTAAGAAGCGTAGGTGATTATCGCTCCAAAACCAAGGCTCAGTGTGAAGAAGACCTGCCCTGCTGCTGCGAGCCACACTTTGGGGTTTGATAGCTGTGAAAAGTCTGGATACCACAGGAAGTTAAGCCCCTGAACAGCTGTTCCGTACGGTGTTTCTATGAGAATGACTCTTACCATGAGTATTAGGGCCAGGAGGAAAAGGGTAGGCATTGCTATCTTGGCAAATTTCTCTATTCCCCCTCTTATACCTCTATACAGTATGTAAGCGTTGAAACCCACTGTAAGGAGGAAAAACAGATAGGCTGTGGCTGAAGGTCTGGTGTAGTCTTTAAGGAATGCCTCAAATGGTTTAAGGTATTCGTTCTGGGGGAGGTTGGGAGCTGGATGGGGAAGGAGACCTGCTATGGAAAAGAAAGAATAGCCTAAAGTCCAGGATTCAATGTAAATGTAGTAACAGAGAACAACGAAAGGAACGAATAAACCCAATGCTCCTATATATTTAGACACGGGATTGTTCCAGAGGAGTTTAAAAATGGCCGGTGTTGTTCCATGGCCTTTAGAACCTCCGTATCTACCTATTGCCCACTCCGTCCACATTAAGGGTATGGCTATTATCAGCATAGCTATCATGTATGGGATCATGAAAGCTCCACCGCCGTTTTCTGCAGCCTGAGTAGGGAATCGGAGAAAGTTCCCCAGTCCTACTGCGTTTCCTGCCATTGCCAGGATAAGGCCTAACCTTGATCCCCAGTGTTCTCTATACTGGCTCATCTTTTTCCCCCGATTTTGTATAAATTGAGTGTTCGGTAATTTTATACGGAGGTTCTTCCTGATGAAATATATTTTTGGTCCTGTCTTCTCTCGCCGTTTGGGTTTCTCTTTGGGTGTTGACCTTGTTCCCTACAAGGTCTGTAGTATGGACTGTCTTTACTGCGAAGTGGGACCTACAACTGAGAAGACGTTGGAGAGGGCTGAGTACGTTCCCCTTGAAGGGGTTAAGAGGGAGCTCTCCCTGTTCCTTGATTCTTCTCCCGAGATTGACTACATAACCTTTTCCGGATACGGAGAGCCTACTCTCTTTTCCAGGCTGGGAGAACTTATTTCTTATCTGAAAGAAAACTACCCGTCTTATAAGATAGCTCTTCTTACAAACGCTTCTCTCCTTGAAAGGAACGATGTTTTAAACGATGTCAGGGAGGTTGACGTAGTTCTCCCTTCTTTAGATGCTGCCACTCAGGAGGTTTTTGAGAGGCTCAACAGACCTGTTGAAGGGCTAAAGGTTGAAAGTATAGTTAGAGGAATAGAGAGGCTGCTAAAGGAGACCGACTGTAGTGTTTGGGTTGAAACGCTTTTTGTTAAAGGGGTGAACGATTCTCCTGAAGAGATTGAGAAGATAGGGGAGATTATCCATGCACTTTCTCCCCACAAGTGGCAGCTCAACACGGTAGTTAGACCGCCAGCTTATGGTGTTGAAGGCTTAAGTTTTGAGGAGCTCCACCGGATAGCTGAGAAGGTTGGCTACCCAGCTACGGAGATTGTTGCCAGTTCAAAGGCAAGGAAGAGGAAGTTTCCCTTTTTTCAGCTTAAGGAAGAGGTTTACGGAATAGTTGTGAGGAGACCCTGCCCTGTTGAAGAGATTGCAGATGCTCTCGGCGTTTTAACTGAAGAGGTTGAAAAAGCAGTTGAAGAGCTTAAGAGAGAAGGGAAAGTTGAGGAAGTTGTTTACGGAGGGGAGCCATACGTAAAAGGTATTTCTTCTTAGCTTTTCTCTTTTTTTTTCTTCTGTGTAATAGGGCTTTCGGTTTAACAGTTAAAGTTGGTGAGGGTGTCTGTTTTGACAGGACAGTTCTTGAGCAGATAGAAAAAGAGTCTCAAAAGATCTGTTCTTTCTCTGATTGCGCTTCTGTAACTGCTGAACTTCTCAGGAGGTTGGGATATACCGTAGAAGTTAGGGAAGATTCTCTACTTATAAAAGATTATGTTGTTGTTAGATCGGTTGAGTTTTCCGGTCTTTCCGATTTAAAGGATATTGAGAAGGTTGTAAAGTTTCTCCTTTCGGGAAAACCGATTTCTGAGTCCTCGGTTGAAAGCGTTAAGCAGCTCATACTCCTAAAGTTAAAAGCTTTAGGTTTTACCCATGCTAAAGTTTCTATTTCTTTAAAGAGAACAGGCTGTGGCTACATTGCCCTTGTTTCTGTTGAGAGGGGAGCTCCCCTGATATTAAAAACCGTTTTAATAGATGCGCCCTCTCCTTTCAAAGAGCGAGCCTATAAAACCTTTAAAGTCCTTGTAGGAAAACCTTTAAACTACCAAGAACTTCTTAACCTAAAGGATAAGCTTGAGGAACTGTTTGTTAGCTGGGGCTACTATAACTGCAGTATTACTTTCAAAATTGTACAGTCGGGAAACAGTGTTCAGCTTTGCGTAAAAATCAAACCTGGAAAACACTACAGAATAGTTTTTTTCGGAAATAAGCACTTCTCTTCAGATAGGTTAAGCTCCCTTCTCACATTCTCATCTGCCCGTTCCGTTGATGAGTTTGAAGTTGAAAACTCAAAGAAGCGTTTAGAGAAGTTCTACAGAAACCATGGATTTCCTTTTGCTAAGGTTTCTACTACTCTTATTGATAGGGGAAAAGAGGTTACAGTTAAGTTTACAGTAGAAGAAGGTCCTTTCGTAGTGGTGAAACAGTTAAAGGTTAAAGGCATTAATCTGAAAAAGAGAGACTACAGTTTTCTTCTTGGAAAACCCTTCTCTGAAAATGCCGTTAATACTCTTATCCAGTCTATTGTTTCAAAGCTGAAAGCAGAGGGTTTCAGGAGGGCTGTAGGCAGCTATAGGGTGGAGCTCCCGGGAACCTTGTTAATAGAAGTTAATAAAGGGCCCATTTTTAAAGTTATCTCCGTTAAGGTTCTAAAAGATAAGATTAAATGCTTCAGAGGTATTGAAGTTCCTTTTCCCTATACAGAGTTAAACGTTGAGAGGATAACTGGAAAACTCTCAGACTGTTACGCTTCAAAAGGCTATCCAGACGTCAATGTGGTTGTTGAGCCTTTTACTCTATCCGAAGTCCCTTCAGAAGTGGATTTGGAGCTGAGAGTTAGAATAAACTGCGGTAAACGGTATCGGTTTGGGTATGTCATTGTAAAGGGACTTAAGAGGACGAGGCTTTCTGCTGTAAAAAACCTGATTGTATTAAAGCCGGGAGAGTTTTACTCTAGGAAGAAGGTTGTTAAACAGTATTCCCGACTCTTAGACAGCAAACTGTTTTCTTCCGTTAACATTAATGAAGTCCGTTTTGATTCAACTATTTCGGAAATTATAGATCTTAGAGAGGGAAGTTTTCTTAAAGCTAAGGGGTTTTTGGGGTATGGAACCGACTATGGAACTGTGATAAACGGATTTTTGACCATGAATTCCCCATTAGGAATGGGGCTTAAGTTTTTTGTTTTTGGCCGTTATCGTCAAAAAGAGGGGTATGATGCTGTTTTTAAAGTTTTAAAACCGGCTTTTCCTCTTAAAAACTGGGATTTAGGTTATTCTATTGTAAAAAAAGAGCAGATATACGAAAGCTTCAAGTCTGATAAGGTTCTCTATAACCTCTCTTTAGAGAGAAAGAAAACAAAGTCTTTTTCCCAAATTTTTAGATTTGAAGTTTCAAGAGAAACTTTGAGGGATACATCAATCTCTGCAAAACATTTCAGTCTTGAGAGGTGTTTCACTTATCTTCAAACTTACGATAGAAGAGATAGTATTTCAGACCCTAAAAAGGGTTATCTCTCTTATACAAGGTTTTCACTTGCCGGTCTTTTGTTGGGGGGTGATGCTGATTACACTCTTCTTGAGGAGAAATTCCTCTACCTAAAAAGTTTTGGCAGTTTAGTTGTAGCCCTCAGGGTTGGCGGGGGCTTTATCTCTTCTTTGAGAGGATCCTCGGTTCCCATTCAGGATAGATTTTTTTTAGGTGGTGCTGAAAGTGTAAGGGGATACAAATACGGTACTATTTCTCCCACAGATAGGAAGGGGAATTACGTTGGTGGTAAAGCATATGGGCTTTTTAGTTTGGAGCTTCGCCACAGGATTTACCGACAGGTTGAAGGAGCTCTTTTCTACGATACAGGGAGAGTTTTTAGAGAGCCTTCTCGGTTTTCCTTTTCCAACTGGTACTCGTCTGTCGGTTTCGGAATCAGATATCTCACTCCTGTTGGTCCTCTGAGGTTTGACTATGGATACAAACTGAAACCAGTCCCCGGTCAGGGAAGAGGAAGGTTCCACATCTCCTTCGGCTTTCCCTTCTAACTGTAACTCTCGTAGTATGCCTTTTCTAAAGCTTCCTCAAGTGCTTTAAAGAGTTCCTTCTTTATCTCCTCAAGGTTCCCTTCCTTCTCAAATCCGGCCGCCATTTTATGGCCACCGCCTCCAAAGGCTTTTGCAACTTCTGCCACGATCACCCTGCCTTTAGACCTCATTGAGACCTTCCAGTGGTTCTCCTCAATCTCTTTGAAGAAAACGGCAACCTCAACTCCTGCAATTGATCTCGGGTAGTTTATGAAACCTTCGGCCTCTTCAGGGTATGCTTCCGTTTCTTCCAGGAACTTCCTGAACAGTGTTATGTGGGCAACCTTTTCTTTCAGCTCAAAGGCAAGGGTCTTTAGAACCAGCTCTAAAAGTTTCAGTTTGTTTATCCTGTTTCTCTCAAAGATGTTTGTATAAACTTTATAAGGGTCTACTCCGATTTTGAGGAGCTCCGCCGCAACAACGTGGGTTTCAGGTGAGGTGTTTGAGTAGTTGAACCCTCCTGTGTCCGTCATTATTCCGGTGTATACGGGAGTTGCCACTGAAAGGTCTATGAGGCTCTCGTCTATCAGTTTCATTATGTGGTAAGAGAGTTCACAGGTGCTTGATATTTCAGGCTCAACAATTGCATAGTCGGTAAAAGGTTCTGCCGTTATGTGGTGGTCTATAACGACAGACCTCTCTGCAGGTATTTCTGAAAATCCAGTTCTTTCAGGGTCTGAAACGTCTGTAATTATTACCCAGTCAAATTGTTCCTTTATCTCCTCTGAAACCTCTACGTTCTCTATTCCCGGCAGGAAGTCAAAGAAAAAAGGAATTCTGTCTCTGTAAATTATCTTTACCTCTTTTCTCAGTTTCTTCAGGAAGTTGAACCATCCGAGGGAGCTCCCCACAGCATCGCCGTCGGGGTTTTTATGGGTGGTTATTAGAATTTTCCCACTCATATTTTTTATAAGTTCAGCCATCTCCTTTCTATTTAACTTCATAACTCCACCTCTGGATCAATTAAAAATTTGGGTCTTGGAACTGTTCTTATCTTTAGCCTCTTTCCTAAAAGGTGCTGAATGTACCCTGCAGCCCTGTTGAGCCTCTCTACAGCCAGTAAAACGTCTTCCTTTTTCAGCCCCGATATAAACACGTCAGCCCTTGAGCCGTCTTTGGAGAGCTCTACCCGTTTAACAGTTATGAAGATATTTTCAGGTAGATCTATCTCCCGCCTTACAATGTCTGATATCTCCCTTAAAAGTTGAGACTTTAACCTTTCTCTTCTAAACTTTGCCATTTACTCTCCACTTACGGTAAGCTCTTTGACTAAAACAGAGGGGCTGCACACATTACCCATCCATTTCTGGTCGGCCCCTACTTCAGTGATGTTTTTAAGGAGCTCCTTTAAGTTTCCTGCAACTGTCATTCCTGTAACCGGTGTTACTTTTTTCCCGTCTACGTAGTAAATACCACTTATTCCTATAGAAAACTCCCCGGAAATAGGATTTACCGTATGGATTCCCATGGCATCAGTTACAACTATAACCTCTTCCGGTGTTTTTAGCATTTCCTCAAGCCCCAAAGCTCCCCTTTCAACTATCAAGTTTGTAATTCCCGATGAGGGGAGTGATGAAATTGAAGCTCTTATACCGTTTCCTGTGGGTTTCAGACCCAGTTTTTTGGCTGAATACATGTCAACTAAGAAGTTTTTGAGAACTCCCCTTTCAACAACTGCTTTCTTTCTGGTAACAACCCCTTCATCGTCGTAGGGACAGCTGCCAGTTCCGTCTGGATGGTGAGGGTCGTCGTATATTGTCAGTGGATGGTTTGCTATCTCGTGGCTCAGTTTGTCAGCAAAAAGAGATTTTTTCCTTAAAACATTGTTACCCAGAAACGCAGCTGAGAGGGTTTCTATCAGTTCTGCAAAAACATAGTTCTTAAATATTACCGGCAATCGCTTTGTTTTTATTGGTTTTGCTCCTAAGAGCTCTACCGCGTTCTTTGCAGCAGTAACGGCCACAAGTTTCGGATTTAGCTGGTGAAAAAACCTTGAAGATTGGAAGTCCCATCCTATTTGGGAGCTCCCCGGCTCTTCCGCTGCGAGGAGAATACTCAGACTGTAATTAGTTGTCGTATAGGTGAAGTTGTGGTCGTTTGAGTTAAAGTAGTAAACGGTTGTTTTACCGTCTCCATAGGAGGCTTTTCTTACCCTTTTTACTCTGTTATCAAAATCAAGTGCTAAAGATTCTATTTCTTTTGCAAGCTCTATTTTTCTCTCAATTGGTACTGTGTCGTAATCATCATCACTCAATTTAAGGTCTAAAGAGGACTTTTCCGGCATAGAAAAGTTATACTCATCTGGCTCAGAGCACTTTGCGTTTTCCCTGGCACACTCAATTGCTATTTTTATTCCATCGTCTGAAACGTCATTGGTGTAGGCAAATCCCAATTTTCCTTCAATTACAACTCTTATAGCTACACCTTTCGTTTGAGAAGTTTTAATTCTGTCAACCTTCCCCTCTTTTACTTCTATTCCTGTTCCTTCCCCTTCAACAGCATAGATGTCATAGTTTTCAACGCCTAACTTTTTGAGGTAGCTGGCTGTCCTTTCTACTATTTTAAACATCCATTACCTCCAAATTCTTGAAGTATTCCCTTACTTCGTCTGGCTTTCCACAGCTCTTTTTCCCTTCGGTACAGTAACCTAAATAGTAACAGTTGGGGCCTACGCTGTTGAATAGCTCTGGGAATTTTCCTCTAAGTACTCTTAACATTTTGATCGCCATTTTCCTTATTTCCCACTGAGCTCTCGTACAGGTTCTCAACCTCAAAAAGTGAACCATCTCTTCGCCGTTCATCGTAAAGACAATTCTCGTTGAGCAGGCGTTAGGAAGAACAAAACGGGCGTCTTCTTTGGGAGCTCCTCCCTCAACAAATTCCTCGTAAGCCTTGCCTAAGAAAGACATAATTCCTTCAAAGGAGTACCTCTTTCCATCTATCTCAACCTCTAAACCTTTAAGGCTCTCCGGCTCAACATAGGGAAAGTTTTTCATACTTACATATCTCTGGGACTGCTGGCTATAGGAGGCCGGCCTATGCCTCACAAGCTGGTGTGAGCAGGCCCTTGATATCCCGTCAACTAAAAAGGTAAAGGTTGAGTGGCGGAGGAGTTCTTTCTTCTCTGAAAGTTCAGGGTAGTTGTACGAGATAAGAAAAACCTTCAAGTGGAAACCTCCTCTGAATTACTGGGAGAGTAATTATAAATCTTTGCCTTCTTCACCAAACTGAATAAGAGGAAGGTTGGCCTCTTTCGCTATCTCCTTTGCCAGCCAGTCTGGGTACCCCTCTCTATAGATAACTTTTGTTATTCCTGCGTTTATCAACATTTTCACACACAGGGAACAGGGACAGTGGGTGCAGTAAAGGACAGAGCCTTTTGTTGAAACACCATGAAGGGCTGCCTGAATTATTGCATTCTGCTCGGCATGAAGGCCTCTACACAGCTCGTGTCTTTCACCGCTTGGAATTCCCAATTTTTCCCTTAAACACCCAACCTCTTCCGGGTGTTTAAGACCGCTGGGGGGGCCGTTGTAACCGGTTGATATTATTCTTTTATCCTTAACCAAAACAGCTCCAACTTTTCTCCTTAAACAGGTGGAGCGGGTTGAGACCATCTGGGCTATAGACATGAAGTACTCGTCCCACGATGGCCTCGGCAATTAGTGGCCTCCGAATATGTGGTGATAGGCGGTCATTATCAACGTTATGAACATGAATATGTAAAGGATTATCTCAACAGAGGCTATCCACTTTCTGAATCCAAAAATTGTTCTCAGGGCTTTACTGGCCATCTCTTCCTCCGCTATAGCCACATAAAGATGGACTGTGCATACCAGTGGACGAACTTAACAAACCATACTCCCAGTATGGGAAGGAGCAGGATAGATAGAACTGCCGTTAGAACTATCCACGCTTCCTTCTCTATATCCCTGGAGCTTACTTCCCTTGCCATCCTTTACCTCCTACCTGTAAGAGGGCTTCTTGTGGTGAACTTTGTCTGTGTGGAAGAGCTTATACCTGTAGAGTGCGTCAAGCCCGTGACAGTCCACACAGATGCTTCCTTTAAGGTCTTTATTCCTCAAGAAGCTGTTAAGTGCGTTTCCTTCAACAGGCCTGCCGGGAGCTTTTGTAGTCCATTTGCTCCACACGTGTGGGTCGTGACAGGTTTCACAGGTAATTTCTCCGCCAACGTGAACCTGTTTCCCATCTTTAGTAAATATAGGCCAGTCTCCGCTTCTTCCTGGCCTGTCAAAGTTTCTTACAACAACGTCGCTGTGTGGGTGGTAGTAGTATTTCACGATCTTCTTGCTTCCTACGCCGCCCTTGCTGTGGCAGGTAAGGCAGTAGTTGGCCATTTTGTTGTCTGTAATGTTCTTAACGTCTGTAGCCCACAGGAGTTTGTCTTTAGCCCTGTGTGGAACGTGGCAGGCCGAACATACACCATCTTTAAGTACTTCTTCACCTAAAGCATTCTTAAAGTTCTTCTTGACGACCCTCATATCGTGGTCTGTTCCAACTACTCTTCCCTCTGTTGTGTGGCAGGCCGTGCAGAGGGCGCTGTCTCCTTCAACTGTATACCTTGTTAGTCTCTTTCTGTCAGCTCCGTTGTGTGGATCGTGGCAGGTTGCACAGTCCATTATTCCGATTTCACCCTTTTTAGCAGGGTGGCCAGTCATCTGGTTTATGAGAGGAAGTCTTGAGTTTTCTATCATTGAGAGGTTCTTCTCAGTAACTTCACGTCCCATTGGGTGGGTGAACTTACCTATTGTCTTCTTTTCAGCCAACTTACCTTTTGCGTGGCAGGAGAAACAGAGTTTTTCTCCTATGGTTTCACCCTTACCCGGTTTCCTGTTCCAGAGGACTTTAAACTTCGGATTGTGTGGAGTGTGGCAGGCGGAACAGTTACCAAACTTAATCAGTTCTTCTCTCTGTTTTCTCGTTAGCTTAACGTCAGGGTTGTTTAGCAGGTCGTGGGAAGTTCCCTTAAGGTTTTCATCGGTATGGCAGGTTATACAGAGTTCCGAGTTGCCTTTTACAGGAATTCTCAGGAGAATTTCTTTATGTGTATGTGGGTCGTGGCAGGTTGCACAGGAAACCTTTTTACCCGGTAATTTATCTGTTGGGTTCTTAACACCAACGGGGTGTTCGTTGAAAACGCTCTGCTTGATTTTGTGTTTTGCCATTCCTTCAGGGTCGTGACATGCTAAACAGAATCCGTCAACGGGCGGTTCCATAGGTGAGGTTTCACCGTAAACAACCCTTGAAAGGTATCCACCTTTTGCCTTGTGGACGTTGTGGCACGCCGCACAATCTCCCCGCTTCCATCTTTTCTTATCAATCTCTCCGTGAGGACCGTTCTTAACGTCTGCCTCTTCCCTGTGGCATGTGTAACAGAGCTTCAGTCGGGGAGCTCTTAAGAACTTACCCTTTGGATTGTTGTCAAAGGAATGGTGTGGATCATGGCACGTTGTGCAGGCAAGCCTCTTTCCAGGAAGTGGCAGTTTCAGTTTTATCTTCTCTTTGAGCTCTTTACCTGTTGGGTGGGTTAGCGTTCCAACTGTTTCAATCTCTTTTCCGTCAACTATGTGGCCAGGATAGTGGCAGGAGAGACAGAGAATATCTGTTTGACCTTTGGCTTCAATTAGTGCTGCATAGTCAAAGGCATCTTCAGGTATAGACCTGCTCCAGAGTCTCCTTCCTTTAGCCTTGTGGGCTACGTGGCATGTCTTACAGGAGTTTCCATCTACATTGTGCTTTGTCCTGAGAACGGCCTTTTCCTGAATGTGGCAGAGAATACAGAGCTTTTTCTCTTCTGCAACTAAGAGGTGTTTGTTTTTCTCTTTGTGAACCTTGTGGCAGGTCATACACTCCACAGAGGATGTAATAGCCTTTTTCTCTTTGAAAACGGATATTTCAGCTCCCTTTGGAAATTTCTTATGTATCGGGTGGTTCCTGAAGTTGGGGTGCTCTTTGGAGTTAACGTTTTCAATATGGCAAACTGCGCAAAGCTGAGACCTGTCAACGGGCTCAATAAGGGACTTTTTAGCCCTACCCCTGTGGGGAGAGTGGCAGGATTCACACTGAACTTCTCGGTTTTTTGTTATCTTTCCACCTAATTTTTCAATTTCAAGAGCATATTCTACTTTTAGTTTGTCTTTTGTATCCTTTAAAATCGGGTGGTTCATGCCGTGTTCAGCATTTTCCTTGTGGCACTTCATACAGAGGGCGGAGTTAACGTTTGGCTCCCTCATAAACGTGTAGTCAAGCTTCTTCTCGCTACCCGTTTTTGTGTGTGGTGTATGGCACGTTCCACAGTAGAGTTTCCCGTTCAAAAGAGGAAAACCTTTGGGCATTTTGAAGTCTTCCGGGACTTTCTTATCCACAGGGTGAGAGAAGTGTTTAAAGCCTAAAAATGTAAGCCTGTCGTCGGCCATTGAGCCGTCGTGACAGGAGAGACACATTAACCTGTTGGCAGCTGTAAATGACTCAGTAGTTAGAAGTTTTGGAGATTTAACCTTTGCCTCAAGGAGCCAGTTTTCATGGCAAACCAGACACTCTTTCTTCATACTCTTTTTGAGCTTTGCCTCTGAAACTCCCGGAACGATTAAAACGCTTAAAAGGACAAGAAGTGATTTCCTCATTACTTGACCCCTTGAATCTTAAATGTAAGGACTCTGTTTTTCAGAGGTTCTAAGACGAAAACCTCTCCTTTGTAGCACGCTACTGCTGTGGGATAGTAGAGTCCTTTCGCCAGAACTTTTTCAAAACCACCGTAGATGTCAAAAAGCTGAACTGCTCCTGTAATGGCGTCTGATACTGCAACCGTTCCGTTTCCGCAGTATGCAACGCTCTTAGGCCTGAAGAGGTCTCCTTCCTCTATTCCAAAAACTCCGAAGCTGTTTACGTAGTTGCCGTCTTTATCAAATTCCTGTATTCTTGCGTTCACTGAATCAACAACGAAAACAAGCTTTTTAGAGCTGTCTGCCATGAAAATTCCCACGAAGTTTCCGGGAGCACTTCCCTTTCCTCCTACGCTCTTTATGATTTTTCCGTTTAAGTCGTATATGTCTAAAGATTCTGTTTTCCCGTCTGTAATAAAGAGTCTGTCTTTTAATTTTGCTACATCAATTGGTCTTCCCTTCAGGCTGAAGGTCTTTTCAATATCTCCTGTTTCGTCAAGAACGTAAAGTTTCCCTTTCTGGCTGGTTACGTAGAGCAGGCCGTCCTTTGCCGCTATTCCAAATGGGGAGTCCAGTTTGATGTCTGTAAGGTGTTGACCGTAGAGGTCGTACACTGCTATTCTGTTGTTGAGTCCATCTACAACATAAAGCTTCCCGTTTGAAACGGCTATGTCAGAAGGGAACTTCCAGTTTCCCTTTATCTCTCCTGATAGAGCTCCCAAGGAAGTTGCTATTAAAAAGATGATAGCTATAGCGAATTTCCTCATTACTTTCACCCCTTACCAGATAAATTTGGGGAAATGGATTGTCTTGTATTCCTCAAGACCTTTAACTATCTCATTGTGTTCAAGGTCTTTAACCCTTTCCTCGCTAAAGCCAAGTGCTCTAAAGTCCAGTTTTCCATTTACTTTATGGCAGTCATCACACTTAAGAGGATGGTCTGTAAGAGCATTGTGCATTTTCGCTACGGCAGTAACGTCCTTTAACAGGTTTTCGTTGCCTTTTAACGGTATTTCAATGGGTTGGCCGTTGTAAACAGGAACGATCTTAGCGTTGCTGTTTTCTCCTGAGAGCATTACTCTGTTGCCAACTTTTATATACTTTAGGCCGTAGAAGTCTCCTTTTTTGAGGAGAACAACTTTATCGCCTTTTATCTCAGCCCAGCTGTAGGTTACTCCTGTTTTAACAAAGTGGCACACGTTACAGCTCATGAACGTTCCGTGGGCGTTGTAAAACGGCGAGAACTTCTTGTCTTTCTTATGAGCAGCAAACGTGTGGCAGGCGCTGCAGACGTCGTTCATCTCGTACTTGTACGCGTTTGGAGAGTGAAACGGCTTGGGGTACTCCTTAAGGTTGGGGAGCTCCGGCCTCTCAAACTCCTTTAACTTCTGCTTCCACTCTGCTGTGTTGTTTGCAGGAGCCGAGAGGAGCGGGTTCTCAGCTGCAAAAGCTGCTGCAGGTATTAGCAGAGCCGCTATTAGCAACTTCCTCATTATTCGTTCCTCCCTTCTACTTCCTTCTCAAGAAGGTGGTGAGCGTATTCGTGCATCTTATCAATCATCTCCTCTTCAGGGAGCTTTTCAACTTCAAGAACAAATTGGTATCTCTCCTTCAAGAACGGATACTTCTCTAAAAGATGTGGCTCGTTTTCGGCAACTGCCTTAATGATTCTCCTGTAACTCCTCGGTCTCTCCTCAATCCACTCAACTTCAGAGGCAGTTCCTGTAAGCCATATCCAGTCCATCGGGAACTTGTTGGGGCCGTAGTGAACCATGTACATGTGAACTAAAGCGATCCATCCAAGTGCCAGAACGGCTTCGTCTGAATGCATCAGATAGGCAATCTGTATAGTTTCAGGAGGCAGGTGGAGGAAGCCTGTGAAAACCTCTGGAAGCCAGAGTATCCATCCTGTAATACCGATTGCAAGCATACCCCAACCGACTGCCCAGAAGTCAAATTTATCAACCCAGATGTATTCGTCCCAGTCTGGTGGAACCTTTCTAAACCCTAACAGGTATTTGACGTAGTGGACGAAAGTTATGTCTGTTGGTCCTGGAACGATTTTGAAGTAACCGAAGAAGTCCTTCTTGGCAAGGTCCCAGTTTGCTATAAGGATGAGGATAAGGTAGAGAACAGTGAGGAGGAAGTCTGAGAACATAATGAATCCGGATACTCTATGAATTGTCATTTCGCCAGCTATTCCGCCCAGCAATTCTATGATTGGCTTTGCCCATGCTGTGTTGTAGAACTTTAGTGGATATCCCGTAATTATCTGCCATATGAACGTTGAGAAAATTCCAACGTGGAGGAGTCTCTGGAAGAGTGTGAACTTCTGTATCATTATCTTCTCACCGTCTACGATGAGAAGCTTATCCTGTTCGGCTCTTACTCTGAAGGTTCTTTTAAAGGATTCCCAGAGTCCCATTAGTGCTTCCTCCTCAGGTTTTTAAGAAGGTCAAGTCCAACGATGGTAACTGCAAAGAGGAGTGTTCCCGTTGTGAGCCAGAACATGAAATCTTCAACTATCTTTACTATTTTCTGGCCTAAAGAGTCTGGAATGGGGTGCATGTGAACCCACTTCGTAGTGGCAAAGTTCTTCATATGGTCTTTAGGAGCAAGTGGGTGGCACTCTGTTGAGCGGCCACAGGTAAGTTCTATGTTCTTTGGGTTGATTGAAGAGCGGGGATCGTCCTTGTGGAAGATGTCGTGGAAGTTTCCATCTTTGTTCGTATGGCAGTCTAAACAGTCTGCCGCCCTTGTATCGTTCCTGTCTAAGTAGAGCATCTTTGCGTGCATGGTTACTTTGTAGGACTCAACGGCAGTTAAGACGTGTTCCCTCTTAAACTTATCGTGGATTCCCTCTATATCAAGGGCTTTTTCCATCTTCTTCTCGTTTTCGTGACAGGAGGCACAGAGCTCCACAATCTCCCAGCCATCACGCCTGGTCTTAATAAACTGGTGTGTAAACCCGTTTTTAATGATCGGAATTGGCTCTCTGCTTGCAACGTGTGAGAGCCTGTCTTTTATCCAGTCCTTGTTCTGGTGACAGATTGAACACCTGTCAAAGCTCATCTTCATAGACTCAAGTTTTGTAACGTCTACAAGGAGCCTGTTTGTGTGGCAGTAAGAACAGTAGGGGTAGATATCAGGGGCTTTCTCGTAGTTCTTCCCGTGGACGCTCTCCTTCCAGGTCTCGTAGACCTTTTCGTGGGAGAAGGGTTTTTTCGTTGACGGGTCAACTACGTGGCACTTTGTGGCACAGTTTACCTTAGCGTTCTCAGGTTTGTGGGGATACTGCTCAATCTTCGTGTGGCACTCTGTACACCCCACATTCCTGTGGATTGAGTGGGCAAATAGTGCGTCTGAGATACTGCAGTCTTCCACTTTGTTCTCTTTATTAACGATGGAAAGCCCTTTCAGCCTGTGGCACTTTAAACACCCATCATCTGTTATTCCCATTCCAAGGGCTGTTCCCGTAATGGCGATTGCCCCTGTTAGTCCTAATATGAAGGCTTTCACTCTCTACCCCCTACTTAAGCGAGTTGATGGAATGGCAAACCTGGCAGAGTTTTCCGCCTTTGAGGTCTTTGCTCATAAGTTTTACACTTTTCGTATTAAGTTCAAACCTGCTAAGCTCAAGGTTTAGCTTCCTGAGTTTGTAGTCAAGGTCGGCCTTTTCAACTTTAGCCCACTTCTTATCTTCAGGAGGTGCCGGTATGGCTATCTGTGGGTGCGGGTTGTGGCAGGTTATACACTCAATGTGGCCGTTAACGAGTATAACTTTTGGTTTTCTGTTCTTTAAAATCTTCTCGTCAATTCTCGGCTTAAGGTCTTTCATTGAGGTTATCTCTACAATTTCTGCCTTTCCTTTTGTTAGCTCTTTGACTTTTTCCGGTTTTGCAGTCAGGTGTTCGGGAGCTCCCACGTGGGGCGTCTTGGTGTGGCACCCCACACAGGCCTTGTAGGCTTCAAGCTTTGCACCGAAACCGTGACAGTAGATGCAGGCCTTCTTCTTCTCATTCCACGGCAGGTTAGAAGCTATAGTCTTGTGGGGGTTGAACTTCCTGTAGCACTTCTCATTGTGGCACTGGAAGCAGAAGTCGTATCTGTGTTTTAACGGCCTGTTTGCCCTGAGAAAATCCCTGTTTGAACCTGTCATGTCGTGGCAGGTTGTGCAGGTGAGCTTCCCGTCCCACGTTGTCGGGAAGTTAGCGGGGACTTTTATACACTCGGTCTCTTTTACCTTTACGTCTACAGGGTGAAGAACGGGACATCCGGATGTGTGGCACTTGAGGCAGAACTTGGAGTCGGTGCCGGTATATCCCTTACCGCCACACTCTGCCGATAGGGCGTTTCCGCCGAATACCAATCCTATAATTGCCAGTCCTATTAATCCCTTCCTCATCTTGTCCAGTTCCCCTTTGTATGGCATTCCATACAGAATCCAACCCTGTGGCACCTGCTACACTTACCAGGGTCTGCTGCAGCCTCTATGCTGTGGGTGTACTCGTAGTTCCTGGGGTGAACCTTGTGCTGTATCGTATCTCTCCTCTCGTGGCACTCTATGCAGAACCTCTGCCTGTGACACTCAGAGCACTTCTTAGGTTTTGACTGGTATGCAAACCTGTGGGTCTTCATCCAGTTGGCCGTTTTGTGGTCGGCCGGCTCAATCTCCTTCATGTTGAAGTGGCAGATATAACACTGGGTTGGAGCGTTTGGAGCAGGAGATTTGCCCGGGTTGTTGTGGCAGTAGTGACAGGTAACCTTAGAGGGCATGATTATCTTCTTTGAGCCCCTTTCTGCCGCCTCTATGTCTGCCCACGACATCTCAACGTTCATCTTGTGGCACGGTATGCAGCCGTGTTTATCTATAAACTCCTTGTGCTCCCTGTGGTGGAACTTGGCCGTCGCTCCAAGCTCCTCGCTGTAGTTGACCTTTCCCTTACCACAGGAGCCTGCCGTTACAACTAAAACAGCTAAAGCAAGGAGTTTTAAACTTTTCCTCATTTCCTATCCTCGGCCTTTTTTTCTCCCGTTCCGCCCCAGAAGAGGAGGTTGTATCTGAAGATGAGCCTCAAGTCGTGGTCAAAGTCCTCATTGTTCCTGTAGTCTACTCCAAGCTCTAAGTTTGAGAATTCTGATGTCTGGTAGGTTCCCCTCAGGTAGTAAGCTGTTGCCCACTGCTTTCCGTAGGTTATCTTGTCGTAACGGGCAATGTCTGCTGTTCCGTTTAAGGTGAGTTTCCTGCACACGTATTTTGTGAATCCTAATTCAACTCCCCTCATTATCCCAATCCAGCTGTTCTGGTAGAGGAGAGCTCCATAAGCCCTTAAACCGTTCTCAAACCAGGTATCCCTTACAGCTCCAACCTTTGCAAGGTATCCGTTGTCCTTTCCGCTCCTCTGAACGTCTGTAAGCGTAATGTTTCCAAAGAGCTGCCAGTTCTTAGTTATGTCGTAGTAGGCACTCTGTGTGAAGCGGAGCTCCCTTCCGTTAGGTGAGAAGAGTGAGAAGATTCTGTCTTCCCTTATGCCACCGTCGTAGGTGTAGGATGGGTCGTAGTATTCAAATTCTGTGTTAAACCTGAGCCTCTTTGTGGGAAAGTAGTTGAATCCCAGGCTTGCGTTGAGGAGCTCCCCGTGGGCTGCGTCAACCTCTAAACGGCTATACTGTGCAAGCTTCTCAGTTAGGTACTTGTAGTTTCCAAAAACAAAGGAACTCTTCTTAACTTTTCCATCGTCCCTCAGGTGCTCAAACCCTAAGTAATAGCCTTTGTAGTCAACTTTGAATCCAAAGAGTAAATCGTCTCCTGAGTGGATATTGGGCTCAAAGAACCTGGGCTTTCCCAGGTAAACAGTATAGGTGAGGCCGTTTTTGAGGTTTACGTCCAACTTCACGGCGTCTGCAACGTAAGTTTCAAAACCTTCAGAGATAAACTGCCTACCAACAGAGAGGAGTGCGTTTCTATCCTTTTTGAGAGGAACTTCAACGTAGAGCTGGTAGAGGTCTAAGTTCCAGTCGGTTCCGTATCCTAAATCTTTCCAGAGCTTACCGTAGAAGTGGAGCTCCGAGTTTCCCTTTAAATCCCGAACGTCCAATTTGAAGTAGTTGTCAAAGGGAATGGAGTCTCTATCGTAGACGTCCTGTCTGAACTCTATCTGTGTTTTTATTTCTCCCTCAAAACCGGGAACGGTGACAGCTGCCAGAGACTGAGCGGTCAGTAGGCCTATCCCCAGCCCTGCCGCTATTGCTAACCTCTCTATCCCCACGTTTATCCCTCTCTGCTGGAGCTGTATTGCAGAATATTACAAAACCTTTCAATTTCCTGTCAAGCTTTATAAAACATTCGCAAATTTTTATCTTATCTCTATCCGAAATACACTATCAATTTTACAAAAACTCCTTGAGCAGGAGAACCTTTACTCTTTCTCCTGCTTCAACAGGTCCTTTCCCTTCCGGGACAACGGCAAGGCCGTCCGATTCTGCAAAACTCCTGAAAACAGAGGTCTGCTGGTTCCCTGCACTCCTTACCTTCAGGTAGCCGTTTTCTTCCCTAACTTTAACCCTTATGAAGTCAACCCTGTGGGGTCTTGACTTGAGCCTTTCTTCTGCAACGGCTTCAACGTATCTGTTCTCATAGCTTTCAATTCCGGCCATTTTCCTCACAGCCGGTATGAGGAACTCCAAGGCGTTAACTGCTGCCGCAGTTGGATAGCCGGGAAGTCCAAAAAAGAGTTTGTTTTCCCGTTTCCCAAAGACCAACGGCCTTCCCGGCCTTATGTTCGTCTGCTTGAAGAAAACCTCCACTCCAGCCCTGTGGACAACTTCCTTCACAAAGTCATACTTACCCTTTGAAACTCCACCGGTTGTTATCAGAATGTCAACGTGGTTCAGCCCATTTTCAATGGCTTTCAGCAGGGCTTCAGGTTCATCTTCAGCCCTTCCAAGCCTTACAGCTTTCCCCCCAGCCCTTTCTACAAGGCTTTTGAGGAAGTAGTAGTTTGAGTTGTAGGCATATCCCCTTTTAAAGCTCTCCCAGGGCTCAAGAATTTCATTTCCCGTTGTTAGGATTCCAACTTTCGGCTTCCTGAAGACCTTAACGGCGTAAACGCCAACGTAGGCAAGGAGAGAGAGTTTCAAGGAATTGAGGAGCTCCCCTCTTTTTAAGAGAACCTCTCCCTTCCTTATCTCGCTTCCCTTAAAGTTTACAAGAGTTCCCGGCTCTACGGGAAAGTCAACAATTACCTTGTCTCCCTCTACCTTTACGTCCTCAACCCTTACTGCCGCGTCTGCTCCCTCTGGTATCTCCCCGCCTGTCATTACGAAAACGGCCTCTCCCTCTTTAACCTGCTTCCTTTCAGTGTCTCCGGCTGCCGTCTCTCCGACAATCTTCAGCTCTGCGGGGAGCTCTTTAAGGGAGGAGCTCCTGAATGCAAAACCGTCTATCGCCGATTTGTTTACATCTGGAACGTCTATCGGCGAAACCACGCTTTCTGATAGAACCCTCCCCTCCACTTCTTCCAGAACTACTAACTCAGTCTCTTTAACAGGCTCTGTGTTCTCTGAGATTATTCTCTTGGCTTCTTCCCACTTCACTTTCATTACGGTCTCCCGAACGGACAGATTGGAAATACACAAACCGGACAGTTATGGCACAAACCACCGTGGCCTTTCATTGCAACTTCCTCTTTTGTAATCACGTCTCCAACTAAAAGCCTTGGAAGCCATATGTCAAATGAGGTTGCTTTGAAAAAGAGTGCAGCTGCTGGAACTGCAACGACAGGCTTTCCCTTAACCCATCCCATTGTTAGCATATTCCCCGGCTGAATCGGGTTCCCCCTTATGAAGTTCTCAGCCCCAGCCTCTTTAATTGCCCTGTAGGTAACGTCATCCGGGTCAACAGAAGTTCCCCCGGTTAGAACCACTATATCGTATTTGTCTGCAAACTCCTCAATTTTCTGCCTTATCCTCTCCTTATCGTCTGGCAAGATAACCTTCTCCTCAACAGAGCACTTGAAAAACTCAAGCTTCGGCCTTAACCTGTCGTAGAACTTGTCCTTAATCCTTCCAGAGTAGACCTCGTTCCCGGTTATTATCATTCCGGCCTTCTTCTCTGTAAACGGGATGACCCTCATTATTCCGTTTCCCGCTATCTTTACAGCTTCATCAACTTCCCTCTTTGGAGCGACTAAAGAGATAATCCTTACAGCTGCAACCTTCTCGCCGGGCTTCACATACATGTTAGTGTGAATCGTTGGGCAGGACGGCTCGCCGACCATGTTAAACTGAAAGAGCTTCTCTACATCTACTTTAAAGAGTCCGAAGACCTTTGAGTAGATGTTTATCTTTCCCTCCTTTGGCTCCTCGTCCCTGTAGAGGTTCTCTCCCATCAGGGCATCTGCCAGCAGTTTCGCCGCATCGTCCTCGTGGATTTCATCTTCAGAGAGTTCTAAAACGTAGATATACTCCTTTCCCAACTTCTTCAGTTTCTCAACGTCTTCCGGCCTTATTATGTGCCCCTTCTTGAAAGCCCTTCCCTTGAATCCCCTTTCAGGGTCAACCTCAGTTATGTCGTGAACTAATACCATTCCAACTGCGTCTTCAACCTTTACTTTTCTCTTCATTCTTCCTCCTTGATGGCGCAAATCTGGTCTGCAGATAGGTGGAGAGTTGTTCTCTTTCCCTCCTCTAAGATGTAGTTGGGAGTGAGGCTTACAGGTAGGTGGAGCTCCATCTCCTCTCCCGCTAATTCAACCTTCAGGTAGAGGAAATTTCCCCTTTTTTCTATTCTTTTTACAAGAACATCTATCCTGTTTGACTCCCCTGCCGGAGAAAAGGCTGCAGACATGGGCAGAACCGAAACAGTTACCTTTTCTCCAGCCTTTAATGGAACTCTCCTTCTCAGCTTCAGCCTTACGTTTCCCTTCAGTTCAACCACTGCAAACTGTTCTCCTGTTTCAGCCACTCTTCCCTTTAAAAAGTTCCTGTGGCCTAAAAGTTTAGCTATTTTAACCGTTTTTGGCTTTAAGAATACCTCTTCCGGCTCTCCTTCCTGAACATTTCTGCCCTCTTCAAGGACTACAACCTTTTCACTGAGCCTTAAAACCTCCTCAAAGTCGTGGGTAACTAAAACTGCCCTCTGGTTGAACCGCTTAACTATAGAGAGGAGCTCCCCGTAAAGGTTCTCCCTCATCTCCTTGTGGAGGGCCGAGAAAGGCTCGTCTAAAAGGAGAACTTCAGGCCTTCTCATCAGAGCCCTTGCAAGGGCTACCCTCTGTTTCTGGCCTCCAGATATCTGGCTCGGAAGTTTGTTCAGGATGTTTTCAATCTCAAGGAGCTCTACGATTTCCCTAAACAGCTTTTCATCTCTATCTGCAAAGAGAATGTTCTCCTTTACAGTCATGTGTGGAAAGAGGGCATAGTCCTGAAACAGGTATCCAACGTTCCTTTTCTGGGGCGGCAGGTTTATTCCTCTTTTAGAGCTGAAAAATGTTTTCCTGTTTACCTCTATCTCTCCGCTGTCAGGTTTCTGGAGTCCTGCTATCATCTGGAGCGTTAGGGTTTTCCCAGAACCTGATGGGGCAAATAGGGCTGTTATCTGTGAATCGGAGCTGAAAGAGATGCTGTAGCTGAAGTTCTTGAGCTCTTTTTCGGCTTTAAAAACTATCACCGATTCCCTCTCTGGCTCAGCCTGTTGACGGCAAAGATTATTCCCAGCGAAAGGAGTGCGATTACAACAGTTAGCAGGTTTGCCCTCTCAAAATTCCCGTCTGAAACGGCGCTGTAGATCTCAATCGGAATTGTGTTGGTTTTAAAGGGGATGTTTCCTGCAAGCATCAGGGTTGCTCCAAACTCTCCAATTGCCCTGGCAAAAGAGAGGACTAATCCTGCAACAATTCCTCTCTTTGCTATTGGAAGAACAACCCTGAAAAAGGTTTCAAGTTCACCTTTCCCCAAAGTAAACGCAGCGTAAATAAGGTTCTTCTCAACTGCCTCAATGGAGCTCCTTGCCGTTTTGACGAAAATTGGAAAGGCCGCAACAGAAGAGGCAACAACGGCTCCATACCAAGTGAAAACAATTCCCGTTTTAAAGAACCTGTAGAGGATTTCCCCGATAAACCCGTTTTTCCCGAGAATAAGAAGCAGCAGGTATCCGGTAACCGTTGGTGGAAATACGAGAGGCAGGGTTATCAGGGCATCTAAAAGGTTTTTCATCGGGAACTCTTTTTCAGCCAGAACGTAAGCGATGGGCAGCCCGGTTAAGAAGATTAGAACGGTTGAAACCGTTGCAACTTTTAGAGAGAGCTTTATTGAGAAGAGAGCTTCCGGGTCAAGAACCATTTTCTACCTTTTCAAGCCCGAACTTTTTATACTCTGATTGGGGGAGCTCCGAAAGGAACTTCTCAAAATCCCTACATTCCTTCTCATTTCCCCCTTCAACGCAGGCAACGTAGAACCTTATGGAGTTGTGGAGCTTATCCGGGAAAACCTTTATCAGCTTTACTCTATTTTTGAACTTCAGGTAGTCTGAGTAGTAAACCAGCCCTAAATCTGCGTTTCCCGTCATAACCCACACGGTAATCTGCCGGACGTTTGGTGAGTAAACCAGTTTATCTTTTACCTTTTCGTAAATTCCCAGACTTTTTAAAGTTTGAATCGCATATCTTCCAACAGGTGCAAGCCTGTTTCCAACAGCTATTCTCTCGGCTTCTGTCAGCTCCTTGACTTTACCATTCTTAGGAGCTATCAGAACCAGAGAAGTTTCTGCAAAGGGTTTAACGGTTCTCCTATCAAGAACTCCCTTCTTTACTCCGTAGTCAATCCAGAACTTTGAGGCTGAGATGTAGACGTCGGAGGGAGCTCCCTGAACTATCTGATTTATCAGTTTTCCTGAAGATGAGAAGTTGAAAATGACTTTTGTTCCCCTTTTCTCCTGAAACTCCTTTCCGGCCGTTCTAACGAACTCCTTTGTTCCCATTGCTGCAGAGATGAGGAGCTCTTTTCCAAGAACAGAGGTCGAGAGGAGCAGGAGGATGAGTGTTGTAAAATAGAGTCTTAGAACCATCTCTCACCTCCGGTAAAGAGGGGAGACCCCGAATTTTCAGGGGAGGTGCTGCGGGGTCTCCTGAGCCGTAAACTACAAAGGGGGTCAGCCCGAGCCTGGACTGACCCCCTTTGCATCTGGGTTCCTTTCCAAGCCCGGGAGGCCCAGCCGTTTCCAGCTGAACCCTGTCGGTCTGGCCCCATAGGCAAACGCCCTTAGGCGACCAGACTCGGAACCCGTCTTCTATTATACCAGATAAAATCTAAAGCTTTGCCCTTTTAGAGAAGTTTAAAATTGTTAAACCCACAACTTCTTCTGTTTCAGTGTCTACTCTTAGTATAGTTCTATCTCCAATATCAATACCTTCTGCAGGTTTGGGTTCACCAAATGAGATGTAGAGAACGTCTGCTTCTTCGTCGTAGTGAATGTGAGATTTACTTTTTTTTGGAAGTTTAAACCTTTTCATAACTAAGCTCCTTTTGTTTCAAAAACAGCAGTCCGTCTCCAACGGGAATGAGTGTTGCCTCAAAGTTTGGATATTTTTTGACGTCTTCTAAAAACTTTCTCAGCAGTTTGACTCCTCTTTCATACTTTTTATCGTAATCTCTACCTGCCACGTATCCCCTGAAGAGGACGTTGTCAAAAACGGCAACTCCACCGTCGCTCAAAAGAGCTAGGACTTTATAGTTGAAGAACGGATATTCAGACTTAACAGAGTCAACGAATATGAAGTCAAAGCTTTCTTCTCGGGAAAGGAGCTCCCTCATATACTCCAGCCCGTCTGATAGAACGGTTTTGATGGGAGCTCCCGCCCTCTCAAAGAACTCCTCAGCCTTCTCAAGCCTCTTCCTGTTTGAGTCAACTGTTGTTATTTCAGCCTCTCTATACCCAAAGTAGATGCTCAGAGTGCTGTAACCTAATCCCGTTCCTATTTCCAGCACTCTTTTGGGTTTCAGAATACTTACGATTAACCTCAATAGGGCGGCTGATACTGGAAGAAGTATAGGAACCTTCTCCTTTTGCGAAAACTCCTCAATTTCATTTAATATTCCTTCTCTCTCGTTGTAGGTATTGCAGAAATTCTCAACCTCAGGGAGTAAAATTTCACTTAGGTTTTCCCACCTTTTAAACACAAAAACCTCCGGAGGTGAGTTTTGAAGACGGCGGTTCCAATACTTGAAGAGAGAGGCCTTGACTCGCCAATCTCAGAAACCTTCCTCCTTGCTCCATACTTTGTAATCCTAAACCAGAAAGGCGATGAGTTAGAAGTAAGCCTCTACAAAAACGTTTCAAGCAGCGATTCAGATATAGCCCAGGTTCTTTTGGCCTACGGCGTAAAGAGAATAGTATGTCCAAAGTGCAGCAACAGGGTAAAGATAGCCTACCAGGAGCTTGGAATAGAAGTTGTAAGCAGGGATTTTGAAACACTTTCTCAAGTTATAGACGGGCTCTTTACCGGCTGAAACTCTCTTAAAATATATGAAAGTTTGCGTTCTGATTTATGCCGTATATATTGATAAGTATCAATACGTCAGGAGGAAACTTTGAAAACGAAATTGACATTGAGGCTTGAAAAGGAAGTTATAGAAATGGCTAAGGCCTACTCATCTGAGAGAGGAGAATCCCTATCTCAATTGGTTGAAAAGTTCTTTAAAGTTATTTCTTCTGAAAAGGACTCAGATATAACTCCTTTAGTTAGAGAACTTAAAGGTTTTATAAAAAATGCTCAAGTTGATGAATCAGACTACAAAAAGTTCCTTGAAGAGAAATATCTATGAGGGTTCTCTTTGATACTAACGTTGTTTTAGACGTTCTCCTTGAACGTCATCCTTTTTCGGAAACCGCTGCTGCAATTTTTTCAGGGGTTGAAAAAGGAGAAATCGTAGGTTTTTTGTGTGCTACTACTATAACGACTATATACTATCTTGTGAGTAAAGCCTTTAACAGAAATAAAGCTGATGAGTGTATCAAGAAGCTTCTTAGCCTCTTTGAAATTGCAGCTGTAAACAGAGTCGTTCTTGAAACAGCAAGAAATTTAAACTTCAAAGATTTTGAAGATGCTGTTATTTACGCTTCAGCTATCCACTCAGGGTGTAACTGTATTGTAACCAGAAACGCAAAAGATTTCTCAAGGACTGAAATTCCCGTTTTTTCTCCTGAAGAGTTCCTGAAAATTCTTGAAATAAAAAAAGAACTGGACAAATAAAGTTCTCTCAACTCCAGCGTTTGCCGGTTTCTACGTCTGCAGTTAGTGGAACAGAGAGCTCCACAATCTTTTCCATTGTCTCTTTAACTACTTTTTTCACTTCCTCTGCAACCTCTTCTGGAGCTTCAACGACAACTTCGTCGTGAACCTGAAGGATGAGGTAGCTTCCTAATTTTTCTAACTTCGGGAAGAGCTCCACCATTGCCATCTTCATAATGTCTGCAGCTGTTCCCTGAACCCTTGCGTTTACTGCAGCCCTCTCCCCAAAGCTCCTTACGTGGTAGTTTCTGTCACGGAGCTCCGGCAGAGGCCTTATCCTTCCAAAGAGGGTTTTAACGTAGCCTTTCCTGTAGGCTTCCTCAAGGGTTCTATCTATGAACTCTTTAACTTTCGGGAACTGTTTGAAGTAGGTCTCTATATACTCCTCAGCCTCCTTTACGGGAATTCCCAACCTGTCTGAAAGGCCATGTGGGCTCATTCCATAAATAATTCCGAAGTTAACGGTCTTTGCAACTCTCCTCTTTGTTTCGTCTA
Organism: Thermovibrio sp.; assembly: GCA_015488335.1. Classification (GTDB taxonomy): domain Bacteria; phylum Aquificota; class Aquificia; order Desulfurobacteriales; family Desulfurobacteriaceae; genus Balnearium. The sequence continues at coordinate 27,358 of WFNZ01000002.1, forward strand.
TCTCTTCCGTTCCAAAAAGGTGCCTTGCCGTTTCTGTGTGGATGTCCTTTCCTTCCCTGTAGGCCTCAATGAGCTTCTCATCCCCTGAAAGGTGGGCTAAAATGCGGAGCTCCACCTGTGAGTAGTCTGCCCAAACCAGCGTGTAGCCTTCTGGTGCCCTTACTGCCTGTCTTATCCTCTTTGAGAACTGGTCTGAAACCGGCAGATTCTGGAGGTTCGGCTCTGCAGATGAGAGCCTTCCCGTTGCAGTTGCCGTCTGGAGAAACTTTGTGTGAACTCTTCCCTCTGAATCCATATGTTTCAGAATTCCCTTTATAAATGTTCCGTGGAGCTTTGAGAGCTTCCTGAACTCTAAAAGGAGCTCCGCTATCCTGCTTCTCTCAAGTGCTAAGGTTGTGAGGGTCTCAACGTCTGTTGAGTATCCCGATTTTGTCTTCTTTAAAGGTTTTAATCCCAACTTCTCAAAGAGTATGTAGGCAAGCTGTTTGGGAGAGTTTATGTTAAAAGGCTCTCCAGCCTCCCTGTAAATCTCTTCCTGCAGGTTTTCCAGACTCTCCTCTATCTCCTTTCCAAAGGCCTCTAAATACTCCCTGTCGAAGGGGACGCCTCTCCTCTCCATCCTGTAGAGAACGTAGGAGAGCGGTATCTCAACCTCTCTGTAGAGCCTCTCAAGGCTTAACCTCTTTAACTCTCCCTTTAGCTCCTCTGCCAGCTTAAACCCGTGGTGGACGTAATCCTCAACCGGTGAAAGGTCAACAGACTCTAAGAACTCCTTAAGCAGGTTTTCTTCAGAGTAGCTCTTAAGGAGAGGGTTTTTCAGGTAATAGAGGAGTGATATGTCCTCAACCTGCTTCCTCTTCAGCTCATCGCCTAAAGAGTGGTAGAGCTCCTTCAGGTTAAACGTATAAACTTTTCCTGCCTTCTTAACTGCCTCTTTCGTCTTCTCCCTGTCTAAAACGGCATAGCCTTCTCTGTTTGCAACAACAAACTCCGTTCCCTTTGGAACTATTAGAACTTCCGGCTTTGTGAAGAGATCTGCCCTGCTTAAATACTCGTTAAGCTCCTCTTCGCTGAGTCTTTTCCCCTTCTCAACAGGTTTTCCGAGGTCAAGGTCTGGAAAGAGTTTTTTCAGCTCCTCTGCAATGCTCCTCATTTCAAGCTCTGAGAGGAGCTCCCTCAAACACTCTCCGTTTGGCTCTTTAACTTTTAAGTCTTCAAGGGTTATCTCAACTGGAACGTCCCTCTTTATCTTTGCAAGCTCACGGCTCAGGAAAGCCTGTTCCTTAAACTTCTCTAACGTCTCCCTCCTCTTTGGCGGGAGTTTTGAGAGGTTCTCGTAGATTCCTTCTAAAGAGCCGAACTCCTTTATCAGCTTTAAGGCCGTTTTCTCTCCAATTCCCGGAACTCCCGGAATGTTGTCAACGGAGTCTCCAGAAAGGCCGAAGACGTCTGGAATCTGCTCAGGCTCTACTCCGTATTCTTCCCTGAAGCTCTCTAAATCGTAGGTTTTTGATTTTCCCGTTCTGTTTGAGATGGCTATGACCTTTGTGTTCTCATCTATCAGCTGTCTCATATCTTTATCTGGCGTAACAATTACAACCTCCACACCCTCTTTAGAGAACTTCTCCTTTAAAGTTCCGATTATGTCGTCTGCCTCATACCCTTCCATCTCAAGGGTTTTTACTCCCAAACACTCTAAGAACCTCTTTATGTATGGAAGCTGAATTTTGAACTCGTTTGGCGTTGGCTTCCTGTTTGCCTTGTAGTCTTTGGCGATTTTCGTTCTAAAAGTTTTCTTCCCTGCATCAAAAACAACTGCTGCGTATTCGGGCTTGAAGTCTTTGTAGAGTTTTAGGAACATCCTTATAAAGCCGTAAACGGCGTTTGTTGGAAGCCCTCTGCTTGTTGAGAGCCCTTTTATTGCGTAAAAAGCCCTGTATGCAAGGCTCGTTCCGTCAAAGAGGAAAACTCTCTTCATTCTTCTTCTCCGGTAATCAGTTCAAAAGCTTTCGTGATGTCTCCGGCTCCTAAGGAGAGGAAGATGTCGCCGGGGCGGAGCTCCCTTTTAACCAGCTCACAGGCCTTTTCTAAACTGCCTCCGTAGAGAGCTCCGCATTCAGAGGCCAGCTTCTCAGCCGTAATTCCTTCTATCGGCTCCTCGCCGGCAGAATATATGTCGCATATGTAGAGGTTGTCTATCTCCTTTAAAACCCTTACAAACTCGTTCCAGAGGTTCTTAGTCCTTGTGAACCTGTGTGGCTGGAAGAGAACAATTATTCTCCTGTTTGGGAAAGACTCCTTCAGAGCTCTATAAGATGCCTCAATCTCTGTCGGGTGGTGGCCGTAGTCGTCAATAAAGGTAATTCCGTTAACCGTTCCTTTCAGCTCCATTCTCCTGCTTGCGTTCCTGAACTCCTCCAGCGCCTCTGCCACCTGATTAAAGGGAACTCCAGCCTCTAAAGAGACTCCTACTGCACCGAGGGCGTTTAAAACGTTGTGTCTTCCCGGAACGTTTAGCTTCACCCTTCCTAAAGGCTTTCCTCTATACCTGACCTCAAAAATTGAACCCAAACCTGTCGGCTGAACGTTCTCTGCCGTGAAGTCTGAATCTTTGAAGCCATATGTGGCCTTTCTCTTGTAAACCCTTGGAACTATATCTCTGACCCTTTTGCACTCTGTGCAGAGGAAAACTTTTCCGTAGAATGAAACCCTGTTTGCAAACTCTGTAAAGGCTTCAGTCAGCTTCTCCATACTTCCGTAGTAGTCTAAGTGGTCTGCGTCTATGTTGGTTATCACAGAGAGGGTTGGGGTGAGCTTCAGGAACGTTCCGTCACTCTCATCTGCCTCTGCAACTAGCCATTTGCCGTCTCCCTCAACGGCGTTGACTCCGCCTAAGAAAGAGAGCCTTCCACCTACCAGAATTGTCGGCTTTAAACCTGCTTCGTAGAAAACTTTTGCAACCATAGAGCTTGTTGTTGTTTTGCCGTGGGTTCCTGCAACTGCAACTCCCTCTTTAAATCTCATAATGTCTGAAAGGATGTCTGCCCGTGGAATAACGGGAATTCCTCTCTTTTTTGCCGCAACGATTTCAGGGTTGTTCTCCTTAACTGCAGATGAGTGGATTAGAACGTCTGCTCCTTCAACGTTTTTTTCCCTATGGCCTATGAAGACCTTTATTCCAGCCTCTTCAAGTTTTCTGACCATGGAGCTCCGCTTTATATCAGAACCCTGAACCCTGTATCCCTTTGCCTTTAGAACGAGGGCGATTCCAGACATTCCAATTCCGCCGATTCCAACAATATGGACTACCAAGTTCCCTCCTTTTTCTTTAAATTCCTGGATGTCAAATTCTAACCTGCGAGGTAGGAATGCCAATTCTTTTAGATGGAATATACGACGGTAAAAGGCTTCAGAGGGAGCTTAAATACCTTGGTTTGAGGAAAGGAGACGTTAGAGAAACCTGTATAGCCAACGGGAAAACCCTCATCTACCTGAAAGATGAATTCCTCTGCCAGATTTACGAGGATTTCATCCCCTCAGAGGAAGAGGCCAGGGAGATATGCACCGTTCATAGGTACGTTGAGAAGTTTAAATACCTGATAGACGTTGAAAGGCTTGCAGAGATTGAGGCTCAAGAAGCTGAAATAAGGAGACTCTCTGGCAGAGAGAGGGAGCTCCTCGGCCGCGCCATTTTAGATTTGAAAGGGACAAAGGCGGGAACAAAGTTCCACCTCCACCTTGTTCGGTTCTGGAGAGAGAAACCCATTGAGACTGAAATTTCAACCGGAGACATCGTTCTTGTCAGCCGTGGAAACCCATTAAAGAGCGACCTCCTGGGAACTGTAGTTCGGATTACAGAGAAGACCATAACGGTTGCTTTTGATAACCGGCCTCCCCGCTGGGTCTATAAAAAGGGGGTAAGGATTGATCTCTACGTTAACGACGTAACCTTCAAAAGAATGGAAGAAAACTTAGAGGAGCTCCGCCACGCAGCCGGCAGACAGAGGGAGCTCAGAAACGCCATTTTAGGCTTGAGAGAACCTGAAAAGGGAGAACCTGTTGACTTTGAACCTGCCGACAAGAGACTCAACGAAACACAGCTCTCAGCCGTCAGGAACGCCCTGGGGGCTCCCGACTTCTACCTCTTCCACGGCCCTCCCGGAACGGGAAAGACCAGCACCATAACAGAGCTCATCGTTCAGCTTGTAAAACAGGGCAAAAAGGTTCTTGCAACTGCAGACTCAAACATCGCCGCAGACAATATTTTGCTGAACCTCTCTAAATACCCTGAGCTGAAACTTGTTCGTATTGGTCACCCGGCAAGGGTTCTTGAGGAGCTTGAGAGGTTCTCAATCTACGCCCTCTACGAAGAGCACGAGAAAGCTCAAAAAGTTAAAGAGGGCTGGGAAAAGGTCAGGGAGCTCATAGAGAAGAGAGACCAGTTCACAAAACCCACTCCACAGCTCCGCCGTGGGATGAGCGACGACGAGATTGTCTACTTCGGCAGGAAAGGGAAGAGCTTTAGAGGAGTTCCCAAAAAGGTAATGCGTTCAATGGCTGAGTGGATTCTTGCAAACTACGAGGTTGACGTTCGGATTAAAGCCCTGAAAGAGATGGAGAACCTTATTCTCCGTGAAATAATCACAGAGGCCGATGTTGTCATTTCAACAAACTCTATGGTTAAGTCGGAGCTCCTTCAGGACTTCCACTTTGACGTTGCAGTTATAGATGAAGGAAGCCAGCAGGTTGAACCCTCTACAC
>WFNZ01000003.1 GCA_015488335.1 Thermovibrio sp.
AGGCCGTCTCTTCCTGAAGTTTCTCAAGCTCCGATAGGTAGTTCTCCTGGCTTTCTAATTTCTCCTTTATCTTCTGCCCTAAGATAGATATGAGAATCAGCCCCGTTCCGTTCAGGAAGAACTGTATCAAGTTTTCAAGGCTGAAACCCCCCGTGTTAAAGGCAAAGTAGATAAGCTGGAGAAACAGAGCTACTATGAGTGCTGATAGGCTCTGTTTCCGGTTCAAAAAGAGGGATGAGAAGAGAATGGGGAAGAGAAGAAACAGGGAGAAAAAGCCGTAGGAAAAAGCGCCTTTTATTACCAACAGGAATAAAAAGAGCTCGTCTAACAAGAACTCAAACAGGAGAGCTCTCTTTCCTGTTATAAAAAGAACCGTGCTTACAACTGAGTAAACGGCAAGAACAACGAGAGAGTATTTATCAATGATTGTTCTGTTGATTGAGTAAATGGAGAGTAAAAGAACTAAGAGGCCGGCGGAGAAGGAGAGCCGGCCGACCTTGTAGATGAGCTGAAGTTTCTCAAAAGGAGAGTTAACCCTGTAGTCCAAGCTCCTTCTCTAAAGCCGTTTCGTAGATTTCCTTTGCCTCTTTAACAAGGATGTTAACGAGCTCTTTACCTCTGTGTTTGATAACTCCCCTGTCTCCCCTGATCTTTCCTATGACCTTTGCAGGAACGGTTCTCTTCTCAAAGAAATCAAGGACTTCATCAACCCTCTCTGGAGAAACTGAAACTACAATCCTGCTCTGGTCTTCCCCGAAGAGTAGAAAATCGCTCCTTATGTTATCGTCAAGCTCAACCTCGAATCCCAACTCCTTCTCAAAAGAGGACTCAAACAGGTTGACCGCCAGCCCCCCTTCAGAGACGTCGTGGGCGTGTTTGATTAAGCCTCTCTGTATTGCCTCAACAATCGCTTCCTGAAGAGTTTTCTCAAACCTTAGGTCAATCGTTTGCCCCGTTCCTCTAAACTCCCCTATCTGGAGCTTCTGATACTCCGAGCCGGAGATGTTTCCTGTGTTTTCACCTAAAAGAACAATTACGTCTCCCTCATCTTTGAAGAAAGAGGTCATTCTCTTCTCAACGTTTTCAAGAACGCCAACGCAGACAACTGTTGGGGTTGGGAATACAGCTCTTTTGCCCTCGTCTGTCTTTGTCTCGTTGTAGAAGCTCACGTTCCCGCTGACCACGGGAGTTTCAAGGACTTTGCAGGCGTCTGCCATTCCGTCTGTTGCCTTTACAAACTGCCACATTATTTCAGGGTCTTCAGGGCTTCCAAAGTTTAAACAGTCTGTTATTGCCCTTGGAACGGCTCCGGAGCAGGCAACGTTCCTCGCCGCCTCTGCAACGGCTATCTTTCCACCTTCATATGGGTTCAGGTAGCAGTAACGGGAGTTACAGTCGCTGCTTATGGCAATTCCCTTCCCTGTTCCTTTAATCCTTAAAACCGCTGCGTCTGAGCCAGGGTAAACTACAGTGTTTATCTGAACCATGTGGTCGTACTGCTCCCATATCCACCGCTTGCTTGCAATTGTTGGAGAGGAGAGGAGTTTTCTAACGACTTTGTTGTAGTCTTCAGGTTCAGGAAGTGTGTTTGGGTCGTATTTTTTGTTCTCTAAGATGTATTTAGGAACTCTAAATGGCCTGTAGTAGACGGGAGCTTCGTCTGTGAGGGCTTTTATGGGGAGCTCCGCCACAACCTCACCGTGCCAGAAAAGTTTCAGAACCGGCTCCTCAATAACCTCACCTATCACCGTTGCGTCAAGCCCCCACTTCCTGAAAACGTCCATTATCTCTTCTTCTTTACCCTTTTCACAGACTACTAACATTCTCTCCTGAGACTCAGAGAGCATAATCTCGTAGGGAGTCATCCCCTCTTCACGGGTGGGAACCTTATCTAAGTAGAGAACAACTCCAACTCCTCCCCGGGAGGCCATCTCAACGGAAGATGATGTTAAACCTGCAGCTCCCATATCCTGAATAGCGACGATTCCCTCCTTCTCCATCGCTTCCAGACAGGCCTCAATGAGGAGTTTCTCCATGAATGGGTCTCCAACCTGAACGTTTACCTTCTTCTCAACCTCTTCCTCAGATGAGAACTCCTCAGAGGCCATCGTTGCTCCGTGGATTCCGTCCCTTCCCGTTTTTGCCCCAACGTAGATGACCGGGTTTCCAACTCCTGCAGCCCTTGCGTAGAAAATCTTGTCCTTCTTAACAACTCCAAGTGCAAAGGCGTTTACAAGGGGGTTGGTCTGGTAGCAGGAGTCAAAGTAGACCTCTCCGCCAACCGTTGGAACCCCAACACAGTTCCCGTAGTGGCTTATTCCAGAAACAACTCCCTTTGTTACGTATCTCATCTTGGGGTCGTGGAGCTCCCCAAACCTCAGAGAGTCCATGCAGGCAATCGGCCTTGCTCCCATAGTGAAAACGTCTCTTAATATTCCCCCAACTCCCGTTGCCGCACCGTTAAAGGGCTCTATGTAGGACGGGTGGTTGTGGGACTCAACCTTAAAGGCCACGCAGGTTTCAGTTTCCTCGTCTACCATTATTATCCCTGCGTTCTCTCCAGGCCCCTGAACGACCCAGGGGGCTTCAGTTGGAAATTTCTTAAGGTGAGGGCGGGAAGACTTGTAGGAACAGTGTTCAGACCACATCGCAGAGAAAATTCCGAGCTCAACCAAGTTGGGCTCCCTTCCAAGGAGCTCCACTATCTTCTGATACTCTTCCCACGTAACGTGCTGTTCTATAACTCTCCTGTCCATTAATTGCTCCCTGAAACAGTTGTGATAACGTATTATACGTTGAATTTAACCGCCCACAAACTTAAATTTGCCACGAGAAAAAAACGTGCAGGAGGGAGAAATGGCAGTAGTAGGATTTGCCAAACTTGAAGCCCTTATGAGGAAAGCTGCCGGCCTTGACATTGACAAGAACAAGGCCAAAGAGATTACAGACATTGTAGAGAAGAAACTCTACGACCTTCTCCTGATAGGGGAGAGGAACGCCAAGTACAATAACAGAGAAGTTATCTGGGAGTGCGACGTTCCTCTTACAAAGGGATTCTTGGAGTCTATGCAGAAGTTCAGAGAGCTTGAAGAGGAGCTCCCTCTTCAGGACGTTCTTGACTTCCTCGCAACAAAGCCGCCCCTCAAGTATCCGTTAGAGGCTGAGCTTGAGAAGAAGCTTCCTGAAATCGTCGGAACTCTCCTCTACATCCTTGCAAGGACTATGAAAGAGGTTGACCCGGCCTGCAGGCAGCCTTCAAGCGAGGATATTGAGAGAGCAGGAAGAATCTTAGACCTTACAATGTAGTTTTCGGGGGGAGCTCCCCCCCACTACCACCGTTAAAGGAGGAGACTTGGAAAAGCCAAACCTTCAGATGACCTTAAGGGAGTGTTTAGAGAAGTTCCCCCAGCTGAAAGACAAACTCTACGAGCTGGTTGAGGAGTGTATCTACTGCGAGGGCTTTAAGGACGAAACCCTTGAAGAGGTTTTCAGAGCCCACAGGTTAGACCCTGAAAAGGCACTAAAGGAGCTTGAGGGAGCTCTGGAGGAGTGATGGACTTTCCCTATTACAGCGCAGTAAAAACCGTTGCAGAGCTTATGTGCTGCAGCGCAATAACAGCTCCAAAGGGAAAGGGGGTAAACCTTCTCTATACCAAAATCTTTGAGGGAGAGGAGAAAAACGCCGTAGCCGACCTTATGGAGAAGATAGGAAAAGAGAAAAACCTTGCCTTTTTCGTTAGAGATGCGAAAAACGTCAGAGATTCCCTTTTGGTAGTTTTCATAGGAACGGAGGTTAAACCCAGAGGCGTCCCTTTCTGCGGTTTCTGTGGGTTTGAGAACTGCGAAAAGTCTATGGCTGCCGGAGCCTACTGTGCCTACGCTGTTGGAGATTTGGGAATAGCAATAGGTTCAGCAGTAAAACTGGCTTCAGAAAATAACATGGACAACAGAATTATGTTCTCCTTCGGAAAGGCTGCCATCGTTGGCGGTTTCGTTCCGGGTAAAATAAAACTCGGCTACGGAATACCCCTTTCAGTTTCCGGGAAAAACATATTCTTTGACAGGAAGTTTTAATGGAAAACGTCGCCTGGATAGTTGTTCCGTCGGGGGAAACGCTAACAACGGTAACAACTCCCGTTTCGTCCCTTATTGAGAACAGGAGCATTCTGAAGAAGAAACCCCTGTGGATACACTTCAGGCGTTTAGATGAGTCTGTTGAGGAGCTCCTCTCAGAGGAGTTTGATATAAACGAGCTCTCTCTTGAGGACTGTAAATCTGAAGCCCGCTCAAAGGCGGAGCACTTTGAGAACTACCTCTTTATGCTCCTCATCTACTTTGACGGCGGGATAAGCCGTCAGAAGAAGCTCTGCCTCTTCTGGGGAAAGGACTTCGTTTTAACAGTTGGAAGCAGGCGCCTCTTTGAGGAGGCCAAAAAGGAGCTAATGCTTGAGGAGGAGCCCTTTGGAGAGGGCGTTGAGAAGATAGTCTGGATAATCTCATCCCTCATAACCGATAAGTTCAAATACGTTACAGACCTTTTGGAAGACCAGGCAGACGAGATAGAAGCAAAGGTCTTTAAGGAGCAGAGCCCGGAGCTCCTTGAGGACATCTCAGACCTCTCCTACGAGATACTCACTTTAAGGAGAGCTCTCAAACAGATTAGAGATGCCTACAAGTTTGCCATGTCGTTCTCCGGTAGGTTTGCAAACCCCGAGAACATCCACTACTTCAGAGACCTCTTAGACGAGATAAGTATCCTCTACGATAGGGCAGAAACCTTACACGAGTTCATCCAGAACGTTTTAAACGTCTTCTCGTCCCTTGTTAACTTCAAGCTCAACGACATAATGAAAACCCTGACAATTTTTGTTGCCGTCCTTGAGCCCATTATGTTTATCTCCTCTTACTACGGAATGAACGTTGAGAACCTTCCGCTGGCCTCAAAGCCATACGGGATACTCGTCATATCTTTCTTCATGCTCTTTCTCAGTTTAGGACTTCTATACTACTTCAGGCGGAAAAACTGGATTTAGGGAGAGAGTTGAAAGTCCTCGTCTATCAAACGGCTTTCCTTGGAGACCTTATCCTCACTTCCCCGCTCCTTAAGTCCATCCACAAAACCTTTAACTGTGAAGTCCATTTAGTTCTAAGGAGAGGTTTTGAAGAAGTTTTTAAAGGTTTTGACTTTATAAAACCGATTCCCGTTTCAAAGCCCTCACCCTTTTCACTGTCAAAGCTCTTAAGGGAATACTCCTTTGACGTTGCCATATCTCCCCACCGCTCCCACAGGGCCTCAATTACCCTTTTCCTCTCAAGGATTCCAAAAAGAATCGGTTTTGACAGGGCAGGTTTCTCCTTCCTATACACAGATACAGTTCCCCACCGCTTTGAAAAAAGGCTCCACGAGGTTGAGAGGAACCTCTCTCTCCTGAAACCTTTAGAAGAAGAGTTTACAGTTGTTTACGATAGGGAGCCGGAGCTCCCCCTAAAACCGGAAGAAGTAGAGTTTACCTTGCACAAGTTCAGCCTGAAAAAACCTTACATCGTATTTGCCCCCGGCTCTGTGTGGCCTACAAAGGCCTGGCTCCCCGAATACTACGGAGAAGTAATAAAACACTACTCAAGTAAGGGCTACGAAACCGTTATAGTTGGCTCAAAGTCGGACTTCTCTTACTGCCAAAAGGCCTATGAAACTTCAGGGAAAACTGCAAAGAACCTCTGCGGGAAAACGAGTTTAAGGGAGTTCTTCTCTGTTATAAAGGGAGCAGAGCTTGTAATCTCAAACGACTCCTCTCCAGTCCACGTTGCAGTCTCTGTTAAAACTCCCGTTGTTGAGATCTACGGAGCAACAGTTCCGGAGTTCGGCTTCTTCCCCTACGGTAAGGGAGAAATTGTTGAGCTTCAGGGTTTAAAGTGCCGCCCCTGTGGCCTTCACGGCAAAAAGAGCTGCCCAGAGAAGCACTTTAGGTGTATGGCTGACCTGAAGCCGGAGATGGTTATTGAAAAAGCTGATAAACTTTTATCGGCCACTTAAAAGTTGGTATATTTCCCTCACCTAAACAACCGATACGGGAGGCAGTTAAATGAACGTTAGAGTAACTCCACTTGACACCCAGCCTGTAAACCAG
>WFNZ01000004.1 GCA_015488335.1 Thermovibrio sp.
GTTATGAGCTACGATGAGGCTATGGCACGCTTTGGAACAGACAGGCCCGATACCCGCTTCGGCCTTGAGCTGAAGGAGATAACAGACATAGCCAAGGAGTGCGGTTTTAAGGTTTTCAGAACCGTTGCAGAAAAAGGTGGAATTGTAAAGGCCATAAACTTTAAAGGGGGAGCAAAGCTTTCAAGGAAGGAGATAGACGACTTAACAAAGTTTGTTGGAATTTACGGTGCAAAAGGCCTTGCCTGGATTAAGGTTCTTCCAGACGGCCTCCAGTCTCCAATCGTTAAGTTCTTCACAGAAGGGGAGATGAACAGGATTCTTGAAAGGCTTGAGGCTGAACCCGGGGACATCCTCTTCTTCGTTGCAGACAAGCCAGACGTTGTTAACGCGGCACTCTCTAACCTGAGGCTTAAGTTAGGGAAGATGGCAGGCCTTATAGATGAGAGCAAGGTGAACGTTTTGTGGGTTGTTGACTTTCCCATGTTTGAGTGGAACGAGGACGAGAACAGGTGGGAAGCACTCCACCATCCGTTTACAAGCCCCAAAGAGGAAGACGTTGAGAAGCTCCTTGAAGACCCGGGAAGCGTTAGGGCAAGGGCTTACGATATGGTCTTAAACGGCGTTGAGATAGGCGGAGGAAGTATCCGTATCCACAGGGAGGACATTCAGGAGAAGGTCTTTAAGGTTATTGGCCTTTCAGACGAGGAAGCAAAAGAGAGGTTTGGATTCCTGTTAGAGGCCTTGAAATTCGGAGCTCCCCCCCACGGCGGAATGGCCTTTGGACTTGATAGGCTTTGTGCGATTATGAGAGGTGAGGAATCAATAAGGGATGTTATTGCCTTCCCTAAAACCCAGAGAGGCCAGTGTTTACTTACGGGAGCTCCCGATACCGTAAGGCCGGAGCAGTTAGAGGAGCTCCACATAGAGGTAAACCTTTCCGAGGAAGAGAAGAACGATTGAATACTTAAATAGGCGGGATTAGGTTAATTAGTGAACCCTATAAGAGGTTGAGATGAAACGCCTGATCCCGCTGTTTTTATCTGGAATTCTTCTCTTTCCTCTCTCCTCCTTTGCCGGGGAGACAATTTTAAACCTGCCGGGAGTAGGAAAGGTCATTTCTAACCCGGTAAGGAGAACACTAACCTTCATATCAGACGGAACGCCAATGGAGTTTTCCGTTTGCTGGAACTCGCTCCACTGGAACGCCTCCCGCGGCCTCTACGTTGGGGTATGAAGTGCGTTCAGGGAGAGGTTGGAGGCTGGGCAAAGCCTGAGTTTAAGAAGAAAAAGAAAACTATAAAAGAGCCCCACTACAGAACCTTTATCGTTACCATCGGAAGGTATAAGAAAATAGCTTCGGCTATCTGCAGGGAGAACGACGGGCAGATAGGCTGCGTCAAGTTTTAGGAAGATGAGGAAGGGGGAGGGAGCTCCCTCTCCCCGTTACTTTAGAAACTCCATGTTCATTAGGTCTTCAAGGAGTCCCTGAAGGTCCTCCTCGTGCTCCATCTCGTCTGTCATAATCTGAAGGGCAATGTTGTAGGTAACCGGGTCTATCTCCTTTGTGTAGTCAATAATCTTGTGGTAAACGTCAATTGCACACCTTTCACCCTTGATGTTCTGTTCCAATATGTTTTTAACAAACGGGTTTTCCGGAGCGTCGTAACCGCAGTTTGTAAGGTCAAACCAGAGTTTTGGCGTTAAAACCGGCGTTCCTCCAAGCTCTAAGATCCTCATTGCCAGCATGTCGGCGTGGCGGAGTTCATCCTGAGCGTGTTGGACAAGCTCTGCAGCAACGGCAGATTTCATGGGTCCTTTAACTACCTTTGAGCCAATCCAGTACTGGTAGTAGGCCAGCCACTCGTCTGATAGGGCTCTGTTTAAGAGCTCAACGATTTTGTCTGCGTGTTCTCCAACAAGTTCCCTCGCTTTTGTTCCCATAGTTCCCTCCAGAGTGGTTTCTATTCTCAAAAATAGTGCAGTTGAAAACTAATTTCAACTAATCAGAAGGTACATTTTGCATTTCTAATGAAGACTTCTACTTTATCCCTGTCCTTTATTCCTGGTTCAGTTTCAACTCCGCTGCTAACGTCAATGGCGTAAGGCTTAACGGTTCTAACTGCCTTTTCAACGTTTTCAGGGTTAAGGCCACCGGAAAGGATTAGAGGAATTTCCGGGAAGGTTTCTTTAACCTTTATCGCTATTTCCCAGTTAAAAGGCTTTCCTGTTCCGCCGTAAACTTTTGAGTCGTAAGTGTCTAAAAGTATGGCTCTTATCTTTCCAATGTAGGGTTTTATCTTTTCAATTTCTTCTTCTGTTTTCAGCCTAAAAACTTTTATAACTCTGTTTGCTCCAATGTACTCACACTCTTGAGGAGTTTCATCTCCGTGAAGCTGTGCAAAGTCTAAGTGAGCATAGCTCAGTATCTCAAGAACGTCCCTCGGGTCTTCGTTCACAAACACTCCAACCTTTGTAATAAACGGTGGTAGCTGAGAGGTTATCTTTCTTACCTCTTTTGCCTTTATGAACCGCTTGCTCTTTGGGTAAAGAATAAAGCCAACGGCGTCTGCTCCCTTTTGGCATACGAAAAGAGCATCCTCAAGTCTTGTTATTCCGCACACCTTTACCTTCACCACCTTGTTCCTCCTGAAATTGTTTAGAATTATGTTTTAGTCAAAATTATTAATTGAACGTTGGCGATGGAAAGGATTATAGAACAGTTAACAGCTGTATGCGGGAGGAATAAGCTTTTTGCCTTCCTAAACGCTTCTACTGCCGTTTTTCTCGCGCTTATTTTCTACGTTCAACTTACGGTTGCCCTTATTTCTTCAAACATTTCAACCTCTCAGTTCTTGATACTTTTAACTGCTTACTACTCAGTGCCGGGAACCTTTCAGCTCCTTGTTTCTTACCTTATCTATAGGTTCTGCGACAACAGGATTGCCCTTCTCTCTTTCGGAGCTCCCATCCTTGCCTCTCTCCTCAACTTTTTCCTTTCCCCTCCCGTCGTTTTTATAAGCGAAGCTTATTTCCTGATGGTAAACTTCCTATATACCGTTTTTTACGGATGGAGGAGGGAGCTCCTCTTTATCTATACTGCTTTCATATTCTCTTTGATCCTATCGTCTCCGTTTAGTTCTTTTAATAAGATTTTTTACCTGATTACGCTGATTTTTGTTCTTGCGTTTTCTACCATTTCAGGAATTGCCTTCAATATTTTCTTAAGGCTTTTGGAAATTAATCACTACTTAGATGCTGTTTCTCCTTTTGAACTGAAGCAGGAACTTGAAAGACTCTTTAAAAAATTTTTCCCTTACCAGAAATTGACTCCTGATTCGGTATTTAAGAAAAGGAGAGTTGAAGGTCTGAAGAATCCTGTTGTTTCAATTCCGCTAAATCACTTTTTGCACAAGGTTTCTGAGAAAATGAAGCTCCTTGAAGAGATTGAGAGGAAAGAGAGAAGGGAAAGGGAGATAATAGAGCTCCTCTCAATTGTTGAAGAGCTAAAAGACCCTTATACGAGAGGACATTCTCAGAACGTTGCTTCTTACTCAGAGGCGATAGCTAAAAAAATGGGACTGAGAGAAGATGAAGTAAAAACACTGAGAATGGCTGCTCTTCTTCACGATATTGGAAAACTTAGCGTTCCAGACTGGGTTTTGATAAAGCCTTCTTCCCTTTCCGATGAAGAGTTTAAGCTTATAAAACTCCATACTGTTCTGGGAGAGAGGATACTCAGCCGAATTGAGGGATTTGAAGAAGTGGCCAAAGTAGTTAGGCATCATCACGAAAAGATTGACGGTTCTGGTTACCCCGACGGCCTTAAGGGTGAGGAGATACCCCTTCTATCTCGGATAATCTCTGTTGCAGATATCTACGATGCCCTCACCTCCGATAGACCTTACAGAAAAGCCCTTACCCCAGAAGAGGCTATTAAAATTATGGAAGAACTGCCTTTAGATGAAGAAGTTTTTAGAGTTGCCAGAAAAGTCCTTCCCGGTTTAAAGCGAACTGCGTTTCCCGTTCTCTACCCTGAGCTTGAGGAACTTGACCGATATAAGAAAACTTACGTTAAAAGAAACTTCACAAAGGGTAACTACTCTTCTGATTTCTGCATCTTTTTGATTAGATTCAAGAATGAGGAGACGCTTCTCTCTTTTCTCGATCAGATCTTAAACATTCCGGCAGATTACGTTGCCACATTTCCCATTAATTCAACGTCTCAAATTCTGGTGTGTAGCCGTGAGGCCGAAAAACACCTTATTCCCCTTCTTAGTGCAGCTGAAATTGAAAGAATTGTCTAACCTCTCCTATATTAGAACCTGACAAATTCACTTCAAAAGGAGAAGTAATGTTTGAGACAACTATTCCGGAAAGGAGATGTTCTTTCTGTGGCAAGACGCAGTCGGAAGTTGAGGCTTTAATAACGGGACCTAAAGGGGTTGCCATCTGTAATTTCTGTGTTGATGAGTGTTACAAGATGCTCCACGAAAAGGAAGAGAAGAAGGGAGCTCCCGTCAAAGTAGAGAAGCTCCCAACTCCAAAAGAGATTAAGGAGTTCTTAGACCAGTACGTAATCGGCCAGGAGGAAGCTAAAAAGGTTCTTTCTGTTGCTGTTTACAACCACTACAAGAGGATAATGTCTGGCGGAAACGTTGACGACGTTGAGCTTGAAAAGAGCAACATTCTGTTAATAGGGCCAACAGGTTCCGGAAAAACGCTCCTTGCAAGGTCTCTGGCAAAGCTATTAGACGTTCCCTTTGCCATTGCCGACGCAACAACCCTAACTGAAGCCGGATACGTTGGAGAGGACGTTGAGAACATCCTTTTAAGGCTCATCCAGGCTGCCGACTACGATATAGAGAAGGCCGAGAGGGGAATCATCTATATAGACGAGATAGACAAGATAGCCAGAAAGAGCGAGAACCCGTCAATAACCAGAGACGTTTCAGGAGAGGGCGTTCAACAGGCACTCCTGAAAATACTTGAGGGAACAATTGCCAACGTTCCACCTCAGGGCGGAAGGAAACACCCCCACCAGCAGTACATCCAGATTGATACTTCAAACATTCTTTTCATCTGCGGCGGTGCCTTTGTAGGACTTGAGGACATTATCGCAAGGAGAATCGGCAAGGGAGCGATGGGATTCACCGCCGACGTTGATAAGAAAAAGATGGAGAGAGATGAGCTCCTCAAACACGTTGAGCCAGACGATTTGGTTAAGTTCGGTCTAATTCCTGAACTCATCGGCAGGCTTCCCGTTGTTGCAACCCTTAAAGAGCTTACAGAAGAAGACCTCGTTAGAGTTCTTACAGAGCCAAAGAACGCTTTAGTTAAGCAGTACAAGAAGATGCTTGAGCTTGAGGGAGTTGAGCTTGAGTTTACAGAAGACGCCCTGAGGGAAATTGCCCGGGAAGCCATAAGGAGAAAAACAGGAGCAAGGGGCTTAAGGGCTATAATGGAGAAGCTCATGACTGACGTTATGTTTGAAGTTCCTACAAGGAAGGATATAAAGAGGGTTATAATTGACGCTGAATCTGTAAAAACCGGTAAACCTAAATACGAGTTAACAAAAGCTTCTTAAGGGGGATAGGTTGAGAAGGCTCTTAATTGCCGGAAACTGGAAGATGCACAAAACGGTTCCAGAAGCCCTTGAGCTGGTTAGAGAGCTTAAAAGCCTGGTTTCTAACGTTACAGATAGGGACATTCTGATCTGCCCGCCCTTTACAGCTCTCTACGCCGTTGGAAAAGAGCTTGAAGGTAGCAACATAGCCCTCGGTGGCCAGAACATGTTTTACGAGGAGCAGGGGGCGTTTACCGGGGAGATTTCTCCCTTAATGCTGAAAGACGTTGGCTGTTCTTACGTTATCCTCGGCCACTCAGAGAGGCGCCACATTTTCGGTGAAACCGACGAGCTTATAAATAAAAAAGTCCTCTCTGCGGCATCTCACGACCTTACTCCAATCCTCTGCGTCGGTGAAACTTTAGAGGAGAGGGAAAAAGGCGAGACAGAAAAGGTTGTTGAAAGGCAGGTCAGGGAAGGGCTTAAAGGATTCAATCCCGAAAACGACCTTGTTATAGCCTACGAGCCCGTTTGGGCGATAGGAACAGGGAAAACTGCAACTCCAGAGCTTGCTCAGGAGGTTCACAGCTTTATAAGAGGTATTCTCTCAGACCTTTTTGGTGAGGAGAAGGCAGGTAAAACGAGAATTCTCTACGGTGGAAGCGTGAAGCCGGAAAACGCCAAAGGTCTTCTTGAGATGGCCGATATAGACGGAGCTCTCGTCGGCGGTGCCAGTTTAAAGGCCGGGAGTTTTGCGAAAATAGTGAAATTTGATGCGGAGGAATAGATGTTTATGTTTCTTCTCATAGTTCAAGCGATTCTTGCCCTTCTTCTTATTCTGGTTGTAATTATTCAGCCGGGGCAGAGTGAAGGCGGCGTTGCAATGATGGGAGGAAGTGCTACCGGTTCGGCCTTCGGAGCAGAAACAGGTTCGGTTCTTACAAAGACAACGGCAATTTTAGGAGCCCTCTTCCTCTTAAATTCTCTCCTTCTCTCTGTTGTCGGTTCAAAGTTTATGGGACAGACCTCTGTTGTTGAGAAAGTTGTAAAGGAGAAAAAGGTCAAGTAGAGGGGGAAACTTGAGATTAAGGCTATTTCTTCTTATTCTGTTTCTCTTTCTCTTACCCTACAGCTGTAGAACTCCTCAACCTCAAGAGCAGGTTCCAAGGGGAGAAATAGAGACAACTGCATACTTCTCTCCAAGGGGCGGATGTGAAGAAGCGGTGATAGACCTTATAAACCACTCTAAAAGGACAATAGACATTGCTATCTACTCCTTCACAGACAGGAAAATAGCCAGAGCTCTTATTAAAGCCCACAACAGGGGAGTAAAAATCAGGGTAATAATAGACTACGGGAATGGTAAGTCCCGCTACTGTGTCGGTCCGCTCCTTGAAAAGGCAGGGATTCGGGTTCGTTATAAGAGGGGAAGCGGCGGTGGTCTGATGCACAACAAGTACGCCATCTACGATAGGAAAATTCTTTCTACAGGAAGTTTTAACTGGACTTCCAACGCAAACAAGAGAAACGATGAGAACTTAGTTGTCATAAAAAACGACACTCACCTGATAGAGCTTTACCAGAAAAACTTTAACAAGCTGTGGAAACTGGCGGAGCTGACCAATTGAGCCTTGAGACCTTAAAGGAGAAATTCTTTTCTCAGGTTGATAAGGCAAAAGAGGCCCATAACAAAAAAGAGCCGGGATTTGAGGTTGCAGAGAGGCTCAGAAAAGCTCTTGACAGCCTCTTAAAACCTGCCTTTAACCACTTTTTCGGAAACTGGGATATTCCCGTTGTCTTCTACGCTTTAGGCGGTTACGGCCGGGGAGAGCTTAACTTTCACTCAGATATTGACGTAAATCTCATATACTCGGGAAACCTTACAGAAAGTCATCTTTCGGACATTGAAGCTTTTTACTATTTTCTCCTCTCGCTGAACTACGATCTGGGTTTTGCTCCAAGGAGCATAGACGAGGCTATGGAGCTCTCCCAGAAAGACCTCTCAGTTTTTACAAACCTACTCCAGAGGAGATTCCTCTCTGGAAACAGAAAAGTTGATAAAGCTTTTTCTGAGCAATTTGCAGACTTTGTTAACAGAAATAGGAAAAATCTCGTTGAGGAGATACTCGCTTCCCGAAAAGATCGGTATAGAAGGTTTTACGGAACGGTTTACTATCAGGAACCCAACGTTAAGGAAAGTAAAGGTGGATTGAGAGACCTCCACGAGGCCTTCTGGATAGCCAAAATCGTTTACGGAATTGAGAACTATTCCGGATTTCTTGACAGGAAAATCCTTGACAGGCAGAACTTTAGAGATGTTATCTCAGCTTACGACTTCCTCCTTAAGGTGAGAAACCACCTTCACCTGCTTTCGGGGAGGAAGAGCGACATTCTCTCCTTTGAGATGCAGAGGGAAGTTGCCGTCTTTTTCGGCTTCCCGAAGGAGAGGAAAGGCGTTGAGCTCTTTATGAAAAACTACTTCAACTCTGCAATAGACCTTTCAGTTATAACCGGAGAAATAATAAAGAGCTCCCTTGAGGAGCTCTCCGACAGAACTTCGTCTCTATTTTCTTTTCTCCAGAGGGGTTCTGGAAAGGATTTTGGAGAGTTTTACGTAGAGAAGAGTACTCTTTTCGTTAAAGAGGAAGCTGAGGGGGAAGTTGTCAAAAATCCGAAGCTGGTTTTAAAGGGTTTTAAACTGATTCAAGAAATGGGTTTGGAGCTCTCCTCAACGGCCTTCTCCCTCTTTAAGATTGCTGCTGAAACCAGAAGGGAAGGTTTCAGGAGAAAAGAGGTTCTAAAAGAGTTTGGGGAGCTCCTTAAGAATCCCAAAAGACTTTCCTATGTTCTGGAAGTGATGCACGATACAAAAGTTTTAGGAGCTCTCCTTCCAGACTTTGAGAGGCTCAGAGGCCACTTCCAGTACGATACTTACCACAAGTTCACAACAGACATTCATTCAATCTTAACGGTAAGGGAACTTGAAAAACTTGAAGAGAGGGGAACTAACGAAACCTCTGTAAGGGAAAAACAGAAGCTTTCACAGATACTCCAGGATATAGAGAGCCCTCACACTCTCTACATAGCTGCCCTGTTCCACGATGTAGGGAAAGGAAAGAGAGGAAAGCACGAACTTGTAGGAGCAGGAATAGCGAAGCGTTACATGCTGGCAATGGGATTTTCCGATGAAGAGGCAGAGGAAGTTGCCTGGCTCGTCAGGAATCACCTTTTAATGTCTCACCTCGCCTTTAGGCGGGACATTACAGACCCTAAACTGATAGAGCAGTTTAAAGAGGAGTGCGGAACGGAAGAGAGGCTAAAGAAACTCTTTCTCCTTACCTATGCAGATATAAAAGCTGTTGGCCCCGGTGCCTGGGATAACTGGAAGAGTGCACTCCTGTGGCAGCTCTACAACTCAACCCTTGCTCTCTTCACGGAGAACAGAAGTGCAGAGGAGCTGATTGAGGAGAAGTTAAGAAGGAGAAGGGAGAAGGTGAAGGAGCTCCTCTCAGGAAAAATTAGACCCGAATCTGTAGACAGGTTCTTTGAAAACGCAGACAGGGACTACCTCATAACCTACCCTTCCGCAAAGATAGCAAAACACCTTTTAATGATGAAACGGATAAGGCAGGAAGGTAAGGATTACGAAATTGCCCATGAGAGCTTTTTAGACATTGGCTTTACAGAGCTCACAATAGTCACGAAGTATAGAAGGGGGCTCTTTAACAAAATTGCCGGGATTCTCTCCTACCTCGGCGTCAACATAAAAGGGGCAAACATAAACAGGGCGATAGAGGACGACTGTGACTGTATGGTTTACACAATTCAGGTTTCAACAGTTGCAGGAGAAGCCCTTTCCTGCGATAAGGTTGAAGAGATTGAGAAGATGATTTCGGATCTCTACGCCGGCAGTGTAAACGTTGAAGAATTAGGTCAACTATTAAGGCCAAAGACCTTCAGGAGGAACATTCCCCTTCCGGAGACAAAGGTTAAGATTGACAACAGGACTTCAGATAAGTTCACAATCGTTGAGGTTTCAACTGCCGACAGGCTTGGAGTTCTCTACACGATAACGAAAATACTCCTTGATTTCAACACAAGGCTCAGGAGAGCAATAATAAGTACCCAAGGAAATAGGGTGATTGATAGCTTTTACATAACAGATATAAACTATGAAAAAGTAACAGACACAAGAAAACTGGAGGAACTAAAGGAAAAGCTCCTTCAGGCTCTCTAACTATTCATCAGGAAGATACTTGGTAATAACTTTCAGAACTTTAAACTTCCTGTCCTCAACAGCTTCTTTTAGAGGACTTACCTTGCCTGAATCCTCGGCAAGAGGGTCTGCTCCTACCTTCAAAAATACTTCTGCAACCTCTGCTCCATTGCTAACAGCAGCGTAATGAAGAGGAGTTTTCTTGAGGAAATCTCTGGCATTAACGTTTGCTCCTGCCTTCAGAACCATTTTTGCTATCTTAAAAGCGTTATGAATACCGCAGTAGTGGGTTATTCTCTTTCCGTAATTATCAGTTGCTTCAAGGTTCGCTCCGTAGTCAGCAAGGAGGCGAGCCGCTTCTATCGCATCGTTCTTCGTAGTTAGACATAGAGGCGTCCTGCCAAACTCATCCTTAACATCAACAGGTAGTCCTACTTCCTCAACTAAAAACCTAATTGAATCAACGGCGTTGTAAAGGGCAGCTTCATGGAGAAGGGTTTTCTGGTGCTCTCCTCTATAGTTAAAGTCCACTCCAAGCCTCAAAAACTTATCAAGTACAGGAACAGTATTGTTCTTTACTGCCAGTTGTAAAGGAGTAACCTCTTCATTGTCAGGAAGGTTCACCCTGGCACCGGCGGAAAGCAGCATCTCTAAAATGTCTAAATGTTGTCCTTCAACGGCAAAGTGGAGAGCGGTTTTACCTTGATTATCCTGAACATTAACATCTGCTCCAAGGTTTATAAGACGCTCAACAGCCTCTTTTGCTCCTTTAACAACGGCGTAGTGAAGAGGTGTTCTGCCAAATTCATTCTTCTCTTCAATCTCCGCACCACTTTTGAAGAGGAGTTCCAGGATTTTAACGCTGTTGTTTGCAGTTGCATAGTGGATAGGCGTTCCCCCAAACTTGTCCCTGACCCTCACGTCTACTCCTGCTTCAATCAGCGCCTGAGCTGCATCCACAGCACCTGTGGTAGCAGCGTGGTGGAGAGGAGTCCTTCCATCGGTATCTCGAACTTCCTTATCAGCACCGCACCTTACCAGAGTTTTAACAGCTTCAGCAAAGTTTAAACCTACAGCGTAGTGTAGGGGGGGTAAGCCTTTCTCATCTTTAAGGTTCGGATTGGCACCGTGCTTGCAAAGGAGTTCTACAAAATCTGCTCTACCTTTTTCAACAGCATAGTGGAGGGGAGTTTTCCCTGTTTTATCCTGAACGTTAACATCTACCCTCTGTTCAATCAGGTAAGAGAGGGATTTTTCAGCCTCGTTAATAACGGCATAGTGGATGGGAGTCCTTCCAAAGTCGTTTTTCTCATTTACATCAACTCCCAGTTTTAGAAAGAGCTCTATGAGCCTAACGCTGTTGTTTGCAGCTGCATAGTGGAGTGGAATCCCTCCAAATTTGTCTCTTGCCCTTACATCAGCTCCCAACTCAAGGAGAACAGAAGATGCTTCAAAGGCATCCTTCATTGCGGCGTGGTGAAGAGGTGTTCTTCCCTCTCCGTCCCTCTCATTAACGTCAAAACCTAACCTTTCAACTAAAAACCTTACAACGTCTGCCTCGTTGAGGGAAGCTGCCTCGTGGAGAAGCCCTTTGCCTTTTAACGTTTCCCTGTCAATAACTGATAGGAAAAGCCTTAGAGCTTCAGTATTTCTGTTGGCTATGGCGTAGTGAACGGGAGTTTTCCCAAACTTGTCCATTTCCGAGACGAGAACTCCCCTCTTAAGGAGCTCCTCAACAATCTCTCCGTTCCCGGTTACAACGGCATAGTGGAGGGGAGTCTTCCCTAAGTTATCTTTAACGTTTAGCTCTGCCCCCAACTCAGCGAGCAGATTGAAGATGTCTTTCCTGCCAGTTTCAACGGCAAGGTGTATAGGATAAACACCCTCCCGCGTGGGAATGTTTTTCAGAAAGTGAAATTGCTTAACGAGAGCAGCGTTCCCCTCCTCTATGGCGTAGTGGAGAGCTGTTTTTCCAAAACTGTCCCGTGCATCAGGGGTTGCCCCTCTTTCAAGGAAGAGGTTAACAATGGAGATGTCCCCCTTCTCAACGGCATAGTGTAGAGGAGTCTTTCCTAAAGCATCCCCCCTGTCAACGTCTGCTCCCAAGTCTATCAGCTTAGCAGCCGTTTCAAGGTTTCCCTTTGAAACGGCGTAGTGTAGAGGTGTTCTTCCCTCTGCATCGGTAGAGTTAAAATCGCAACCGGCCTTTACCAAAAATTCAATGGCCTCAAGTTTACCTGCAGCCGCCGCGTAGTGTAGAGGCGTTCTCCCCTCTTTATCACCTCTGCACAGTTCAGCATTTGCAGAGGAGAGGAACTCCAGAATCTTCAGGTTCCCTGCAGCTGCGGCGTAGTGTGCAGGTGTTCTTCCCTTAACGTCGGGAACGTTCAAATCAAAACCGAGATTTCTAAAAACCTGCAGGCTGTTCAAAGCTCCCTTTTTAGCGGCAACGTGAACGGGGGTTACCCCTTTCTCATCAGAAACGTTTAGTGGAACTCCCCTTTCTATCAACTGTGATAGCTGGGAAATATCGTCTTTAGCAACAGCAGAGAAAATCAACTTAAACTGTTTATTTTCCATTTTCCCACCTGCCGTTATTTTTTCTTAACTTTATCGTCTTCAAACCAGACCACAAGACCTCTTTCCTGTCTTATCCTCTTTAAATACTCCCTTATTTCTTTTTCTGTAAAGTCCCTTCCAAGTATTTTTCTTAAGTTGTCCTCTTCTTCTTTAATCTGGTCAACTTTTGTCTTAAAGTATTCTTGAACAACTGGTGAGTAGACGTCCTTCGGGTTTTTCGGCTGCCAGTAACCTTTAGCTATACCTTCAATTATAAGAGCATATACAGCCTTTTCAATAGCTCCTTGAAGGGCATAGAGGGCAGGCTCGTTGGTAGTTACACCGCTTTCCAGTTCAAATAGTCTTTTCCATTTTACATATTTAAAAGCATTTACATCTACTTCCCGCGAAAGAATCGTTTTGGTTGCAGTTACGGTAAGGAGAACCTCTCCCGTCTTTGCAGCAACAGCCCTTAAGTAAACAGTTACTCTATCTCTCCTAAGCTTGGTTGAACCGCCAACACCAAAGTAGCGAGCTCCAAACCCTCCCGTTACCACGTCTGTGTCATACCCTATTATACCTCCTGTAAGTATTATAGGGGCAAACTTGAGAGGTGGTAGCACATCTCCTTTCGGCTGTAGCCCTTTCTTCCTCAGCTCCTGCTCTATGGCGTTCCTTATTATTCTCCTTTCAGTTAGAACGTCTGCAAGATTTTCCCTCTCAAGGGGTAGAAACCAGCCGCTGTCGTAGCAGGCTTTAATCAGTATTGATGCAGCACCCTGAGTTACGGCAGTGGAAAAGGTGCTTATATTGTTGTAAACCTTATACTGACCGGTTTTATCCCTGAAGTTATATATGGCCACAGGAATCACTTCTTTAGGTGGAGGGAGAAACTCTAAGAGACTGTGAACGGGAGGCTCCTCGTCTGTTTTAGGAGGCTGAACAGTCATAGGAATGTGGGTTTTTGGGGGTGTTGTATAGGTACAGCTAGAAACTACAAGAGAACAAAATAATACCCCCAGAAACTGGCGCAAATAGGCCATTTATCCTTCTCCTTGGTTATTTTGCAATGCATTATACTATTTGTACATTGGCACTTCAACTGTAGTTTCATTGCCTGTAGTTGTATCTATCAAATGAACTTGTATTTCCGTTTCTGATGGTATAACTTGAATTTGGAAATTGCCTATTTCATAAGTTCCGGGATTTAGCTGTTCTTCTCCAAAAGCTGCATTTGCAATTTTAGAAGCAAGTTTGCTTAAAATTAAGTACTGTAATCTGTTTTTGAAATCCTCCAGAGCTGATGTTTTAGGGATCGGCTTTGAAGGTGCATGGTAAATGTTCTGGGCATCGGCCTCGGACTTGAAAGCATAGAAATAATTAGGGTCTCCTCCAAAAGCTGGTATGAGAAACTTATAAGTCAAAGTAGACGCAGAAACAGCGGTACTGAGTGTTAATGCACTTATTAAGAAAGTTATGATTTTTCCCCTTTTCATTCTGCCCCCTTACATCTGATTCTCAAGGCTTTTAATTCTCAGAAAATCGGATAACAGAAACTTTAAAACACGTTTTGATGCTGATACCGCATATCTCTGCATATCAAAGTCGGCAGTAGTAGGTTTAAGTAAGTTCACATAAACAATCCTATTATAGATATTATCACCTACAGATACAACTATCCAGCTCTGTTTAAAAGATGGTTTTTCTTCCTTGATAATTATGAAATATCCATCAATCCCTTTAGGTGGTTTCCAGACTTCCGTAAAAGTTTTGTAAAACCTATGTCCCCAGGGGGTTTTCGTATGGTCAACAATTAGATAACCCACTTCTGACTGTGGTTTGGCAGGAAGGGAAAAAATTAGAACAATAAAACAAATGAAAAAAAGGGGGGCTACCCCCCCCTTCTGTAGTTTTAACAAACTCTTAGTAAACCTTGACATATGATGCACCTTCAGCTCCAGCCTTCTGTGTAATAGCAATTGTATTACCGCTGGATGTGATGTCAATATCAGCATAGACGCTAGCACCGGAGCTTGTCTGGTAGAGCTTGAGTGTATTGTTAGAGCCGGTAACGTCAATATCAGCGTATGCAGACGTGCTGGCATTCTGGTAAACATCAACTTCGTTGTTGTTTACGCTGCTGCCGGAAGAACCAATGTCAAGGTAGAAGTCAGCCGTTGTTCCAGCAACTTGCTTGAGAGCTACAGTATTTTGATCTCCGTAGATGTGAGCTTTGAGTGTTGCATTATCTCCAGCTTCCTGAACAAGACCGGCATCGTAGTTAGCTGCAAGTCCGTTAGCGTCAGAACCTACATCAATTCCACCCATGGAGTTGTTGCTTCCGTTCATAACAACTTCAAAGTCAACAGCACCGTTTGTAGACTTAACGTCGTTAACTTTGAGCTTGTTGGAATCTCCATTCTCCTGTGTTACGTCAATTGTAACCTTATTCTTAGCGCTTATCTCATCAGCTACGATGAACTCACTGTTTGAAGAGCTCTGGTCGACTGTGATATCTACAGCGTCGTCAGATGAAGTAACCTTGTTGATGTCTACCTTATCAGATGCTGCAGACTGGGTAATGTTCATTGTTACATCTTTTTCAGCAGTAACTGTATCCATGCTTACGGTATCACTGGAACCGCTCTGGGTGAATGTGAGCTGAGCCTTACCTGAGTTGGAAGTTACAGTATCAAGGTCAATAGAGTCTAAGCCTCCAGACTGTGTAGCGTTTATTGTTACGTCGTCATTAGCTTTAACCTGGGTATCTACTTTGAATGAATCGTTTCCGCCTGTCTGGATGATATCAGCACTTACATCAGCAGAATCTGAAGTAAGGTTTGCTATATCAACAACGTTGCTGCCGTTTTCCTGGTTAACTTTGAAGGTAACTGTACCAGCTGAAGCATCTATTGCATCTACGTGAACCTGGTTGGAGTCTCCAGACTGGTCTATAGCTACTGTTGTATTATCTGCTGAATCTACATCGTGCATGAGAACTGTGTTGCTTCCACCATCCTGTGTAAGAGTATCGTCGCTGTAACCTTCTATTGTAAGCTTTCCACCAACATTAAAGTCGGAAAGAGTAACTACGTTGGAATCTCCTGTCTGCTGGGTGATTTTTGCCTCAAGGCTACCAGCTTTAACAGGAACAGTATCATCACCTAATGTTATCTTGTTGCTGGCACCTCCGCTTTGATTTATGGTAAAGTCCATGTTACCGCTTGTTGTTTCTACATAGTTAAGATTCAGTGTGCCGCCATCTTGCTGTGTTACATTTCCAGTCATTGCAGCTGCTGACTTAACGTAGCCAACGTTTATTGTGTTAGCACCAGCATTTTGTGTTACTGCAAGGTTGATGTCACCTGCTGCGTCAATCTCCCCTTTCTTGCTTCCGCCACCGTCTTGAGAGGTAAGGTTAACAGATTTTACGTTAATAGCATCGCTTCCATCTTGATTGAGTTTGAAATCAATGTTGTAGTCGTTAGAGCCGTCGTTTGCAGTCATTTTGAGGTATTCTTTTGAGCCGTTAACAATGTTTCCTACGTTGTTGTTACCTCCTGTCATTGAACCTTCAAGGATTACATCTTTACCGGTTTGTTGGATGAGGAGAATGTTGTTGTCACCGCCGATTTCAAACTGTTCTGATCCATCCTTCTGCTTTACAAACTGGGCTTGTCCTGAAGCATTCTGCTGAACATCAACTACTGAGTTATCAGCGTGTGCAGCTCCTGCAAAAGCCACACTACCTACTGCAAGTAGACCGAGAGTTGCTTTGAGATGTTTCCTGATACCCATGGCACCTCCTCCTTTAGTTTGTTTTCCAGGCTTTTTGCCATTCACTTACAATCATAAGAAGGAAAGCCTTGTTTGTGAATATGCTTAAAGTTTGTTTTTTATGTCATTTTTTGTTTAAAACTATTATTTTGAACCTTAGTTTAAGGAATTTTTAAACCTTATTCAATTTTTATTTCTTAATACTGCCTTTCTGTCGCTTAAAGATTATAGTAATGATTATCAGTTCGTCAACTGATTTTGGCTAATACAACCGCTTCTTAAGGAAGGCAGAAATTAATGATAGTGATTACTAATAACAAAACCCATAGCTCTGTAGAATTCCTCCGCGGCCTTTAAAAACGATTTTCTCCTTCTTGAAGCAACAAACAGCTCAGCCCACTCCTTCCCTTCTCTGCACTGTTTAAGAGCCTCTGAGTAGGGAATCCTGGAAATATTTAGAGAATCTGGGATAAGGAGTTTTCCCTTGTAATTTGGGGAGTAGTACTCCCTCTTTTTAAGAACTCTACGGTACCCCTGAGTATCTTTTGACAGCTTGTAGAACTCAGCTGCCGTTTTGTAAAGCTGCTCTTTCTTTCTGAAGATCTCCGCTTTCCTCTTTACAAACTCTTCCGGCGTTCTTGCCTCTTCCGCAACGCAGCCTGCCGACCTGTCGGCTTCTTTCTCAAGGAGAGACGCTATCTCCTCAGACCCTCTTAAGTTTCCCTCTTTGTAGATGGAGTAGAAAGTATTAAGAGCTTCTCTTCTATTTCCGAGCTTGTAGAGTGAAAGGCCGGCCATAAACTTTGCCCTTTCAAACCCGTAACGTATGGCAATGTGGTAGTAGTAGAGCGCCGCATCGTAAAAACCGGAGTTAAAAAAGTAATCGCCTAAATACTGGTAAACAATAGGGTAATTTTTAGCAATTTTGTTGAGTTCCTTGAGCTGAGCACCCGAGATATACCGGGTTGTTCTGAAAAACTTGTCTGTAATGTGTCCGTTCTTGAGGTCTTCAAAATACCAGTAGGCCGCTTTTTTCCTGTCTCCTATTGCCTCGTAGGCCTTACCAAGGTAGTAAGCTGCCTTTTTAAAGCCCTTTCTGTAAGCTCTCATCAGGTAAGGAATTGCTCTCTCTGGCTTCCCCTCAGAAAGGAGAATATACCCAAGACAGAAATCACCTTCCTTAAAGCCTTTTTCTGATAAAGTCTTTGCCCGTTTCTCTAAAGCAGTTACATCTCCCGGCAGCTTTCCCTTAAGACAAGCAGAAAACTGATAGGAGAGACAGGAGGACATCAACGGGATAAACGCTAACAGGAGAACTCTCTTTACCATTTTCCTCTGATGTTAAAACCGCCTGCGCCTTTTACGCTTTTATCGTTAAATAGAGTTCCGGGAATAAAAAATCCACCGTAGAGCTGGAGCTCAAAATTTTTTATCGTCATCCTGTAGTAGCTTCCCAGACTCAGTCCCATAAATCCTTTATCTTTAAAGCGGTAGTAGTTATCGCTCATTATAGAGCTATTACCGTTCAGCCTGTAATAGTTAATGGAAAAACCGAGGGCTTTCTTGAATACCTTCAGTGAAACCTTCTGAACGTTCAGCGGGTCTACAACCATTAGATAGTCCGTTCCCCTCTCCGTATAAATGTGTCCTTTTGACGAGAGGGGTAAAGGTAAGTCCTTGTCAGAGGAAAAACTCAGTTTCAAGTTCAAGCCGCTCCAGGTTTTGTACTCTGCACTTAAATCTAACAGGTATCCTCCTCTGTTTGAAGTTAATAGAGAAAATAAGGAATTTCTATAGTTGATGGAACCAGACAACCAGGTTCTGCTTTTAAAAGGATAGAAATCTACGTTCCTTTTGACCAAGTTTTCAAAGAAGACAGAGCCCGAAAGGCTCAAATGGGGAAGAAATTTATAGTTTCCGTAAAACGATGTGAATACTAAATCCCTTAAACTGGTGTCGTTATATCCGTTCTCCAGTCCGAAGCCCGCTACGAAGTTCCCGCTGAAAGGGAACAGGGACCAAGATAAGGAAACAGCAGGGTTAGATGCATTCTCGTAGATAGTGTTTCTCTGGAGTATCCCCAGCTGCACGGTAAGGATATTTGTATTATCTAACTCCCTCTTGAAGAGTATAAGAGATGGAACATAGAGTTTTAAATCGGTTTTTTCTTTCTTCTCAATGGAAATTCCAGCTGAATACTTCTGACGCTTAAAATAAAACGCTGTTCTGTAAAGTTTATATCTACCGTATAAGGGATTAACAGCAAATATGTCTAAGTTAAACTCAGTAGACGGCTTTTTATAGACTCTTGTTTGAGGAAATTTAAAAGGTGTAAACTCAGGCGATGTTGTATTAAAAGAAAAATAGTAACGTTTAGCTAACCTTTCAAAATTAATACCGTTCTCATTTCTCAAGTTTAGAGGTTTTTTTTTATAGTGATTGAGTTTACGGCTGAAAACTCCTCTTTCTTTCCCTTTAGCCTTTTGTTTTCCAACTATCGGTAGAACCCAACGGGAAGGTAATCTATAACACGTTCTCAGGAGAGCTTCGGGAAACAGTTTCTTAAGAATCCTGTAGTACTCCTCTGCCTCATCCTTACTTTTCCAAAAACCTACCCTAATAGTGTAGTAACTGCCTATTTTCTCTATTCTTTTATCAGGTACTCCCCTTAGCAGGTAAAACTTCTTCTCAAGCTTCCTGTTCAACTTCGGAGAGGAAAGCACCTGGACGCAGTAGTATCTCTCATTTTGCGATAGAGCCGTATTTACCAGTGTAGCTTGAACTATCAGCGCGGTTAATGCAAACTTTCTAAGACTAAACATTGATAGGAACAGACTCCTTCAGGAGAATTAATTTAAGGAGCTTTTTAAACCTGTAAAAACTTAACACTATGTCTATTCTATTCCGGCGCTTTATCTTTTTAAGAATGGAGTTTATATGATGTTTTACTGTTTGTTCAGATACGTTTAACTTCCTCCCAATTTCTTTATTTGTTAATCCGTTAAGTAAATAGTACACAATGCAAAGCTCTTTTAATGTTAAAGAGGAAACTGCCACATCATAATTTATAAGTTTTTCTATAGTTGTCCTTCTTATCCAGAGTTCCCCTTTATTTACAACTTTTATGCATTTCTCAAGGTATTCTAACGGCATATTCTTGTATATAATCCCTTTTATTGGCAGTAAATTAAGAAGAACTATCAGTTCTTCTTCTTCAAAATCAAAGTCTAATATTAGAAGCTTTTTTTTCTGTTCTATTATTTCTAGAACTTCCGTATGGTCAGAATCTATGTAATTATATCCTATAATAAGAATATCTGCTTCTTTCCAACTTTCAGTAAGAACTACTGTATTGGACAAATTTGCATTTATATAGGTTTTTAGAAGATCTTTAATAAACTTATTCTCTAAAAGCAAAGATAATTTAACTTCTTTTTCAGTTTCTACCATATCACCCCTGCCTTAAAGAAGTATCCCCTCGTCGTAAAGTCTGAATCTGTACTATTTCGGTCTCTTATCTGGAATTTCTCATACCTGTAGCCCGTACTCAGATAAATTTGACTATTAATATAGTACTTTATTCCCGTCACGAAAATCTTTTTTTTCTGTTCTGTAAAACTTAATCCGTCAAAATTTGTGAATAAACTTAGGTTGTACTTCGGCTGGAACTCAAAGTATAAATGAAATGCAGGAACAAAAGTTGATACATTTTCATTCTCTAAACTTTGGTATTTCTCGTTTTTTATTTCTAATGTTGAATCAAAAAAATCCGTAGTGATACCTAACTCCGCTTTGAAAAAGTCGTTGTTAAAGAAATTTATTGGCTGATAGTAGAAGGTTAGAGAAAAGTTCTCAACGTCCCATTTTGAAGATACGGATTCTCCCTTTTTTACTTTAAGGTCTTTATATTGAAAATCTTGAGAAGCCTCCCCTGAGCCATGAAAGTGTAGCTTTGAAAAAGATATCCTGACATCCGGGATTAAAGGAAGATTCTCGGCCGAATAGTTTAATAACAAGCAACTATTAGCAGATAAATGTATATCCTTATCAATGTCTATGCGCATCGGGTAGTTTGTATCTTTTACATATCCTGAAGGGTTAAGAGTGCAGGTTCCGACTTCCACATTATCAAGTATAAAAGCATTAGAGGTAAAGGGATAGAAAGCCAAAGTGAGTAAAATAAAACGCGTTTTCATTTAGAATCCCCCTTTTAACGTTGGGAGAACAATTATACAACAGTAAATTCTTCCTTCCTCATGATTTCCTTCATTCTGTTATGGGATATTTTCAATAAATTGAGGAGATTTGTTGATTCATAAGGAGATATAGCATAGGATAAATAAAAGTTAAGGTCTGATATGTAATATTTACGAAGCTTCCACCTTATTCGTGATTCAAAGACTTCCATAGGAATAACGGCAGATGAACTTACAGCCACAGCAAAAATGCCATTTGAAAACATATGTATAGGATCAATAGGCCGAAAAGAATGAACTAGAGCAGCTATAACTGAATCTAAATGAAATTCTACTGCAGCATTTGGAAAAAATTGAAGTAGAAGAAAATAAACTTTTTCATCTGCTAACTTTGATCTTTTAATTAATCTGTTAACCTTAAAGTGGAAAAGTTCATAGTTTTTAATTTCTTGGAGGATTATTTCTTTTTCTTTTTGGCTAATCATCGCTCCCTCCTATAATATACTGGTTTTCACATTTAAGCTTTGATCTAAATCAATCATAGAAAAAAAATTAGAACAGGTCAACACACAACAATAAAGTTAAAGGAAATTCTTGACTTAGAATATCTCCCTAAAGAATCCACCCCTCCTCGGGTCTCCTGCTCCTTTAAAGTCTGATGTTACAAGCTGAACTCCGCCGAAAAAGAGGCTCTTTTCCCTGAAAACGGTTGTTCTGTAGTGCCTCTTAATCTCAGAAACGGTTTCCTCCGGGAAGCCCGGCTCTATAAATACCTCTCCGTTTTCGTAGTGGAGGCGGGGAGCTCCCACGCTCTCCTCCGGCTCCATCTTAAAGATAAGGCTGTTGAGAACTGTCTGAACAATTGCACTCCTTATTCTGTTGCTCCCTGCACTTCCCAATAAAAGCAGTGGTTTTTCTCCTTTAAAGACTGCCGTTGGAGACATCATAGAGGGAAGCCTCACGTAAGGCGGCCACCTGAAAAAGCCGAGGGGGTTCAGATCTTCCTCTCCAAGCATGTTGTTGAGCATAACTCCGGTTCCCGGAATTATTACTCCAGAGCCCTCGCCGTTTGTTGTTGTTACAGAAACTCCGTTTCCTTCAGAGTCAAAAACGCTTATATGGGTCGTGTTTCCCCACAGGTTCAGCTTGTTCTTAAAGAGGATTTTGTAAGAGTTCAAAATCTCTTCATCGTTTAAGAGTTCTTCAAGCTCTTTGCTGTGAATGTTCTTGTCTATAAAGTCTTTTCTGAACTTTCCCGTTGTTCTCATTGCTTCTATGAGAGCTCCGGCGTGGAAGATACTTCCCCACTCCTTCAGGTCAACCTCTGAGAGGAGCTCTAAGGTAAACCCTATAAGAATTCCACCGGAAGAGGGTGGAGGGTTTGTGAAAACGGTGAACTCCTTGAAAGGAACCTTTAGTGGTTTTCTCTCAATAGTTTTATATCTTTCAAGATCTACCTTCCTTATAAGTCCGTTCTTTTTCACAGAAATTTTTTCTATTCTGTCTGCAATTTCTCCCTCGTAGAAGACCCACTGTCCTTCTTCAGCAAGGAGCTCCAAAAAATTAGCGTAGTCGGGATTTTTAAACAGCGTGTTTTCATCTATCAGTTTCCCATTGGGTGCGTAAATCTCTTTAGCCTCTTCCGTTGCTGTGAAAATGGGCTCAAGGAGTTTCACAAATGAGGCCTGGAGTTTTGAAAGCTTTATGCCGTTCTTTGCGTATTCAACGGCAGGCATTAAAACTTCTCTCAGCGGTAGTTTCCCTCTTTCTGAGTGGACTCTTAAAAGTCCTGCAACAAATCCTGGAACGGCAACGGAGCCTGCACCTATGTGGAAAATTTGTTTTGTATCGCCGAAGTCAACCTCAATCGGGTAAAAGTCTGGATTTTCAACTCTCTTTGGTGGAACGTCTACGAAAAAGTCGTAGAGAACGGGAGGTTCCCCCGGTGAAACGGCCAACAGAAAACCGCCACCTCCGGCCGATGTTAGTGCCGGTTCAGACATAGGTGCTGCGAAACAGGCTGCAACTGCTGCGTCAAAGGCGTTTCCTCCGGCTTTTAGAACTTCTGCTCCGGCCTCTGCCGTTAACCTGTCTCCGGCTGCAACAACTCCCTTCAACAGAGCCTCCGGTTGAGAAGAGATACCTTTACCGCCGCTGAAGTATCGCCGGTTTTTTTAACTGCGTCAAGCTGCTCCTCTGCCTGTGTTGGCTCTGTTATCAGATCTAACAGTAGTTTTGCAGCCTCTTCTCTTTTCCCGAACCGTTTTCCGTAGAGGTTGACGAGCCGGTGGAGCTCCCTTCCCATCGTAGATCTTCCCGTCTCAGTTATGAACACTCCAGAGAGACCGTGCCTTGCGGCGTTCCACTTGTTCTGGAGGTTCACCTGGTGGTATTCAGGCTTAACTTCTTCTTCAGAAAAGAGCTCTCCCAACATTACAGCTAACGAAACAAGCCCCTCTAACCTTTTAAAGTCTGCAACGGCGTCGCACACCCTCAGCTCAACAGTTCCAAAGTCTGGCCTTGGCCTCACATCCCACCAAATGTCCTTCAGGCTCTCAATAGTTCCCGTCTCTTTTAGTCTTCCGTAGAGCTCTAAAAACTCGTCATACGTCTCAAAGTGCTGGGGGACTCCAGCCCTTGGTAGCTGTTCAAAGAGCTTTGTCCTGTAAGAGAATATCCCGGTGTTTTTACATCTGAAGAATGGGGAAGAGGTAGAGAGGGCTAACAGGAGAGGAGAATACTTAACAAAGGCGTTGTACGTGTTCATCATCATTTTCTCATCCGGAAGGCCAACGTGGATGTGGAGGCCGTATATGAGGAAGTTCCTCAGAACTTCCTGGAACTCGTCAAGGAGCCTCAGATACCTCTCATCAGGTGTAACCTTTATCTTCTCCGGGTCTGCCGTTGGGTGGGTTCCAGAAGCGGAAAGGAGAAAACCCTTTTCCTCTCCCAGTCTACAGACTTTTTCAACGGCCTCTTTCAGCTCCGAAACGGCCTCTTTTGGCTCTGTGTGAACTCCCGAAACAAACTCAACCATAGACTGGAGAAACTCTTTCTGAACTAAGGGAGTTGGACTGTGGGAGAAGATTACAGATGAAGCCGGCTTCAGTTTAAGGGTTTCAGGGTCAACTATCTGGACCTCAAGCTCAATCCCAACTGTAAACGGTTTAGACGGTTTAAACTTCACAACTTCCTCAAAGGGGTTTAAATCTTAAAGATATCTTCAAGGATGTCCTCTTCAACCTCGTGGGGAAGCCTGTTTGAGATAACGGAAGCGATAAGAGAGGTGAAAACGATAATGAGTAGAAGCGCAACGTAGGTCTCTTCATCAATTATTCCAGACCTCAGGCCAAAAACTGAGGCAACTATTCCAAAGGTGAGCCTCATGTTGAAAAAGAGCCCTGCCAGTTTGTAGACGGCTCCTTTAAAGAGGTTGGCAGTTGCATAAATTGTTCCGACGTATTTCGTTATAAAGGCTATTGTTCCAAGGAACAGTGAGAGGAAAATTACTTTCCAGCTAACAACCGAGAGTTTTACGGAGTATCCGGCCTTAAAGAAGAAGAATGGAGCTAAAAACCCGAAGATTACTGCCCTTATTTTCTTCTCAATCAAACGGTCTTTTCTAAAAAGCTCCGCAAAGAAAATCCCCGTTGTGAAGGCCAGAACAGCCTCGTTTATGTGAACCGTGTCCGATAGAAAGCCTAAAGCAATGAGAACTAACAGAATAAAGCGGGTTTTGAACTCTATCTGGTTTCCAGAATACCTCTCAAACAGCCTCTCTCCCCATTTTGGAAGCCTTACGAGGAGAAGTATCAGTGCAACCGCAAAGATAAGGTTGTAGATGTTTATCCCCTCAAAGAGGAAGCTCATTGTCATCATGCTGGAGATGTCAACTATCATTGCCGCCGCAAGAAGAACCTGGCCAGCCGTATATTTGAGGAGTCCTTTTTCCTTAAGGAGAGGATAGACGAGGGCTAAAGAGGTTGTTGATAGGGCAATTCCGATGAGAACTGAAGCTTCAAATGAGTAATGGAGAACGTAGTGGGAGAAGTAGAAAACGCTTATAAGGGGAAAGAAGAAAGAGGAGAATCCGATAAAGAGGCTCTTCAAAAAGTGCTTTTTCATCAGTTCCGGGTCTGTTTCAAGGCCGGCAAAGAACATAAGCCCTAAAAGGCCCAGATTAGAGAGGAAGTCTATCCAGCGGAGCTCCCCAAGCTCCAAAACGTTTGAAGCGAAAACTCCTCCTAAGATTTCAAAGATTGAAGAGGAGAAACCAAGCTCTAAAGCCCCTATTCCAGCTAAGATTATGAGAACGCTTACAATTAAACTCTCGGTTTGAAGCTTCACTCCTTCCTCCTTAAAGTGGAAGATTACCAAAAGGAGCTGAAAAGTATGAGGAACATAAAGCTTACACTTGAATATTTAGGAACTAACTACTACGGCTGGCAGTTTATTCCTGGTAAACCTACAGTTCAGGGTAAAGTTAAGGAAGCTCTTGAGACGGTTCTGCAACATCCGGTTAAGTTAACAGGAGCAAGCAGGACTGACGCCGGCGTCCACGCATTAGGTCAGGTTGCAAACTTTAAGACTGAAAAAGAGGTGGAGCTCCCCCGCCTCCAGAGGGCACTCAACGGACTTCTGCCGCCAGACATCAAGGTTGTTGAAATAGAGGAAGTTCCTATGGAATTTGACGCAAGGAGGAGCGCACAGGGAAAACGCTACAGGTACAGGATTTTTAACCGCCCCGTTCCAAGCCCTTTTGAGTATAGAAGAAGCTGGTTCGTTCCCTTTGAGCTGGATGTTGACTCAATGAGAGAGGCTTCCAGGCACCTTGTAGGAATCCATGATTTCTCTTCTTTCTACAAAAAAGACAGAAAGAAGGAGGTTAACCCAGTAAGGGAGGTTAACGAGATTCAGGTAGAGAGGAACGGCCACCTGATTGAGTTTGTCTTCTACGGCCGCTCTTTTTTAAGGCACATGGTAAGGGTTATGGTTGCAACGCTGGTTGAGGTTGGGAAGGGGGAGCTCCCCCCATCTGCCGTTAAAGAGATATTAGAGGCGAAAGACCGTTCCTTTGCTCCTTACCTGGCTCCCCCCGACGGCCTCTACCTTGAAAAGGTTTACTACGGAGACTATCCTTACTGATAACGATTTTCAATTAAAAAGGGGTTGGAGATGGCAAAGTTTGTAACTCTTGTGATCCTTGACGGATTTGGATACAGCCCGAAGAAAGAGGGAAACGCAATAGCCCTTGCGAACACGCCCTTCTGGGACTACCTCTGGAGCACCTACCCTAAAGGTCTCTTAAAGGCTTCCGGAGAGGCAGTCGGCCTTCCTGAAGGCCAGATGGGAAACTCCGAAGTTGGCCACATGAACATAGGTGCCGGAAGGATAGTCTGGCAGGACATAGTGAGGATTACAAAGGCCATAGAAAGCGGGGAGATTGAGAACAACCCCGTTTTGAATAAAGCCTTTGAAACTGCAAAGGAGAAGGGTGTTAAGCTCCACTTTATTGGTCTTCTATCAGACGGTGGAGTCCACAGCCACATAAAACACCTTTTCGGCCTTTTAGAGCTTGCAAAAAAGAGAGGTCTTGAGAAGGTTTGCGTTCACCCCATTTTAGACGGAAGGGACACTCCGCCGAAGAGCGCAGAAATCTACCTGAAACAGCTTATTGAGAAGCTGAAAGAGCTTGGAATAGGCTCCATCGGAACGATGGGCGGCCGCTACTACTACATGGACAGGGATAAGAGGTGGAATAGAACAGAAAAGGCCTACAACGCAATGGTTCTTGGCGAGGGTTACAGGTGCACAGACCCGATAAAAGCACTCCACGACGCCTACAACAGAGGAGAGACAGACGAGTTCGTTAAGCCTTACGTGATAAACCCTGAGTGTTTAATAGAGGACGGCGACGTTGTATTCTTCTTCAACTTCAGGGCAGACAGGATGAGGCAGATCGTTTCCGCCATAGGCCTTGAAGACTTCAACGGCTTTGAGAGGAAAAAGGTTGTTAAGCCCTCTTACGTTGCAACGATGACCCTCTACGACGAGACCTTCCCCTTTGACGTTGCATTCCCACCTCAGGAGCTAAAGAACGTTTTAGGAGAGGTTATCTCCAAACTTGGCTACAAACAGCTGAGAATTGCTGAAACTGAGAAATACGCCCACGTTACCTACTTCTTCAACGGCGGAAGGGAGGAGCCCTTCCCGGGAGAGGACAGAATACTTGTTCCGTCTCCAAAAGTTGCCACCTACGACCTGAAGCCTGAGATGAGCGCACCGGAAGTCACAGAAAAGGTTGTTGAGAGGATTAAGAGTGGAGAGTATAAGCTGATAGTTCTCAACTACGCAAACCCCGATATGGTTGGACACACCGGAAACCTTGAGGCAACAATAAAGGCGATTGAGACGATTGATAAGTGCCTGAAACAGGTTGTTAAGACAACCCTTGAGATGGAAGGGGTCTGCATAGTAACCGCCGACCACGGAAACGCAGAGCAGATGATAGACCCTGAAACGGGAGGCCCTTGGACTGCCCACACAACAAACCCTGTTCCCTTCGTTGTTGTTAAAGGAACCTGCGGAAGCTACAAAGTTAAAAGGAGAACTAAAAAAGACGTGGAGCTCCCCGAGGAGTTCGCCGGCATTCCCGTTGTTGGAATACTTGGAGACATTGCCCCAACGATACTCCACATACTTGGAGAGGAAATACCCCCTGAGATGACAGGAGACGTTATCGTTGAAGGAAAGTTTGATATTTGCAAAACACCATAAGAAAATCTAAATTATCTTTGAAATCAAACCAGAAGAAGGAGGGAGAGATGAGCATTGACGTCCTCACCGAAAACCTGAAAGAGGCCGTAAAGGCAGACCTTGAGAAGGAAGAGTTCGGCCACGTAAACGTCAGAAGGGCAAGGGAGCTGATAAGAGACCTTGGAGCTTACGTTTTAGACGTAAGGCCACCTGCCCACGTTGAACACGAGAACGCAGAGGAGGCAGGAATTCCGGGAGCCGTTTACATTCCATACCCGGAGCTCCCATACCAGATGGACAGATTGCCAAAGCCAAAGAACCACCCTGTAATCGTTGGCTGTAAAAAGACAAGGCTTGCAAACAGGGTAGCAGGTCTCCTTTTAGCCCTCGGTTATCTAAACGTTTACGTTCTTGACACAGACATAGACAACCTTATTGAGTGCCACAGGGCCCACACAGAGGGTTAATCAAAAAGGCCGTCTCCTGAACTATATTTAAAAGCTAACACCACTTCAGGAGGCGGCCTTTGATATCTACAGAAGCACTTGGAAAAGACCTTCAAAAGCTCATCGGAAAAGAAAAGGTAAGAACATCAACAAGCTGGAGGCTCTCCTACGCCTACGACGGAACTCCAACAGGCTATAAAGGTGTTCCAGACGTTGTCGTCTTTCCAGAATCTACAGAAGACATTTCAAAAATCCTATCCTACGCCAACGAAAGAGGCATTCCTGTTTACCCCAGGGGAGCAGGTTCAGGACTAACCGGCGGAGCGGCTCCGCTTGAGGGGGGAATCGTTGTCTCTACAGAGAAAATGAATAGAATCCTGGAGATAGACGAAGACAACTTAGGAGTTCTTACAGAGCCGGGAGTTGTTACCTACGATTTACAGAAAGAGGTTGAGAAAAGAGGACTCTTTTACCCGCCAGACCCTTCAAGCTACAAGTATTCAACAATAGGGGGGAACATAGCAGAAAACGCCGGCGGCCCAAGGTGTGTTAAATACGGCGTTACAAAAGACTACGTGATGCAGTTGGAAGTTGTCTTTGCAGACGGAACAGTCTCTAAGGTTGGCTCAAAGGCTGTTAAGTCTGTTGCCGGATACAACCTGAAAGACCTGATAGTTGGTTCAGAAGGAACTCTGGCCTTCATAACAAAGGCATACCTGAAGCTCATTCCGAAACCTGAAGCCGTAAGGACGGCAATGGCCATTTTTCCCAAAGTTGAGCAGGCTGCACAGGCCGTTGCCGACATGTTCAAGGCTAAAGTCATTCCAACGGCCTGCGAGTTCCTTGATAAGAACTCCATAGTAGCCGTTGAGAACTACGCCAAAATCGGCCTTCCAACCTACGCAGAGGGGCTTTTGGTAATAGAGGTTGACGGATACGAGGCCGTTGTTGACGAGCTGATAAACAGGGCAGTTCAGGTCTGCAAAAAGGCTGGAGCTACAGAGATTAGAACGGCGTCAGACGAGAGCGAGAGGGAAGCCATCTGGATGGCAAGGAGAGCCGTTTCCCCCGCAATTGTTCAGCTGAAGCCAAAGAAGATTAACGAAGACGTTGTCGTTCCAAGGAGCAGGATTCCAGACCTGATTAAAGGCGTTTACGAGATTGCAAAGAAATACGACCTGATGGTTGTAAACTTCGGCCACGCCGGAGACGGAAACATTCACGTAAACTTCATGTATGAGCCTCACGAGGAGGAGAAGGTTCACAGGGCTGTGAGGGAAGTCTTTGAGTTCACGATCTCCCTTGAAGGGTCAATCTCCGGAGAGCACGGAATAGGCTGGATGAAGAAGGAGTTTCTGCCTTTAGAGGTTGGAAAGGCCTTAGAGAAGATGAAGGCTGTAAAGAGAGCTCTTGACCCAAACAACATTCTTAATCCAGGGAAGATCTTTGACCTCTAACCGCCTAAAGCCTTTTTCAGGTTGAACTCAATCTGAAGCTCAAACGTGAGAGTATCGTTTTTTATAGAGGGAGGGATAGGGGGAAACTTTGCTTCCCTTATTGCAGTGCAGGTTGCTTCAGAGAGAATGGCGTTTCCAGATAGGGGCTTACAATCTACAGCTTTTCCTTCCCTGTTCAGTGAAAACCTAACGGTAACGGGGCCTTCAATTCCGTTCTCTATGGCTTCAAGGGGGTAGAAGAT
Organism: Thermovibrio sp.; assembly: GCA_015488335.1. Taxonomy (GTDB): domain Bacteria; phylum Aquificota; class Aquificia; order Desulfurobacteriales; family Desulfurobacteriaceae; genus Balnearium. Next base: position 29,213 of record WFNZ01000004.1, read on the forward strand.
GCTCTCTTCAATTGCCCTTCTAACTGCGTCTATGTAGCTGACAGGCAGGTTTCCCTGAAGTGGTTTAAGGCTTCCACCCTTCCTCTTTTCTTCTCGGCTTTTCTCTGCTATCTCCTTTTTAGGTTTTGTGCTTTTTACTTTAGGTTTTGGAATCTCTTTTACTTTTCTCTCTTCTTTTTTACTTTGGCCGGAGCTCCTTTCAACCCTCACCCTCTCAACTCTCCTTTCCGGCCTTACGAGTGAAATCTTTATAACTCTGTTTATCTCCCTTTTCGGAGGTTTCAGAACAGAGAGCGACCCTTCAATGAAGAGGAATTCCAGGAAAGCTGCAAGGATAAGAGAGAGAAGAATCCTAATCCCTGTTCCCATTCTTTTCCTTTGCCAGCAGTCCCATAGAGTTTATTCCGGCCTTCTGGGCGGCGTCCATAACGGTTACTAAAGACTGGACGGGAGCTCCCCTATCTGCATCAATAACCAAAGAGACCAGCGGGTCTTCCTTCTTAAAGCCCTTAAAGAGCCTTACAAGTTCATTAAAGCTCATCTTCGTGTTCCCGTAGTAAACTGTTCCGTCTCTCTTTATCACAACAGTAACAACTTTTCTTTTCGGCCTGAAGGAGCTTTTCTGAACGGTTTCGGGAGGGTTTGTCTTCATCGCCAGCCCGGGGATGATGCTTCCGGCTATCAGAACGAAAAAGGCCAGAAGGAAGAGCATAACATCAACCATCGGAACGATAATCAGCTCAGGCTTTTCTTCGCATTCGTTTTCTCTAAAGAGAAACATTTGCTCTCCTGAAACTTGAGATTGTTATAAAATTATTGCACATTTACTCCGGAGGTTGCCTTGAGCTTTGACATAGAGTTTGCCCACAGAGTTATCTTCTACATCCTTTACTTCCTCTTTTTCCTCTCCTCGGCGGTATTTATAGAGAGGCTCCTCTACTACTTCTTCACCTTTCCGGCAGAGAAAAAACTGATTCAGAAAGAACTTGAAAAGGCGGGTGAGAAAGGGGCGGAGCTCCTTTACACCTCTTACTCTTCAAAACTTGAAAGGGGCAAGGGGCTTTTAATGTTCGTAATAACTGCCTCTCCTCTTTTAGGACTCCTTGGAACGGTTCTTGGAATAATGGAGTCTTTCAACACAATGGCAGAAAAAGGCGTTTCAGACATAGCGGCGGTAAGCAAAGGAATCGCCTTCGCCCTTGAAGCAACAGCTCTTGGAATAGCCGTTGCCGTTATCTCTCTCATCTACTACTACATAGTTGTAGGCCTTTCTAAAAAATTCAAAACAGAAATCAAGAAACTTATCATTAAAACTCTTACTGAGTAAATTCATTTGAGAGCTTTATAAGGAATTTTTCAACCGTTCCAAGGCTTTCTTTTTTGTATCTTACTGTTTCATATTTAAGGTTAAATTCTATCATGTTGGTTAAAAGACCAGAATGGGCAAAGAAATTCCTGAGCTGTGGCCTACTGTTTTTATGTTTTTCCTCTGTATCAACTTTTTCTCCAGGAAGAAAGTAGTCTAAAATTATCCTATTGTCTTTCTTAAAGTTAGAAATTATTGTTCTAAGCCTACTTATATCTTTTTCCAGAAGTGTGTAGTTAACGTTCTCAGTTCCAAAAAGCGAAGAGTAAATACCTCTAAACTTACTCAAAAGCTTATCAACGTTTTCGCAGGAGTTGGGAGTGTTTGGCACGTGGTATTTTCTGAGGAGCTCCGAGATTCCGTAGTAGAAACCTATAAGGAGAATTAAACTTATGATTCTGCGGGAGTTTAGTCCTTCCGGAGAGAAAGTGTAGAAGATTTTCCCGTTCTCTTCTTTGAACTGAGGAGGGTTTTCAGAGTTGCCCATTACAGGTTCAAGCTCTTTTATGAGCAGATTTAAAGTCTTCTCTATTTCTGAAGGAGTGTTATATCCTAAAAGGTAAACGGCTAAGGGAATGTTTTTAAGGACTGCTGTTAGTATTAAAACGGCTCTTTGGCTTAAAGAGACTATTTCGTTGGCGATTTCCTCTCTAACGGGGAGTTTCTGGAGCTCCCTTTCCGCATCTTTTACTCCTTTATAGTTGAGAGGAAGTGAAGGAAAACCTTTCACTTTAAAAGGTTCGCTGAAAACCTTTAATGCCTCTTTGAGGTTGCCTATTGCCGGTTCAGAGTAGGCTATCTGGAATTGGTTGCTTTCACCCAAGCCTATTCTGGAAAGGTGGCTGAAAACCTCAAGGTATCTGAAGGCTTCTGCCATTGAGAAGGTTATCTGGTTATTCCCCGTTGATATGTCTGCAAAGAGGTTTAAATCCTTCTCTTTCCAGATTTCTGTTGTTTTAAGCATGTGGAACAGGAAGAAAAAGGTTAAAGAGCTGTAGTTGGAAATAAACGTTTTTCCGTTGAAAACGCCCATGGCCGGAGATTTTATGATTTGGGTGGAAGGGAGCTCCTCTTTTATCACTTTAACATCTTCATCGTCTAAACTGTGAGGAACAAAGGCAACCGGCTGAACGCCTTTTAGCCTGGCGAGCACCGGAGCGCTGCCAACAACAGAAGAAACAGTTCTACCCTCATAAACAAACTGCCTTAAAGAGTGCCCGCCTTTACCTGTTAGCTTTCCAGATACGAAAAAGACAAATCCTTTCTTTTCCATACTTCCAATTTTAAACCAGCTTCTAAAGCCACAATCCCAGGGCATTTCAAGAAGACGGAGAGCTCATTTACAACGGAGTGAGCTACGTCTGTCGCAATCCCTTCACTTTTCCAGGGCATTTCAACCTGTCAGATGGAGTGAGTACGGTAACTGCATGGGGGAGTCGTAATCCCTTCACTTTCTCAGGGCATTTCAACAAAGCAGGGAAAACAAAGCTAATTATCCCAATCAAACCGGTCGCAATCCCTTCACTTTTTCAGGGCATTTCAACTTTACGCCTCGTTGCAGGCGAAATTCCTTGTCCTTAGTCGCAATCCCTTCAACTTTTCAGGGCATTTCAACAAAAAAGGGAAAAGGGGAAAAGAGAAAAGGGGAAAGGTCGCAATCCCTTCAACTTTTCAGGGCATTTCAACCTAACTTTTCACCGCTGATGAAAATAGTGTTATAAGTCGCAATCCCTTCAACTTTTCAGGGCATTTCAACAGTTATCTATCGTAAACCATTGAAATAACTGGTATTCATTTCTAATAAAAAAGTAATACCTTTGTGTTTCAAGGGTTTTTCCA
>WFNZ01000005.1 GCA_015488335.1 Thermovibrio sp.
CTCTCCCACCGTTGGGTTACCCAGAGTTGGCAGGGCTATTGAGTAGTTCTCTTTTACCTCTCTCACCTTTAAAACGGCCCCACTTTCAGAGATGAACCTGTCTCCTACGGAAATGTCTTTATCTTTACCTGCATCTATTATGAATCCGTCGTAGCTGTTTAAAACAATCTCTGCTTCCACCGGAGAAAAATATTTCTTCATGAAATAAACAACGTTGTCAACCCCTTTAAGTTTTGGATGAGGTTCTTTTGCAGACTCTGAAGGGGTGTAGGGTTTATACTTTACTTCCTCTTTTTTAAATGGATTCAGGCTTCCTATCCCGCACGATGTAATGAAAAGAAAAGAAAAAAGAAGAATGCTTTTCCTCATATTTGTCGCTCCATTTCAGTTTTGCCAATAATACCAAAATAAGTTAGGCATGGAATTTGCTATACATCTCAGAATGAAGACCAAATCTACTTTTATGGGAGGTGCTGTGCCGATGGAAACGGGGATTCAACACCTTGTTCAGTCTTTGAACATCTTTTACCTTCTTGCCGGCGCCGTAATGATACTCTCTATGCACGCAGGTTTTGCTTTCCTTGAGGCTGGAACTGTAAGGAAGAAAAATCAGGTTAATGCTCTTGTAAAAATAATCGTTGACGTTGCAGTAGCTACTATGGCCTACTATTTAATAGGCTATCCTATAGCCCATAAGGTCTGCTTCGTCAGACCTGCCTCTGAGCTTATGGCTGATCAGGGGTTGGAGCTTGTTCGCTTCTTCTTCCTCTTGATGTTTGCTGCCTGCATCTCTGCCATTGTTTCAGGTGGAGTTGCAGAGAGGATGAAGTTTAAGCCCTACATTACTGCAGGTTTCTTCCTGGCAGGTGTTGTTTATCCCATCTTTGAAGCTCTTATTTGGGGTGAAAGGTGGTCTCCTGCCTTTCAGAGCTGGGTAGAGCACATATTTGGTGCACCTATTCACGACTTTGCCGGTTCAATGGTTGTTCACGGACTCGGCGGCTGGATAGCTCTCCCTGCAGTTCTCCTTTTAGGCCCCCGTATGGGACGTTACGTTAAGGGAAAATCAAAACCAATTCCTATCAGCAATATTCCGTACCTCGCTCTGGGAAGCTGGATACTGATAATTGGATGGTTCGGTTTTAACGTTATGAGTTCACAAAAACTTGAGGATATCTCAGGTCTTGTTGCCGTTAACTCTCTTCTTGCAACGGCAGGTGGTCTTATAGGTGGGGTTATCTTCGGGAAAAACGACCCGGGGTTTATTCATAACGGAGCTCTGGCCGGCCTTGTTGCCATCTGTGCTGGTTCAGACGTTGTTAACCCCCTTGGGGCATTTGTTATCGGTTTTATAGCTGCGTTCATCTTTGTTAAAGCCTTTATTTACGAGCAGGAAGTTCTGAAGATAGACGACGTTTTGGGAGTTGTTCCGCTTCACGGTCTCAATGGCCTATGGGGGGGAATTGCGGCCGGAATATTCGGTAAGAAACTCCTTTGGGGATTGGGTGGAGTCTCATTTCTTGCACAGCTTTTTGGAGCTCTCCTCACCCTTTGCTACGCCCTTGTAGCAGGTTTTATTCTCTACGGAGTCCTGAAAGCTGTTATGGGGCTCAGACTCACTGAAGAGGAAGAATTTGAAGGAGCCGATCTCTCTATACATCGCATTACTGCTTACCCTGAAGATAGAGTAAAAGTTTAGAGCTTCCCCTTCACTTCCACCCCCCTTTTTGCCCCCTTTTGGGGGCTTTTCTTTTTAAAGAAGAACAGTTATTATTTAATTGGGTTAAAAACAAGCAGGAGGAAGGTTTTGGAAAAGCTTGAAGTGGAAAAGAGGAAGCGAAAGAGAAATACTCGCCAGAAAGCTGTTGTCTATCAGGTCGTTCTTGATTCCAACGATCACCCTACGGCCGAAAAGATTTACGAGAGGGCAAGGAAGGAGCTCCCTAACATCAGCCTTGGAACAGTTTATAGAGTTCTGAAGGAGCTTTCTCAGGAAGGGAAAATAAAGGAAATAATTGTAAACAAGCAGTCCCACTTTGAGGGGAGAACAGATTTCCACCACCATTTTATCTGTAAATCCTGTGGGAAAATAGAAGACGTTGAGACTCCACTGTGCAGATATACCTGTAAGAAAGTAGAACAAAAGGGTTACCTTGTTGAGGATATTGAGTATAAGTTCTACGGTCTTTGTTCAAAATGTGCACAGAAATTGGGCAGAGAAGAGCAGTAATTGAACAAAATTTGTGCTTCATATAGGAGATTTTGGCTTCTGAAAGTTGGTATTAATTTTGCTTAATAGCAGTAGTTGAATCTTGCTGTTTTAGTGGTAAAATAGCAGACAGTAAGCGGGGTCTGGAGGAAAAAATGAAAAAGATAGAAGCTATTATCAAACCTTTCAAGCTTGAAGAAGTTAAGGATGCTCTTACTGAAGTAGGTGTTCATGGACTTACAGTTTCTGAAGTTAAAGGTTTTGGAAGACAAAAAGGACATACGGAGCTCTACCGGGGAGCTGAATATGTTGTTGATTTCATTCCAAAGGTAAAAATAGAAGTTGTTGTCCCCGATTCTCTCGCTGAAAAGGTCGTTGAAACAATAGTTAACGCTGCGAGAACAGGAAGGATCGGTGACGGTAAAGTTTTCGTAATACCGGTTGAAGATGCCGTCCGTATCAGGACTGGAGAGAGAGGAGAAAACGCAATTTAAATATAAAGGTAAGGAGGGTTTCATGAAGCCGCAAAACGCAAAAGAAGTTGTAGAGCTTATGCAGAGAGAAGGTGTTAAGTTTGTAGACCTCAGGTTCACAGATATGTTTGGAACCTGGCATCATGTAACTTTCCCTGCACACGAGATTTCAGAGGAGAGCTTTGAACAGGGTCTCTTCTTTGACGGTTCATCAATCAGACAGTGGCAGCCGATAAACGCCAGCGATATGATGTTTAAGCTTGATCCAACAACTGCAACCATTGATCCCCTTTCTGAAGTTCCAACTCTCGTTGTTATTGCAGATATAGTGGATCCTGTTACAAAAGAGCCTTACCACAAAGATCCAAGAAACATTGCAAAGAAAGCTGTTGAGTATTTAAGGTCAACAGGAATTGGAGATACCTTTTACTGTGGACCTGAGCCTGAGTTCTTCATCTTTGACGATGTCAAGTTTGACGTAGGGACAAACTACAGTTTCTACGAGGTTGACTCTGTAGAAGGATGGTGGAGAACAGGGGCTGATGAAAATCCGAACTTAGGCCACAAAATTAAGCCCAAGGGCGGATATTTCCCCGTTCCTCCAAACGACCAGCTTGACCACATAAGGAAGATGATTGCCCTCAAGATGGAAGAAGTGGGTATAGTTGTAGAGTGCCTCCACCATGAAGTTGCTACAGGTGGCCAGTGCGAAATTGACTTCAGGTTTGGAACGATAATTGAAGCTGCGGACAATATCCAGTGGACCAAGTATATTGTTAAGAACGTTGCTAAGATGTTCGGTAAAACTGCTACATTCATGCCCAAGCCCCTCTTTGGAGACAACGGTTCCGGTATGCACACCCACGTTTCACTCTGGAAGAACGGAGAGAATCTCTTTGTAGGTGACAGCTACGGTGGACTTTCAGAGCTTGCTCTCTACTTTATCGGTGGAATTATCAAACATGCTAAGGCTATCTGTGCCTTTACCAACGCTACAGTTAACTCCTACAAGAGGCTCGTTCCGGGATACGAGGCACCCGTTAATCTCTGCTACTCTGCAAGGAACAGGTCGGCTGCAATAAGGGTTCCTGTTGTTACATCTCCTAAGGCCAAAAGGATTGAAGTCAGGTTCCCAGACTCTTCAGGGGCTCCTTACCTCACATTTGCAGCTCTCCTTATGGCAGGCCTTGACGGAATTGAGAACAAGGTCCATCCGGGAGAGCCTGTTGACAAGAACCTCTACGACCTTCCACCTGAGGAACTTAAAGACATTCCTACAGTTCCGGGCTCCCTTGAAGAAGCAATCAATGCCCTTGAGAAAGACTACGAGTTCCTTACAAAAGGCGGCGTAATGACAGAGGAGTTCCTTGCTGACTACATTGAGTACAAGAGGAAAGAGGAGATTGATCCTGTAAGGCTCAGGCCAACACCTATGGAGTTCCTCCTCTACTACGACGTTTAATTTTCGCTTAAAAGTTTGTATTAAACCCCCGCTTAAGCGGGGGTTTTCTATTTTAGGAGGTGTTATGAGTCTGTTTGACAAAGCAGCAAAGGACTGGGATTCAAAACCCCACAGGGTTGAAACGGCGCGAAAGGTTGGAGAGGCGATACTCTCCTCTGTTCCTGTTTCTAAAGGGTGGAGAGTTCTTGACTTCGGGGCAGGTACGGGGCTTTTGACATTTTTCATAGCTCCTCACGTTTCAGAGATTGTGGCTCTTGATAACTCTAAAGGGATGATTGAGGTTTTGAAAGAGAAGATTGATAAATTTGGCGCTAATAACGTTAAACCATTTCTTGGTTCTTACTCCGATTTTCAGTTTGAACTATCTTTTGACCTGATAGTTTCCAGTATGTCTGTCCACCACGTTAAAGACGTAGGAGAACTCTTCAGGTGGTTCTCCTCTAACCTTAAAAAAAGAGGTTACGTTGCCGTTGCAGACCTTTTGAAGGAAGATGGAACGTTCCACTCAGATAACACAGGTGTTTACCACTTCGGTTTTGACAGAGAAGAGTTTGAAAGCTATATGGTTTCATCCGGAATAGAACCTGTAAGCTTTAACATTGTTCACTCAATTAAGAAAAACGGCAGGGAGTATCCCATTTTCCTCTCAGTAGGCCAGAAGGTCTAAAACTCCCTTGCCATAAGGTCTGAGAGGGTTTCCCTCTGCCTTATAACTCTGAAATCTTCTCCTTCAACCATAACTTCGGCAGGTCTTGGCCTTGAGTTGTAGTTTGACGCCATTGTGAAGCCGTAGGCTCCAGTGCTGAGAACGGCGATATAATCTCCCTCTTTAAGGACTGGGAGCTCCCTCTCCTTAGCTATGACGTCTCCCGTTTCACAGATGGGACCAACAACATCTGCAACGACAGTTTCGCCGTTTTTTTCCGTCAGCGGAACGATGTGGTGATAGGCTCCGTAAAGGGATGGCCTTGCTATGTCGTTCATTCCAGCATCTACTATGTAGAATGTCTTGTTCTCCCTTTTCTTAACGTAGAGAACCTTTGTTATAAGAACTCCGGCGTTTCCGCTTATTCTCCTTCCCGGTTCTAAAATTAGATAGCAGCCGAGCTCTTTAACTACTGGAACTACCTCTTCCGCCAGTTTCTCTGCAGGTATTACCGCTTCCTCTGGTCTGTAGTTTATTCCAAGCCCACCACCGGCATCAAAGTATTCTATCTCAATTCCGATTGAGCGGAGCTCCCTCACAAAGCCTGCAACTTTCCTCGCAGCCTCTCCGAAGACCGATACGTCTATTATTTGAGAGCCTATGTGGAAGTGAACTCCTACAGGGTTTAACCATCTGCTTTTCTGAGCGTATCTGTAGAGCTCAAGGGCTTTCTCAAAGGTTACTCCGAACTTTGCCTCTTTAAGCCCCGTTGAGATGTAGGGGTGGGTTTTGGGGTTTACGTCGGGGTTTACCCTTATGGAGAGGGGAGCTCTCTTTCCCAATCTCTCTGCTACCTTCTCTAATGCATGGAGCTCTCCCTCAGACTCAACGTTGACCATTAAAA
>WFNZ01000006.1 GCA_015488335.1 Thermovibrio sp.
ATAAAGTATCGGTGGACAATACAGGACAACAATCATATAATTGCCTCTGCGAAAAACCCAGAGAAAGGAGGCGATGGTTTATGGCAACAGTTTACGTGAGGGACGGAGAACCTTTTGAGAAGGCGCTTAAAAGGTTCAAGAAGCTCTGTGAAAAGGAGGGAATTCTTACAGAGATTAAGAGAAGAGAATACTACGAGAAGCCCTCTGAGAAGAGGAAGAGAAAGGCAATGGCCGCAAGGAAGAGGCTGATTAAAGCCCTCAAGAAGCGCGGTCTTCTTCCACCAAAGGGCAAGAAGAAGAAAAAGTAATTAAGGAGAGAAAATGGGCTTAAAGGAGCGCCTGAAGGCCGACATGAAAGAGGCCATGAAGGCCAAAGATAAGATTAAACTCTCTACAATCAGGATGATCAACTCCCTCATAAAGAACGCCGAGATTGAGAAGAGAGGAGAGCTGACAGACGAGGAGATTATCCAGCTCCTTATGAAGTACGCAAAGCAGAGGAAAGAGTCTATTGAGATGTATGAAAAGGGGGGCAGGCAGGATCTTGTTGAGAAGGAAAAGGCCGAGCTTGCCGTTGTTGAGTCTTACCTGCCAAAGCAGATGAGCGAAGAGGAGATTAGAGAGATAGTAAAACAGACCATTGAGGAAGTTGGAGCCTCTTCAATCAAGGACATGGGAAAGGTTATGAAGGCCGTTATGCCAAAGGTTAAGGGAAGGGCAGACGGCTCAGTTGTCAACAGAATTGTTAAGGAGTTGCTTTCATAAGGAATTTGGTATAATGTTAGCTGTTGGGAGCTGGTGCCTCGCTTCTTTGGGTAATTGGAGGGGGGTCTTCATATTACGTTCAAAGGAGCGGGGCACCCTCTAATGGAAAAAACCCTCAAAACTCTGGAATTCTTCAAGCTCCTCTCTGAAACTTCCCGCCTTGCTAAAAGTGAACCGGGAAAAGAGGCCGTTCTTCTCTTAAGGCCAAAAACAAAAAAGGAAGATGTTGAAAGGGAGCTCTCCCTGACAGACACCTTTGTAAAGCTCCTCTCAGAGAGAAATCTCCCGTTAGAGACGTTTCCCGATATTTCTGCCGTTTTAGAAAAGCTGAAAGTTGAAGGGGCTGTTCTAAGCCCCGAGGAGCTCCTCTCCATCTTAAAAGTCTTGAACCAGTCTGCCATCTTAAAGCGGTTCTTCTCAGAACTTGAAGAGCGGTTTGAAAGGATAAGGTTCTTTGCCGAAAGGCTCAGCGAGGTTGGGGAGCTCCGCTCAAAACTCAACTCTTCAATTGACGAGACGGGAGAGATTCTGGACTCTGCTTCTCCACAGCTAAGGTCTATAAGGCGCTCTCTGAAGCAGGTTTCAGACAGAATAAAGGAAAAGCTAAACTCAATTGTTAACAGGAACGAAGACCTGTGCCCCGACAGGATAATCACGGAGAGGGACGGTAGATACGTAATCCTTGCAAAGCCTCAGTTTCTAAAGAGGTTTAAGGGAATAGTCCACGATAGGTCTTCTTCAGGCCAGACCCTCTACGTTGAACCTCTGTCGGTTGTTGAGGAGAACAACAAATTACGGGAGCTCCGCTCAAAAGAGAAAGAAGAGGTAAGGCGGATACTGAGGGAGCTCTCAAAACTTGCCTCTGAACACAGGGAGGAGATAAAGGAGAGCTTTAAAGCTCTTGTTGAGATAGACAGGCGCTACGCCGTTTCATACATGAGCCTAAAGCTGAAAGGGACTCTCCCTGAAATCGGGAAAAGTTTAAACCTTAAGGGGGCAAGGCATCCGCTCTTGGTTCTATCTGGAAAAGAGACAGTTCCCGTTGACATAAAACTTGAAAAGGGGCTTGTAATAACGGGGCCGAATACAGGCGGAAAAACTGTAACCCTGAAAACTGCCGGAATTTTAACCCTTATGGCTCAAACAGGCTTCCTAATTCCGGCAGAGGAAGGGAGCTCCGTCAGGCTCTTCAAAAGCTGGTTTGCAGACATAGGAGACGAGCAGAGCATAGAGCAGTCTCTCTCAACCTTTAGCGGCCACATAAAGAATATTGCTGGAATTCTGAAAGAGGCAGATTCAGACTCCTTAGTTCTCTTAGACGAGCTTGGAGCTGGAACAGACCCTGTAGAGGGCTCAACGCTGGCCGTTGCAATTCTAAAGTATCTAAAAGAGAGGAGAGCAAAGGTTGTTGCAACAACCCACTTTACACCTGTAAAGCTCTTTGCCTACAAAGACGACTACTACGAAGTAGCTTCTGTTCTCTTTGACGAAAAAACTCTAAAGCCTCTATACAGGCTTGCCTACGGAATAGTTGGAAGGAGCTACGCCCTTGTAATAGCTCAGAGGTTCGGCGTTCCGGAAGAGGTTATAGAAACTGCAAAAAGCCTTATGAAGGCTGAAGACAAATTAGCAGAGGACATTTTAGAAGCCCTTGAGAAGGAGTATAAGAGGCTTGAGAGTGAAAGGAGAAGGGTTGAGGAGCTGAAGAAGAAGTTAGAGGAGAAGGAGAGGGAGCTCCACGAGAAAGAGAAAAAGCTGAGAGAGGAGTTCTCAGAGAAGCTAAAGTCTTATATAGAGGAGCTTGAGAGGAAAACGGCAGAAGCCCTGAAAGAGAAAGAGGTAGAAAGGGCAAGGCAGAAGGTCAGACAGGTTGTTGTAAGCGTTAGAAACAGGGCAAAGTTGGAAGAGGAGATAAAGCCCAAAAGGGAACCAAAGGTAGGAGATACGGTCAAGCTCCTAAAAAGTGGCAGGAAGGGAACCGTTGTTGAGATAAACAGGGAGAGGAAAACGGCAAAGGTTCAGGTGGGAGCTCTCAAGGTTGACGTTAAGCTCTCTCAGGTTGAAGTTGTTGAAGGAGCTCCCAAAAAAGAGGAAACTGTAAGCGTAAACGTTAAAAAGCCTGCAAGCTTCTTCCCTGTCCTAAAAGTTCTCGGAATGAGGGGAGAGGAGGCTTTAAGGGCCGTTGAGAAGTTCTTAGACGAGGCCAATTTAGTTGGAGTCAAAGAGGTGAAGATCGTCCACGGCTACGGAGAGGGGATTCTAAAGAGGCTCATAAGAGAATACCTGAAGGAGTCTCCCTACGTAAAGTCTTTCCAGTCTGGAAAGCCAGAAGAGGGCGGAGACGGCGTTACCGTTGTGGAGCTCCGCTAACTCCTAACCAACCAATCACCATTCACAAGTTGTATACTCCAGAATATCAAATTCCCGGAGGACAATATGGGAGAAAGCGTTTTTGAGAAAACAGAAAATTTTGTTATGAAGACCTACAATAGGTATCCGGTTTCGTTTGTTAGGGGTGAAGGGTGCTGGCTCTACGACAGCGAAGGGAAGAAGTATTTAGACATGCTGGCGGGAATTGCCGTCTGCAACCTGGGGCACTGCCACCCGGAAGTCTCTGAAGCAATCTGTCAGCAGGCGAAAACGCTCATTCACACATCAAACCTCTTCCACATAGAGCCACAGGCCGAACTTGCAGAGCTGATATGCAAAAACTCCTTTGGAGATAAGGTCTTCTTCTGCAACTCCGGAGCTGAGGCCAACGAGGGAGCTCTCAAGCTTGCAAGGAAATACGGAACGGAGAAGAATCCTGAAAAGTATGAGATAGTTGCCTTTAGGCAGTCTTTTCACGGAAGGACAATGGCGGCAGTTACTGTAACGGGGCAGGGGAAGTACAGCGAGGGCTTTGGCCCGATGCTTCCGGGAGTAAAGTTTGCGAAGTTTAACAACATAGACTCAGTGAAAGAGGTGGTTTCAGAGAGAACTGCCGGGATAATCGTTGAGCCGGTTCAGGGAGAGGGTGGAGTAGTTCCGGCCAGCAGGGAGTTCTTGAGGGAGCTCCGCCAGATAGCCGATGAGTTTGACGCAATTCTCATATTTGACGAGGTTCAGACGGGAATGGGAAGAATGGGGGAACTCTTTGCCTATAAGCACTACGGCGTTGAGCCGGACGTCATGACGCTTGCAAAGGCCCTCGGAAACGGCGTTCCAATCGGGGCAATCGTTACAAAGAGAAAATTCTCAGAGGTTCTAAAGCCGGGGCTCCACGCCTCAACCTTTGGGGGGAACTTCCTCTCAACGAGGGCCGGCGTTGAGGTTATGAAGATAATGACAGAGCCGGGATTTATGGAGGAGGTAAAGAGGAAGGGAGAATACCTCAAAAAAAGGCTTGAAGAGGTTGCTTCTGAGTTTCCTGAGAGGTTTGAAAGCGTAAGGGGTTTGGGAATGATGTTGGGGCTTGTGTGCAGAAAGCCCTGCGGGGATATAGTTGCCTCAGCCCTTAAAAAGGGACTTATTATTAACTGCACGGCGGGAAACGTTTTAAGGTTTGTTCCGCCTCTTGTCATCTCCGAGGAGGAGATAGACTACGGAATCGGAATCTTAAAAGAGGTTTTGAAGGAGAATGGAGCTAAAGGTTAAAACTTCCTTGATTTTCACGTCTAAGAGGGCAGGACAAGAAGTCATAACAGACGCACTCCTCTTTTTTGCCGAAAGGCTTAAGAAATTAGGGGTTGAGCTTGACGGGATATACCCGGGAGACCCGGGAGCTCTCCCTTTTTCAATGCTCCTCTCAAACGCCCTCTCGGTTCCCATAAAGAGCGAGAACTTCTTAAACAGAAATTCAAAGATACTGGTTGTCTTCTCGGCCGTTCCCTTTGAAGGGGTGTCTGAAAGGTTTATCTCCGAGAAGCTGAAGGTTCTTCGGGAGCAGTTCCCTTTCTCTCCCTCTCTCGCAGTTCTTTCAAGTAAGGAGCTCTCCTGTGTTGACTTCCAGCTTCTAAAAGCTCCGGTTGAGAAGCTCTTCTCCTACCAGTTCATCAGAGAGGTGAGGAGAAACTACTTCTGGCCGATAAGGGGAGAGGTGAGCCACATAACTGAGGAGCTGTGGGAGCTCTCCAAGAAAGAGGCAAGGAATTTCCTGAGGGCAAAAAGAATAAGGGACGCAGCAAGGAAATATTTAAGGGAGGAGGAGATAGTTGAAATCCAACTTCACGATGGAGACGTTGACCTCTCAATCTGGGAGAGGTTTGAGAAGGGAAAACTGACACAGCCGGAGACAGAGGAGAGGCCGGCAGGAGGAGAGAAGATAAAGGTTGAGAAGCTCTTTCAGGTTAAGGATAAAACCCTCTCGTCTGCGGCAACGTCTGTTCTTGAGTACATAGCTCAGGGGCTGGAGCTCCACTTCCCAACCCACCTTGCCTATTCAAACCTTGAAGTTGTTGAAAAAGACGGAGTTGTAATAGTTCCGAGGGTCTCTGAGGAGCTAAACGGTGCAGACATAAGGGTTGAGTTCATAGTAAGGGCAAAGAGCGTTGAAAAGGCCATTGAGAAGGTAATTAACGTAATTAGGGACTCTTTCAGAGAGCTGACAAAGGACATTTTCGGGGAGAAGCTGATCACTCCCTTTGTTGACAGGGTTTACGACAGGGAACTTGGAAGGGGAAGCGTTTACCTCAGCTGGTTCTTAGACAAGGAGATGGCTGAGGAGCTCCTCAAGAAAGTCAACAAGCGGTGGCTGATGACAAGGCTCCTCTACAGGAAGCGGTTTAAGACAGAAGTTAAGGAACTCCTGAAGCTCCTTGAGAGCTTTGAATTTACAACGGAGAACTACGAAACGGTGAGGAGCTCCCTCATAGCACTCTGGAAGAAGAACCCGAACATACTGAAGGCAAAAGCTGGCGAACTAAAAGAGGTCATCAACAAAAACGAACTGTGGCCTCTGATAGGTGCTCTTTTGATGGACGAGACTTTTCCTAAAGACCTTGCCCGGTTCATCTTAAGCCTTGGAGGATACGAGAACGTCCACCACCTTTTGGCAGAAACAGACACCTACTACACGCCGGTTAAAACAAAGAGGATTTACAGGCCCAACTGGGAGAGGGTTATAAGGGAGAAGGAGGAGTTCTTACTGAAGGCTGAGCCTTTGAACCCGAAGTCTCCGGTAACTTACGTTCTTCAGACGGCAGACGGGAAGTTTTTGGGGGAAATTCCAACGGCAGTCTCCCACTACCTGTCGGCAAAGGAGAGGCAGGGGAAAAAGCTGATCTGCAGGGAGCTCTACTTTGAGCCGGACATCTTCAACGAGAACTCCTACTGGGTTGAGGTGAAATGTCTCTGAACATAAGCTCCCTCTCAATCTCTGCAGGAGAGGTAAAGCTTGTTGTTGACGGGGAGCTCTCCTGTGAAAGGGGTGAAAGGGTTGCCCTTGTTGGAGAGAGCGGAAGCGGGAAGTCTTTGACAGGACTTTCAGTTTTAAAGCTTCTACCTGAAAACCTGAATATTGAAGGAAAAATAGAGGTTGACGGAACGGAGGTTTTGAAATTAGAGGGGGAGGAGCTCCGCCGCTTCAGGTGGGAAAAGGTTGCGATGGTCTTCCAGGATCCGTCCTCTTCACTGAACCCTTTAATGACAGTTGGAGAGCAGGTTGCAGAAGCCCTAATCTACCACGGGTTTAAGGGGAGCAAAGAGGAGCTGAAAGAGAAAGTTGTTGAGCTCTTTAAGATGGCGCAGATACCGGAAGCCGAGAAACGGATTAACGCCTACCCACACCACCTCTCCGGCGGCTTAAAGCAGAGGGTTGCAATAGCCATGGCGCTTGCCTGCAGCCCCAACTACCTGATAGCAGACGAGCCCACAACAGCCTTAGACGTAACGGTTCAGAAGAGGATATTGGAGCTCCTCAAGGAACTCTCAAAAAAGAGAAAAATGGGAACCGTTCTCATCACCCACGACATGGCCGTTGTTGAGGAGTTTGCAGAGAGAGTTTTCGTTATGTATTCAGGCTTCACAGTTGAATCTGGAAGTAAAGAGGAAATTTTCAGAAAACCTCTCCACCCGTACACCGAAGGGCTGATAGCCTCATCGCCAAAGCTTACAGGAATTGCTAAAAGAAGGCTCCCAGCAATTCCGGGAAACGTTCCAGAGCCCTCAAACAGGCCGGAAGGTTGCCCTTTCCACCCGAGATGCCCGAAGGTTAAGGAGGTGTGCAGGAGGGAGCTCCCCCCCGCCGTCAAAATAGAGAACAGAACCGTCCGCTGTTTCTTTCCAAACTACTAAAATTTCCAATTAGAATAAAAGAGGGGGATCTAAAAAGTGAAAAACCATCAAATTTCCAGAAAACAACGGAAAGCTGAAGAAAAATTCCTAAAGCTATTAGAGGAATTTGACCCTCAAAGAGCAGAAGATTCCTTTAAAAAGTTATGGGTGAGCGAAAGAACATATCTTAATCATCTTGAAGACCGCCTTGAGGAAGGAGTAATTTCTGATTGGAAAGATTACCTTAAAAACTTTTGAGACACTTGCTACTATACAGGAGTATATTATGAAGCTTATGGAAGGTCATGGGACAGAATCCTCTACGACAGAAAACGCCAATGGATGGTTGTTCTGACAGAGGAAGGACGTATAATTTCAAGTATGAAGGTAAACCAAACTTTAAAGGAATTGTTTGACAACCACATCAGGAAAGCAAAAAGAGACAGGCAAATACTTACAATTCTTAAAGGAAGAGTAAATGAGGAACTTAAAACCAAGGTTAAAGGAATCCTTAAGACTTTACGCGATAAGAAGTAGAAGAATAACAGCCGAGAGAGTTATTAACGACCCTGGAATAGACTACGATATGAATGAGGCTGCATCCTTTAGACAGGAGTTAGAGAAATATAAACATCTTCTTACACCTGAAGAACTTGCCGTTTTAGAAGAAGCTGACAGGAATTTCCTTTTAACCTGGGAAAAAGTTAAAGACTTAAAGCCGGAAACTCCTTATAACAGAATAGCAAAAGCGTTCCTTGAGGATATCGTCAAGCTGGCCAGGAAATCCCTATCCACCAGAAGTTCAACCTGATAAAACCCCCCGGCCAAACGGCCAGAGGGTAAGAATTTCATTCTCTACTGAGAGAAGAACTCCTCAATCTGCTCCCTTGCGGCTTTTTCGGCCTTTAAGAGGTAGTCAACGGTCGCGTGGGGCTGAACTTCAGGGTAGCCCTCAAGGTTTGTGTGGATGAGAAAGCTGTGGTGAACCCAGTGGTTCTCATCTCCAAAGAGATACCAGCCGGGGGAAGCCGGTGGGTTTTCAAAATCTGAGTCCTTTGAGAGGCGGGTAAAGGAGTCAAAACCTACTCTTCTGGCAAGTGAAAGGTTTGAGACGAAGGGAACAACAGTATCGCAGCAGGCGTTCTGAACAAGAGTTTTGTCCTTATTTTCCGTTCCAAGGTAAATAGGGTCTGCTGTATCAAGAACCAACTGGAAAACTCCTAAAAGAACTGCGTAACCGTTTGTATTCTTTTCAACTCCCGTTGACTTTAAAAGTCCCTCTATGAGCTCGTTTTTAGCCGCGTCAATGATTGAGACGTAGTTCCCGCCGCCAACATTTAAGACAACCTTATCGGGAGTTCCAAAGCGGGCGTAGATTGATCCTGTTATGGCTCCCATAGAGACGCCAACGAAGTTGACTTTCTGAACTTTATCGGGGTTTCCATCTCCGTTAATGTCGTAAACGCCGTTTCTCAGAAGGAGCTCTAAAAGCCTCAGGTTAAAGACAGATTGGTAGATGTTGAATCTGTCTGCTCCAACGTTTCCTGTTAAGTAGCACTTACCCTCTCCACACTCAAAATCGCTGTTTTCCGTCAGTTTCGTATAGGCTCCGTGGTAGGGAAGGTCTATTGCAACGACGGGGTATGTGATGTCGGAGAGGAGGTTTTCTGCCCTCGTTCTATCGCTTCCAAGACCGTGCTGGAAGATGTAAACAGTTCCGTTGTAATTACTTCCATTCCCTATATAAATGGGAATGAACTTAACGTAGTCTTTCAGGTCAAACTGCTGGCCACTCTTCATGAGGGCAAAGAGCTCCCCCAACTTCCTTATGTTAAACGCAGGAAAGAGGTTGTTCGCCCTTAACATTCCTAAGAGCTGCTGGTTATTGAGGACGATATTTAAAACGCCGTAGAGGGGAGATTTGCCCGGGTCTTCAGAGTCAAAGGTTCTGTAGTCTACCTCTATCTGAGAGTAGGGAAGGCCGGTTACGTTAAGGGTATCAGACTCTCCCTCTAAAACGGCCTTAATCTGGGAGAGGTCTGAAACAGAGAGGGTTTTATCTGCCGTTGAGAATGTAAAGGATTCAAGGACTGTCTCTCTATTCAGGGGAATTCCCGTTATTTGAGAGAGAACGGGGAAAACGTTATTGTAGAGATACTGGTATTTTTCCCTCAAGACCTCAAGCTGAGGGTCTGAAAGAGGAGTTTCTCCCTCAAGTTCGTTGTAAACCTGAGGAGGGAGGACGGTATTTCCATTTTTATCCTTGATTCCGTTCAGTAGAACAAACAGGTATTTATGTCCTGCTTCAAGGGGTTCAACGGGGTAAAACTTCAGGTATTTCCCATCCTGGATAAAGTAGAGCCTGCTGTTCTGAAAGAGGATTGAAGATAGTTTTTTCCTCTCGTCGTCTGACTGGGCCTGTGAGAGCTCCCCTAAAACCGTCAGGTCAACAAGGAGAAACTTACCGTTCAAAGAGGCCATATCTAAAGGTTTATCAGATGAGAGGGGAATGAAAATCGGAGTGTTGGGGCTTAAACCACTTATGTGGAGCCGGTTTATGGCCTCAAAGAGGAGCTTCTCGGCAGGGTCTGAAACGGAAGAGGTGTCAAGGTTTACGTATGTCTCTCCCCTACTCTGTGAAGCCCAGAAGATATCATTTGGGAACGGTATTCCTAAGGGCTGGTTTGCGCTCTTTGAGAAGGGGTCAAACACCAGGTAGCTCCTTTCCGTGTTTTGTGTGTTTACCTGGGAGGGAGCTCCCTCTGAACTCTGCAAACTCCCGCCACAGGAGGATATTATAGAAAGAACGGTTAAAGCCGCCAGAATCTTTCTCATCTTTCCCCTCCGTTAAAACCTGTAGCTGACGGTTATTCCGTATCCCCACAGGTGGCCGTCGGCAGACATTGAAACCCTGCCGGGATTACCGGAAACACCGGGGTAGCTGTTATTAAGGTTAACGCTCTCTCCACCAATCTCCCTCTTATACTCGGCGACGATATACTGGAGGACTGTATCAACGGTTAACCTGCCGAAGTGGAGGCCTGCACCAACAGAGTAGGTTTTCTTGTCGGCATCGGGCCAGAGCATGTCAAATGTGTGGTCCGGAATGGGAGACGGGTCGTAGAAGTAGCCGCCCCTCAGGGTTAGAAACTCATTCCACTTATACTCAATACCCAACCTGACCTGTCTTGTATCTTTCCAGTCCCTTGGGAAGTTCTCTTCAGTTTTCCCAAGGAGTGGCCTTTTAAACTTAACGGTGTAGCCGTGTATCTGACTCCAGTTTGTCCAGACAACATCTGCAGTAAGGGTGAGCCTCCTGTTGGGCTTATACTTAACGCCGAACTGGAGCTGGTCGGGGTGGTCTATGCTGGTTGAAGCGTCTACCTTATCAAGACCTTTAACTTCAACTGTTCCCTCAAAGTCTGTATTTGTTTTGGAACGGTAGGTCAAGCCAAAGGAGAGATTATCGTAGAGTTTATAGAGGATACCGGCATTAAAGGAGATGTTGAAGTCGTCGTGGAGGTCTCCCTTTATAACCCTACCGTTGAGTGATGGAATGGAGGGGGCGTATATCCTCCTCTGAGTTCCAGCATCTGAACGGCCAAATGAGATTCCAAAGCCCACGGAGAGCTTATTAGTCAACTTTATGGCCATTGTGGGAGTTACAACTCCACGGACGTAGTAGGACTCAAAGCCGTTGTAGGCAGCAGAGTTCTTAGAAGGGTTGTCTTCCCACTTAATGTGGAGGCCGTAAGGGATGTAGGCGGCAATTCCGAAGTAAATGTTGTTCCAGAGGTGTGTAGCAAACCCAAAGTGGGGAACGACAAGGTTATCGGAGGAGTCTGAAAACGAGATTCCGTAAGGTTCAACTCTGTTTCCATCTCCATCAACAGCTCTGAAATTGTGAACCTTTATTTTCGGGTTGAGAACTTCAAAACCAATTGAAACTATTGGCCTTTCAATCTGAGTTAAGCCGGCAGGGTTATAGTAGACGGCAAAGGGGTCATCTGCGTAGGCTGAGAAGGCACCGCCCAGGGCTGTTGCCTTTGAGCCGATTCCAAAGGTGTCAACGTTTCCGGCAAGTGAGGCGGCAGGAAAGGAGAGGAAAACGGCCGATAGAAGAGAAATCAGTTTTTTCATATCCCTGCTCCTCCTCCAGAGTATAGGGGAAATCTTATCAAAGAGGGGAGCAGGGAAAAAAACTATTTAACCACTTTTATGTCGGGCTTTTTCTCCTTTTCTTCTTCCTCTTCCTTTAAGCCCTTTTCAAACTCCTTTTTGGCCTGGAAGAAGGCTTTAAAGAGGTTGAGAATCTTATCCCAGCCAAAAATTACTCCAACAACAATGAGAAGAATCAGTATCTTAACTATCAATTCCATCTCCGTATTCTGTTTTGATAAGAATACCAGAAGGGGCAGACCGCCCCTTTAAATTAACATCAGCCAAAGGGTGAACAGAAGTTGGCAATGTCTATAACCTCAACATCTTCAGAGCCGCAGTAGGGACACTTAATCTCCATGAGCTGGAGGGGAGAGTAGATGGCCTCCTCAAACTCGGCGCCGCACTTGTTGCACTCAAACACATAAATTTGCATAAACACCTCC
>WFNZ01000007.1 GCA_015488335.1 Thermovibrio sp.
GTATAAGAAACACCTTGAGTCTGCAGGAAGGTATCTGGCAGGGCTGAAAATTGGAATAGACTGTGCCAACGGAGCAACGTTCCAGATAGCTCCAGACGTTTTCAACGCCCTTGGGGCAAAGGTATTTACTTTTAACGCAGAGCCCGACGGGAAGAACATAAACGAAGGATGCGGAGCTCTCCACCCGGAGTTTATTGCCCAGAAGGTAAGGGAGCTCCACCTCCACATGGGATTTGCCTACGACGGAGACGGAGACAGGTGCATAGCAGTAGATGAAGAGGGAAACGTAATAGACGGAGATAAGTTAATCGGCATTCTGGCAGCTCACTTTAGCGACAGGTCCAAAGAGGTTGTTGCAACGGTTATGAGCAACTTAGGGCTTGAAAAGTTCCTCAAAGGGCTAGGAATGAATCTACACAGAACTCCCGTTGGAGACAGGTATGTGGCAGAGAAGATGAAAGAAGTAGGGGCAGTAGTTGGAGGTGAACAGTCTGGCCACATAATAGTGAGGGAGTTTGGAAAGACTGGAGACGGGATACTGACCTCTGTTCTCATAGCTTCAATTGTAAAGTCTTTGAAAAAGCCTATGAGTGAAATTTTCAAAGGGATAGAAACATTCCCGCAAAAGCTTGAGAACGTTAGAGTTAAAGAGAAACCGCCCCTTGAGAGCTTAGAGAACCTCCAGAGGACGAAGGAAGAGGTTGAGAGGGAGCTCTCCGGCAGGGGAAGGATAGTTATCAGGTATTCGGGAACAGAGCCTCTACTGAGGGTAATGGTTGAGGCTGAATCTGAAGAGCTGATAGACAGTGTTATTGAAAAGATACTCCAGGCCGTTAGAGAGGACGGGATAGTGGAATGATAGACAATGGAAGGAAAACCTTTAAAGGCTTTTGGTAAAACAACAAGATACTTTGCAGAAATTGTCATCAGGAAAAGGCCATATATTAAACCGGAATGGATTGAAAGTGCCAGAATGGGAAAGTTTGTATTTAAGGAAGTTCAACCTGACGGAAGAATGCGATGCTGGATTTATATACCAGAGGAAAAGAAATATTTAAGAGTAGTTCTATTAGAAGACGGAGAAACCGTGCACAACGCATTCTTTGATAGGAGCTTCAAACGGAGGAAGAGATGAAGTTTAAATACTACCCTGAAACAGATACGCTCTACGTCGAACTAAAAGGAACTCCAAGTGCAGAATCGGAAGAAATTGCTGAAGGAATAGTAGTTGATTACGATGAGAATGGAGAAATAGTTGGAATTGAAGTTGAAGGAGTTTCAAAGAAAGGAGACGTTGATATTCCGATAGTTGGGAAACTACTGCTTGCTTCAGCACAAAAATAAGAAGGAGGGAAAGAAATGAAACAGCTTCTAACCGCCATTTTGACCGTTCTGTTTCTTATCACATCCACTCTTGCTAAAGAGAAAAACTACGGAGCTGTAATCCTCTACGACAGGTGTACTGTTAAGTTCTTCCCCGATGGGAGAAAAATCTGGAAAGAAGAGAAGGCAGTAAAGATAACGGGAAAGAGGGGAATTCAGGACTTTGGAGAGATAGTTATTCCGTTTTCAACAGAACACCAGAAGTTAAAGATTCTCTACGCCTATACAGTAACGCCGGACGGAAAGATCCTAAAACCTGGCAAAAGGGCAATAAATACAGTCTATCCGCCGTTTATTTCAGAGGCTCCAATCTACTCAGACCTCAAGTACAGAACAATCTCAATGCCAGGAGTAAGAGTCGGCTCTGTAATCAAGTATGCCTACGTTCTGAAAACCGTTAAACCCTACATGAAAAACCAGTTCTGGGAAACAGACTACCTGCAGGATGAGTATCCCGTTAAGGAGGCAGTATTTAAAGCGCTGATTCCAAAAGGAAAGTACTACAGATTCAAAACATACAACATGAGCGAAAAGGAATCTCGGCCAGAAAAAAAGGACTTAGGGAAGTTTGTGGAGCTCTCCTGGGTAGTAAAAAACGTTCCACCGATAGTTAAAGAACCCAGCATGCCCCCGTTTGAAGAAGTGGCAAAAAGGGTTGCCATAACATCTCTAAAGAGCTGGCAGGAAGTTGCAAAGTGGTATTCAGACCTTGCTAAAGAGTCCGTCAAACCGGACAGGTTTGTAAGAGAAACCACCCTGAAAGTTGTTAAAGGTAAGAAAACAGAGGAAGAAAAAATAAGGGCTATATATAACTTTGTTGCGCAGAACATAAGGTATGTGGGAATGGAGTTTGGGATAAACGGTTATAAACCCCACAAGGCTTCAGAAATTCTCAGGAACAGGTATGGAGACTGTAAAGACCACGCAACACTGCTGATTGCAATGCTGAAGGTCATAGGCGTTAAGGGATACCCTGTTCTCATTCCCACACTCAGCAGGGCAAACATGGACCCCGAAATGCCGATGCCTACGGCGTTCAACCACGAGATAGCGGCAATAAAATGGAAAGGTAAGTGGTTCTTTATGGACACAACTTCTGATTTCGTTCCCTTTGGATACCTGCCTCCAAGCGACCAGGGGAGGAGGGTTTTGATTGTTGACGTTGAGAAGGAGAAAGGAACAGTTACTGAAACACCTGTATTTCCGCCAGATGCAAACGTTGAAGGTTTCAGCGGTAAGTTCACACTTAAACCATTTGGAAGTTTAGAAGGTAAGTTTAAGTTTGACTATACAGGAATTTATGGAGTTATTGAGAGGGCAAGGCTGACGGGAGCTCCCTCCGAACAGATAAAAAGACACGTTGAGGAGCTTGCCGCAAAGGTCTCCCCCGGGTTTAACGTTGAGAAGTATGAAATTTCAAACTACAGGGACTTAAACAAGAAAGACGTATGGATTAAGATTGAGGGAGAAGATAGAAACTACGGAACAATAACTTCCCACTATCTCCTTGCAAAATTCCCGACTCCAGACTACAGCAGGCTCGTGAACTTAGTTGCGGCAAAGAGCAGGAGATACCCATACGTTGTTGGGTATAAGATGGAGAAGGTTTCAGACGTTAAGTTAGAGCTCCCGACAGGATATGCCCTATACCTGAAGCCTGAAAACTACAGTTTCAGGAACAGAGTTGGTAGCTTCTCAATAAAGTGGGAAGTTAATGGAAGGGAGCTCCACTTCCACTCACAGATGGTTCTCAACAAAAACGTCGTTCCTGTTGATGAGTATCAGGACTTGAGGGAGCTCTTCAACACAACTGTTAAAACCCTGAGGAACCAGATAGTTGTTCTCAAGAAGGAGTAGAAGATGGAAGAGATGGACTTTGTTAAGAAGATTGTTGATGAAGTTGAGCAGATACCGGGAGTTAAAAGGGTTGAGGTCGTTCCCGTATGCGAGATATACATAGACGCCTGTTTAAAAGTGGTTGCAGAGAGTAAAGATGTTAAGAGAACAGTTGCAGACAAAATTATTGAGATAGCCGGAAGTTTTGAGGAGAGGTTAGGGCACAGGCCGGAAATCTACTGGGATTTAGAGGTTGAGTAGTGCTGGTAGTTGGCATAGATACATCCTGCGACGATACGTCTGTTGCCGTTTACGATGGACACGGAAACAGGGTTTTAAGCAACATCGTTTCATCCCAGTATGAGTTCCACCAGCCCTTTGGAGGGGTTGTTCCGGAAGTTGCAGCAAGGAAACACGCGGAGAACATAGACGTTGTATTTGAAGAGGCCCTAAGAGTTGCAGGAATCGGTGTAGAGGATATCCGGCTTGTAGCCGTTACCAGAGCTCCCGGCCTACTCCCCGCCCTTTTAGTGGGGCTCACGTTTGGAAAGGGAGTTGCTTTCTGGAAGGAGATTTCTTTTAAGGGAGTTCACCACATAGAGGCCCATCTGCTCTCTCCATTTATAGGGAGTGAGCCGGAATACCCGTTTTTAGGGCTGGTTGTAAGCGGAGGCCACACGCTAATAGTTCTGGCAGAGGAGTTTGGGAAATACAGGGTAATAGGGAAAACTTTAGACGACGCAGTTGGAGAAGCTTACGACAAGGTGGCGAAAATGCTGAACCTCGGATACCCGGGAGGGCCTGTAATAGACAGGATTTACACGGAGTTTAAGGGAGAATATCTGGAGCTCCCAAAACCGAGGGTAAAGGGCTTCAACTACAGCTTCAGCGGAATTAAGACGGCAGTAAGACGGCTGATTGAGAAGAACTACCCGCCAGAGCAGGTTGCAGCCTCATTTCAGAAGACGGCAGTTGAGTATCTGATTGGAAAGTTGAAAAAGGCTCTGAAAGAAACGGGAGTTAAGAGGATTGCCGTTTCTGGAGGAGTTTCTGCAAACAGCCTTCTGAGGGAGAAGCTGAAAGAGATTGAAGAGCAGGGATACAAGGTTTATCTGCCAAAGATGGAGTTTACGTCAGACAACGGAGCGATGGTAGCCTACGTTGGATATAGGCGGTTTCTGTTGGAAGGTGGAGATTCTTTAGAGGTGGGAGCTCTCCCCAGGATGTCTTTAGAGGAGGTGAGCACCTGAAGGGAAGTTACGGTCTGGTATTCCGTTTAAAGGAAGACCTAACTGTAAAAGTTAGAAGCGGCAGGGTTTTCAGTCTGCAGAAAGGTGTTTACTGTTACTGTGGCTCTGCGATGGGAAGCTTTGAAAAGAGAGTTTTAAGACACTTGAAAAGGGAGAAGAAACGCCACTGGCACATTGATTTCATAACAACAGACAGACGGTTTGAACCTGTTGAGGTGTGGGTATTCAGAGATAAGGAATTTGAATGTAAACTGGCAGAGAGTTTAAAGGGAAACGAGTCGGTTTCAGGTTTTGGAGCAACAGACTGCAGTTGCAAGAGCCATCTCTTCAGGTTGAAGAGTTTAGAATCTGAAAGGGAAAAGGCGAGAGAACTGGGAGCAGAGATAATAAGTGCAGGAGAGGTGCTTAAAAGATGGAAGTGAGAAAGGTTCTAAACAGGCTGGTTGAGAAGGAGAATCTGAGTAGAGAGGAGACTTACAGGCTCTTCAGTTCAATTATGGAAGGGGAGCTTACAGACGTTCAGATAGCCGGAATTCTTGTAGCCCTAAGGTGTAAAGGGGAAACTGTTGAGGAAATAACAGGGGCAACAGAGGTTCTGAGGGAGAGGAGCAGGAAGGTTCCCTTAAGCGAAGAGCTGAGAAGGAGGGTTGTTGATACCTGCGGAACTGGAGGTGATTTAAAGGGAACGTTCAACATATCAACAACGGTTGCCTTAGTCGTAGCCTCTTGCGGAGTTCCCGTTGCAAAGCACGGAAACAGGTCTGTTTCAAGCAGGTGCGGAAGTGCAGATATTTTAGAGAGTTTCGGAGTGAAAATAGACCTTGAGCCGGAGCAGGTTGCAAGGTGTATTGAGGAGCTGGGATTCGGTTTCATGTTTGCTCCAAAGTTCCACCCTGCAATGGCTACAGTTGTAAGACCGAGGAAAGAGCTTGGGATAAGGACGATTTTCAACGTTCTGGGGCCTATGACAAACCCGGCCGGAGCTGTTCGCCAGCTGATGGGAGTCTATGACGAAAAGCTCACAGAGAAGCTGGCCGAAGTTCTCCTGAAGCTTGGAACAGAGAGGGCTTTTATCGTTCACGGTAAAGACGGAACAGATGAGATAACGATAAGCGAGGCAACGAAAATAACGGAGATAAAGGACGGAGAGATAAAGAGTTACATTGTGGCACCTGAGGACTTTGGACTACAGAGAGCTCCCTTCTCAGAAATCAAGGGGGGAGAGACTTTAGAGGAAAACAGAGAAATTGTAAGGAGGATTCTAACGGGAGAGGAAAAGGGGGCAAAGAGGGACGTTGTGGCTCTGAACGCAGGTTTTGCCCTCGTTGCAGGTGGAAAGGTTGAAAAGGTTGAAGACGGAATAGAAATGGCCGTTAAGGCAATGGAGGAGGGGAGACCCTACGAGCTCCTGTGTAAACTGGTCAAGTTGACAAACGAGCTGTAGCAGATAGTTTTTCTCAAAAACCGATAAGGAGAAAAGATGTTCGGCTTTTTCAGGAAGAAGAAGGGTTTAGAGGAGGAGCTCAAAGAGAACCCGAACCAGCCGGAGAAGTGGCTGAAGCTGGCAGAGGAGAACGAGAGGAGAGCTCCCGAGGCAGTATCAAACGCCCTTATATACAGCAGTGGAGAGCTTGTAGAGGAAGCGGCTAAGATAGTAAGGAACCTTGCAATATATAGGGAGTTTGAGCCCTACACGGAGAAGTTAGAAAAGGAGCTCGGAAAGGACTACGCCTCTTTCTTTAAAGGGTTAATTGAGGAGTATAAAGGAAACTTACAGAAGGCCAGGAATCTCTACGACGTTGCAAGGAACAGCCAGAACGAGAAGCTCTCATTCCTTGCCAACTACCACATAGCAAACCTCTACATAAAGGAGGGGCTCTACGACCTTGCACTAAAGGCCCTGAAAGAAGTTGAGGAGAAAGTTCCGGAGAACTACAAGCTGGAATTCACCGTTAGAAAGAGGGAAGTTGAGGAGAAGTTAGGATTAACAGGTTCAAAGATTCTAAAGAGCTTCAAGGAAGGGCTGAAGAAGACAAGAGACGCCTTAGGGCTTTCAGACTTTGCAGGGAGAAAGGTTGACGAGAGCCTGTTTGAGGAGCTTGAGGAGAGGCTAATCCTTGCAGACGTTGGGGTAAACACAACACTGGAGCTGATAGAGTATTTGAGGAACGAGGCGAAGAAGAGGAAGATAAAGAGCTCCGACCAGCTCCTTGAGATTCTGAAGGAGAGGCTGAAGGAGCTCCTCAGGCAGTGCAGCGGAGAGCTGAACTTAACGGAAAAGCCATCTGTGATTTTGGTTCTGGGCGTAAACGGAGTTGGAAAGACAACAACCATAGGGAAGCTGGCAAAACAGCTGAAGGATTCTGGCCTTTCAGTAGTTCTGGCTGCGGCAGACACGTTCAGGGCTGCGGCAATTGAACAGCTTGAGGTGTGGGCAGAGAGAGCAGGAGTCAGGATAGTTAAGGCTCAGGAGGGAACTGACCCGGCCGCAGTTGTGTTTGACGCCATTCAGAGTATAAAGGCAAAGGGAGAGGACGTCCTGATTGTTGACACGGCAGGAAGGCTCCACAACAAAGAGAGGTTGATGAAGGAAATCCACAAGATAAAGAAGGTTATCGGAAGGGAGTTCCCCGGCCAGCCGGCAGAAATTCTTTTAGTTCTGGACGCAAACACCGGACAGAACGCCATCTCTCAGGCAAAGGCTTTCAAGGAGATTACAGACGTTACAGGAATAGCCCTTACAAAGCTTGATGGAACAGCTAAAGGTGGAATAGTTGTAGCAGTCTGCAACGACCTGAAGATTCCTATAAAGCTGGTTGGAATAGGAGAGAGGATAGAGGACTTGAGGAAGTTTGACCCGGAGGAGTTTATAGAGGCGCTGTTCTCAGAGAGTGAAAGTGAGGGAGCTCCCCAGGAATCGGTTTAAAACCGATGACCCTTTAGTGGCTACTTTGGGAGCTTTTCTCCTTTCCTCTAACCTGAAAATAGGGACATTCAGGGTTTAGACAGGTTTCAATCTCCGTTCCGTTTACTAACTTTACGGAGACGGGAGCTCCGCAGTTAGGGCAGAACCTGTCAACAAAGACGAAGAAGTCTGGATAGTCAAAGTAGGCCATTTTATTAGTTTTTTTCACTTCTCCCTCCCACCAAAAGATTAAGTTATTTTTATATTAACACCAATATAGGTCAAAATATGTCTCATAAAAGGGAAATTTTTAAATTTGATAAAAAAACTACTCCTCTTTTAAGATCTCCCTGGGTTCAAAGGAGAGAGCTCTAACGGCAGGATAAATCCCCGAGAGGAGGCCAATAAGAAAAGAAAGAACGAACGAAAAGAGAGCTTCCTTTATCGGGACGTAAAGGGGCCAATGGGCAACGGTAGATATGAGAATAACTATAAAAACTGCTAGGAAAACACCTACAGAGGCTCCCACGAGGGATAGAAGAGCAGACTCTGTAAGGAACTGGAGGAAAATTGAGCGGCGGGGAGCTCCAAAAGCTCTTCTTATCCCAATTTCAACAAGTCTTTCGTAAACAGAAAGAGTCATAACAGCCAGAATTCCAAGAGCACCAACCCCAAACGAGATAACGGCAACGATGATGGAGAGCTTCGTGAATATCTCCATAGCCTGCTTCTGGGTGTTAACAAGGTCGGAGTAGGAGTTGACTGAAAAGTCCTTTTTCCCGTGGCGTTTTAAAAGGAGCGAGTAAACTTCTTCTTTAGCAGGCTTAAAGGCTTCAGGAGAGACAGGGAGAACGTAGATGCCGTCTATGTAGTCAACGTTTGAAATCCTCTTAACTGCAGAGGTTATCGGGATGTAGATTCTATCGTCAAGGTTCTCTCCGCTCAGGTCTGTTCCTATCTTCTCCATAACGCCAACAATCCGGTAGGGAGCGTTGAAGAGGTAAACCGTTTTACCAACGGGGCAGGTCTCTCTGTAGAGCTTCCTGGCAACGTTGTAGCCCAGAACGGCAACCTCTGAGATGTTATTAACATCTGAATCTGTTAGAAACCGGCCGCAGAGAAGTGAGTGGCCTGAGATTTTCAAGTAATCTGGTGAAACACCTCTAACAGAGGCAGAGATTGACTTTCCGCCGTAGTGGACATTCGGGGAAACCTTTTTAAAAGGAGAAACTGCCGAAACATCCGGGCATTTCTCTTTTATAGCCTCTGCATCGTCTAAAGTTAGAGTTGGATAGAAAGAGAGCTGAATCGTTCTCCCGCCGAGGTTCTTAACCTCTCCGGGAAGAACTACAAGAACGTAGGAGCCCATCTTCCCGATGGCCTTTTCAAGCTTGAGCTTCATTGCGTTTGTTATTCCAAGCATAAGTGTTAGGACGAAAACCCCGATTGAGACGCCGATAAGGGAGAGGAGAAACCTTTTCTTGTTCTCTCTGGCGTAGGCAAGGAGAGCTCCCACCATCACGCCTTCCTCCGGAGGGCTGAAACAGGCTCAAAAGAAGCGGCCTTTTTTGCAGGGAAGTAGACGGCAAAGAGGCAGACTCCAAGTGTAAAGAGAGTTGCAACAACAAAGGCTTTAACCGGGTAAACAACGGGAATTTTCAGCAGGGGCAGAGTGAACCTTATGGCCGCCACTCCTAAAATGTTCCCAAGGAGGGAGGCAAAGAGGGAGATGAGGATGGCCTCGTAGAGAAACCGTTTCAAAATGTCATCTCTTGTGGCCCCAAGGGCTCTCCTTAAACCAATCTCCCACTGGCGAACGTAGATGTTAATGTAGAAGATTGATGAGAGGACGAATCCGCCGACAATCAGAGCGGTTGTTGAAGCAATTCCCAGGAAAAAGGCAAGGGTTGCAGAGAGCATTGAGAGGAACTTTTTAACAACAACGGGGGTAATTACCATAAAGTCGTCGGGCTTGTGGCGTTTCAGGAGTATCTGGCGGGTCTCCTTAACTATCTGGTTGTATTCGGCCATGTTCAAAACTCTAAACCTGATTATACTGATGTGGCCGTAGGTTTTTTCTACCAGCCTGTCAAAGACGGGAAAAGGGATAAAGACCCTGTCGTCTAAATTGTGGCCGTTTGGCGTTTTTCCCTTTTTGGCGTAGAGGCCTATTACCCTGAACGGAACCTTTCCGATGAGGATAATTTTCCCGATTGGGCTCTGCCCCGGCCAGAAGAAATCGGCAACATCGTGGCCTACAATAGCAACTTTCCTGAGGTCTTTAAAGTCTGAACCTGTAAAGCCTCTTCCCGCTTCAATCCTGTAGTTCCAGGAAAGGAGCCAGTTTTCGCCTACGCCAAAAACCGTTGTGAACTTAGACGTTGATATATCCGAAACTGTCATCGGTTTAACAACGCCGTAGGTGAGGGCAAAAATTCCCTCAAGTTTCCCGATTTCTCTAACGTCTTCAAGCGTAAGGTTCAGGAAACCGCTCCGGGGTCCTTTCTTTATTGAGCCTGAAACGATGAGAACGGAGTCGGGACCCAACTTCTCTATAACCCTGTTTGCAAGGAGGGAGCTCCCTTCAATAGCCGCAACTATGAGAACCAGGGAGACAACACCGAAAAGAACTCCAAGGAGGGCAAAGAGGGTTCTCAGCTTGTTGTGAATGAGCGAGAGGATGAGGTCTTTTAAGAGGAAACTCCTCATTCAACGACCCTTCCGTCTCTGATTTTCACAATTCTCTGAGCGTGTTTTGCAATCTCCATATCGTGGGTAACAACGATAACGGTTCTCCCCTCAGAGTGAAGCTCCTCAAATATCCTCATAACCTCTCGGCTTGACTCCGTGTCTAACTGGCCTGTTGGCTCATCTGCAAGGATTATCTCAGGGGAATTGATGAGAGCTCTCGCTATGGCAGTTCTCTGCTTCTGACCTCCGGAGAGCTCCTCAGGTTTAAAGCCGATTCTATCTCCAATCCCGAGGCGGGTAAGGAGCTCCACGGCCTTTTTCTGCGGCGGTTTGTCTGAAAAACGCCTCTTCCTCTCCTCTTTCGGGAGGTATTCAACCGGAAGGAGAACGTTGTCAAGAACCGTTAAGTAGGGAATTAGG
Source organism: Thermovibrio sp. (assembly GCA_015488335.1). Taxonomy (GTDB): domain Bacteria; phylum Aquificota; class Aquificia; order Desulfurobacteriales; family Desulfurobacteriaceae; genus Balnearium. The sequence continues at coordinate 10,486 of WFNZ01000007.1, forward strand.
TAAAAGGCCTGAAAGACAAAGCCGATGTATTCGGCACGGAGTTTGGAGAGCTCATCGTCCGGCAGTTTCAGAACGTCTTTGCCGTCTAAGTAGTATTCGCCGGAGGTAGGCCTGTCTAAACAGCCTAAGATATACATAAGGGTTGACTTCCCCGAACCCGAAGGGCCTACAATTGAGATGAACTCCCCCTTTTCAACAGTAAGGTCTATCCCCTTTAGAACCTCTACTTCAAGGTCTCCCTGTTTGTAGACTTTCCTTACGTTTTTAAGCTCAATCAGAGCCAACTTCACTCTCCGGAATGAAATCTATCGCTGCAGAGTTTATGCAGTAGCGAACGTTCTTTGGAGTATAACCCTCTCCGTAGAAGACGTGCCCCAGGTGGGCTCCACACCGGGAGCAGACAACCTCTATCCGGTCGTCCGGGAACTCCTCGGGAACCTCTTTAACGGCTCCGGGAATAGCCTCGTCAAATGATGGCCAGCCAGAGTAAGAAAGGAACTTTGCAGAGCTCTTAAAGAGGGGCTGACGGCAGAGCTTACAGACGTAAACTCCCTTTTCAAAGTGGTTCCAGAACTTATTGTTAAACGGGGGCTCCGTTCCCTTTTTGAAGATTACCCACTTCTCAAAGTCTGTCAGGTGGCTGTCATCAAACCTCTTTTTCAAGGACAACCTCCCTCTTTATCCTTGAGATGAGCTCCTCAAAGGCGGGGAGGACGTCTGAACGGAACCTGCCTGCAACTGCAACGACCATTATGTCGTCTCCAACGTTTAACTTTCCTGAGTTGAGCCAGACCTCAACGGCCTCAATACCCTCACGGGATTCAATTTCAGAGATTAGCTGTTCTAATTTCTCTCTATCGTAGGAGAGTTCCATTCCCGAAACCTTGCCTCCTGAGCGGGAGCTCCCCCTGACAACCCCGTTGTGAACAAGAATCATCCCGAGGTTTTCAGGGTTTGAACGCTTCTTAACTTTTTCAACAATCTCATCTATAGACGGCCTCACAGTAGTCCTCCAGTCGGTTAACGTTTAGCAGTGAGCTTCCCCTGTAGTCAAAGGGTTCAAAGAGTGAAAACGGAACTTCACGGGAGTTTAAGAGGGAGTGGAGCTCCCTCAACCTGTGCTTCCCAGATTTTAGAAACTCCTCTACCTGAACAACATGGTCTTTAAAGAGGAGAGCAAAGAGGGAGTGGACTCTTCCGTTCTCCATTAGAACTGTCGGGGGAATCTGATTGGAAAACTCCTTTACAACTTCTCTTCTGATTAGGGGAGTATCCCCCGGAAGTATTAGGACTTTTCTGAAACTGGCATTTTTGAGAGCCGTATAAATCCCACAGATTGGGGAGTGGACTTCAAAGGCCTCTGGAAGAACCCGCAGGTTAGGATATCTGACGGTTAAGTGGGTGAACGAAAGAGGGTTCTTTGTAACGAGGAGGACTTCTGGAAAGTCGGAGAGCTCCCCAATCACACTCTCTATAAGAAGTTTCCCCCTGAAGGGAACGGAGAGTTTGTTTCGGCCGAAGCGGGAGCTCCTCCCGCCGGCCATAACGGCCACGGTTATCAGTGGCCACCTCCCTGAGCCATTTTAAGGGCGTGTTTCAGAAGAGGGGCAAACATCTTAAGGTTCTGCTCAACTCCTTTAGAGGAACCGGGAAGGTTCAAAAGGATGCACTCCGGCGAGAGGAGGCCAGCCTTTGCCCGGGACATCAGAGCCTTTGGAGTAAACCGAACTCCTAAAATGTGCATAGCCTCAGAAAAGCCGGTCATCTCCTTGTAAAAGAGCTCCTCTGAGGCTTCAGGAGTAACGTCTCTGGGGCTGAAACCTGTTCCGCCGGTTGTAACGATAACGTTTGCTCCCTGTTTTTTAAAGTTTAAAACGGCTTCTTTTATCTTCTCTTTATCGTCCGGAACAATAGTATAGCCAATAACCTCAGCTCCAAACTCCTCCAAAATCTGTTTTGCCAGAGGGCCGCTCTTATCTTCCCGCTTACCGGCGGCTGTTGAGTCCGAAACGGTAATAACGGCAGCCTTAAGGCCGGAGAGGTCTTCAGCCCAGTCAGACTTTCCACCGCTCTTTGAAACGAGTTTTACTTCCTCAATAACCATGTTTTTGTCAAAGGCCTTACACATGTCGTAAACGTTTAAAAGGGCCGTTAAAACAGCGTTCATCGCCTCAACTTCGTAGCCCGTTCTCCAGATTCCCCGAACTTCTGCCTCAACCTCTATGTAGTCTTCACCTGCCTTTGCTTTAACCTCTATGTGGTCAATGGGAATAGGGTGGCAGAAGGGCATGAGTTCAGCCGTTTTCTTGGCTCCCATTATCCCCGCAACCTGAGAGACTGAAAGGACATCACCCTTTGGAATCTCTCCGTTTAGAATCATCTTTACAGTTTTAGGGGAGAGCCTGATTCTCCCAACGGCCCTTGCCGTTCTAAGCGTTTCAAATTTAGTTGAGACGTCAACCGTCTTCACTCTGGCCTCCTTGAAAGGGATGGAAGGAACAGGTTTAATTGTATCAATCCGAAAGGAGGACATAAGTTGGAACTGGAGAAACTTGTAGTTTTTGTGGGAGCTCTCCTCTCTCTATCCGGCGGGATACTAAAGAAGAGAATCCTGATAGTTCTATCTATTGCAATGGTTTCTGGAGTTCTTACGTGGAGAACTTTCAGGTTCGGCTATCCACCCATATTTGACGGATTTGACACTATCCTCCTGTTTACAGCGGTTTTTGGAATAACAGCCGGACTCTCAAAGGCAGAAGAGAGGCTGACAGGGTTTCTTTCGGGAGCTCTCCTCGTAGGAACTCTATTTCTGCCGGCAGAGGTCAGGTCAATTCCGCCGATAATTAGAACTCCTCTCTTTTTTATCCACGTTGGAAGTGCCATTCTCTCATACGCAGTGTTTCTAAGCTGTTCACTGATTGCCATTTTCAGCAGAAGTGCAGAGGTAATAAAACCTTTCAGATGGGGATTCTTCCTTTTCACACTCTCACTGTTTTTTGGAGCTCTCTGGGCTTTTCTGGCCTGGGGAGAAGTCTTTATGTTAGATCCAAAGTCTATCTTCTCTGTTGGTTTCTGGCTGTTCAGTGCCTTTGTTTTCCACTCTGTTTACGATGAGAGATTAAAAGATTTCTCAGGCTGGCTCGTTATTTTCAACGGAATTCTGGTTCTCTTTCTCTTCTTAGGGGTCAACTTCCTCTTTGGAGGAACCCATGAGTTTTAAGTCTGTAAAGCTGTTTGGAGTTTTTTCACTTTTTTTCTTAACTGCTGGATTTACTGTTTCACTCTTTGAAAGAAAAATGGTTGGACTTACCGGAGTTATAACAAATTTTGTGAACTTCTCCACAGTGTTAAAGGTTTCCGTTCTAAGTTTAGGGGGAGTTTTACTTTTAACATCCATTCAAAC
>WFNZ01000008.1 GCA_015488335.1 Thermovibrio sp.
AACTTATACTGTGCCCGGTTTACGTAGAACCTGTGGACACCTCCGCCTGAACGATAGATATCCTGGTAGTAAGTTTTTCCGAATCCAAAGAGAATGTAGCCCTCTTTTTTTAGTTCTTTCCCAATTTTCTCACATTTTAGGGCAAATATCAGGTTTCTTAAACCTCTTCCCAAGTTTGGAACTGTAATTTTCTGAATTTCTATGTTCCCATTTTTGGGTTTTTCCTTGACTTTTGAAGTAACTATTCTTACTTTCCAGCCTCTATCTGCAAGGAAATGGGCAAAGTTGTAGACAAACCGCTCCTGTCCACCTAAAAGGCTGAAACTTTTGTAGAATAGGGCTATCCTCTTCATAGTGGGGGAAATTAAGTTTGGAGCTAACCCAAATCAAGGTCTACAGGTTAGGGCCGATTGCCGCCTTTGATAGAAGTGCCCACTCTGTAAGCCAGATTTTACTCTCTAACTACTTTGCCCGTTACGGCGTTGAGTCTTACCTCTATTTGAGGAGTTTAGAACCTGAAAGAAGTGTAGAAGAGCTTGAGAAATTTTTAGGAGTAGAGTTTTCAGAGAACCTGAAAGTTTTTACTACAGTAAGGCACAAAGGACTTTCAACGGCTTTAAACTTTTCACGGCTCGTAAGGGATGTTCTTAAAAACAGGGATTCACTCAACGTTATCTTCCTCTCAAAGTCTTCCCACGTTCTTCAGCTCAGGTGGCTTAAGAAAATGGCAAACGTGAGAATCGTTTTTGAGAACCGCCAAACAAAGCCGTTTGCCGAGGCTGTAACCTCTTCAGACCTTAACTACGTTGTGTGCCCTGAGGTTTACAGGGAGCTTTCTGAGGAACTTCCTCACGTTAAGCTCTGGAACTACCACTACCCCGTGGGAGATTACCTGTTTCAGCCCGTTAAGAGATTGGAGAAGAAAGAGCGCTACCGATTAGGTTATTTAGGAAGTCTGCTTCCTGAAAAGGGTCTGGGTTTTCTCTTTAGAGCCCTTAAGGAGCTTCCTCAGTTTGACCTTTTAGTTGTTGGTGGAAACGAGAGGCAGGTTTCTGAGGCAAAAAGGGTTGCTGAAAAAAAGGGAGTTTCAGAGAGGGTAAGGTTTACCGGCTTTGTTCCTCAGAGGGAGATTCCGAGAGCTCTCTCTGAAGTTGACATTATGGTAGCTCCCTTTACACCCAGCCAGAAAACGATTCCTCTAAAGGCTTATGAATATATGGCCCTTGGAAAACTAGTCATATCAGCAGGTATTGAACCTGTAAAGGTTGTTGCCGGAGATTAATTTACCTACTTTAAGCCGCAAGATGAGAGAGATTTCAAGCTAAAGTTGAAAAAGATGATAGAGAATATGGAAATTACAAATAGGAAAACAGAGCTTATGAGGAAAAATCAGAGAATTTTCGCTGGCAAAATGTAATTGAGAAGATACTTTCAGACGTTTTAGAGGTCTCCTGATGGGAGCTGCTGTTTTACTTTACCACAGAGTTCATCCCGAATATGGAGTTCATCCTGAAGTTTTTGAAAAGCAGATAGAGTTTCTGTCCAGAAAATTAAAAATGGTTCCTATTGGAACTTTAGAAAAGGCCGGTAGATTTTCTGCTTTAGTTACTTTTGATGACGGTTTCTACGATTTTTTTGTTTATGCCTATCCAATCTTAAAGAAGTATCAGGTTCCGGCCGTTATTTTTGTATCTCCTGAGAGAGTTTTAAACAGCGATGAAGTTAGAACATCAGCACAGTTTTCAGATGTTCCAACTCCTGAAGCCTTTAAAAAGTCTTTTTTAGACGGCGATAACTCAGCCTTCCTTTCCTGGGGGGAGCTCCGCCTCATCTCCTCTGAGGGGCTTGTATCTGTCCAGTCCCACGCCCTAACCCACAGGGCTGCTCCTGGAAAGGGAAAACCCTACAGGCCGCCAAAGGACTGGAGAATCTACTCGCTACCGGAAGATGTAAGGAAAAAAGTTAAGCCGGGAACTGAGCTAACGAGTATTTTGGTTGCAGATAAGAGAGAGGCTGAGAGGGAGCTTTCCTTCTCAAAGTCCATTTTAGAAGAAAGGCTTGGAAAGGAGGTCAACGCCATCGCCTGGCCGTGGGGGATTTACGACGAGGAGCTTGTGGAAATAGCGAAGAAAGTGGGCTACAGGTTCTGCTTCACTACTGAAAGGGGGTGGAACAGGGAAGACTTTTGTCACATAAAGAGGCTTGCAGTCAGCGAGAAAAAGAGTATGTTCTGGTTTAAAACCCGAGCACTTCTCTACGCCCTTTAGGAGAGGCTGTGAAGAACTTTCCGCTGTGGCTCTTTAAGTATTTAAAACCGCTGAAGATTTTGGTTTTAGTTGCACTGATTACCCTTATTCTCAACGCCGCCCTCACATCCTACCTTGCCTACTTCGTTAAGGTTGTTGTCAACTCGGTTTTCGTTGAGAAAGACGCTCACATGGTTAAGCTGGTTCCGATTATCCTGATTCTCCTTGTCTTCTTTAAGGGAGTTGTCTTCTTTGTCAACTACTACTCAATGGCTTACATAGGCCAGAGGGTTATTGCTTCACTGAGGGAGGAGCTCTACACCAAGATAATTTCACTTCCTCTGGAAAACTTTTTAAAGGAGCCGCCGGGAACTTTTGTTTCACGGGTTATAAACGACACTTCCCTTTTACAGGATTTTACAAGCCGTCAGGTTGCAACCTTTATCAGGAACCTGCTAACGGCCGTTGGTCTCATCGGAGTTGTCTTCTACCAGGACTTTCAGCTGGCGGTCATCGGGTTCTTGGGTCTTCCCCTTGTTGGATACGTTATCTCAAGGATTGGAAAGAAGATTAAGAGATACACAGACAGGATGCAGGACAGACTTGCAGTCATAACGGGGCACCTTTTTGATGCAGTTAAGAACATTCGTGAGATAAAGCTCTTTGGCCTTGAGGAGAGGTTTGCGAAAGTTTTTGCAGAGGATAACCTCAGGTATTTAAGGGAGTTTATGAAGATTAAAAAGGTTGAGGGGATATACCCGCCAATTGTTGAAATGACGGGAGCTCTCCTTGTGGGCTTCCTCATCTTCTACGGTGGAAGCAGGGTTTTAAGCGGTGAGACAACGGCTGGAGCTTTCTTTTCCTTTATCGTTGCCCTCATAATGGCCTACGAGCCCATAAGGAAGCTTGGGCAGAACTACAACAGGATTCAGCAGTCTATAACGGTTGCAGAGAGGGTTAAGAGAATCTTAGACCTGCCCGACGAATACTCCATTAAAGACGGCCATTTAGAACTGAAGGAGCCTATTGGGGAGCTCCGGGTTGAGAACCTCTCCTTTACCTATCCCGGCTCAGACAAAAAGGTTCTTGATTCAATCAGCTGTTCATTCGTTTGTGGGAAGAAATACGCAATTGTCGGGAAATCTGGAAGCGGAAAAACGACCTTTGTCAACCTGATTCCGAGGTTCTACGACCCAACAGGCGGAACGGTTTACGTAAACGGTGTTGACTACAAGGAACTGAAGCTCCTTCCATACAGGAAGAGGTTGGGAGTTGTCTCCCAGGAGATAATTCTCTTTAGAGGAACTCTAAAGGAAAACATTGCCATAGGGAAGCCTGACGCCACGATGGAAGAGATTATTGAAGCTGCGAAAATTGCCTGTATCCACGACGACATTGTTTCTCTTCCAAACGGCTACGACACCCTTTTGGGAGAGGGGGGAATTCAGCTCTCAGGGGGCCAGAGGCAGAGGATAGCCATTGCAAGGGCAGTTCTGAAGAACCCGGATGTTTTAATCCTTGACGAGGCAACAAGTGCCCTTGACTCAGAAACCGAAAAGGCCATCCAGCAGGCGATAGACGAGAAGTTCAAAGACAGAATTCTCATAACTGTTGCCCACAGGCTCTCAACTGTTCTAAACAGCGATGAGATTCTCTTTATGAAAGATGGAAAGCTGGTAGGAAAGGGGAGCCACAGGGAGCTCTACGAGAAACTTCCAGACTACAAGAAACTTGTTGAACTTCAGTTCTCACTGAGCGAAACTTAAAACAGTTTTAAGAACCTCACTAACTTCAGGGAAGCTTCCATTTCCGTGAACCTCTCTAACCGTTTCAATCGGCGGAAACCAGCCGGACTTCTTCCTGTCAATCACGATTGTTTTGGTTCTAGATGAAACGGAGAGGTGAGATGCAAAAGAGTTTAACCCGATAAAGAACAGGCCGTTTTTAATTACAGTTGCAGATTCTCCTATAGGCAGGGGTTCTTCCGGGTAGATAACCTGGGCTTCTGTATTTTCCGCAATTTCTTTAACTGTTTCCTTTTCTCCGGGGCCGTAGAGGAGAACTGCTGGAACTTTTAACTCCCTGTAGATTTCTGTAATGAGCCGTGAGAACTTCTCAGCCGGCCACATCTTCTCTCTCTTTCTCGCCGTTGGAACGACGACGAAGTATTTCTCAGGAAGTTTCAGCTCCTTAACTTCCTGATAGTTGAAAAATTCAGGCAGGTAATTTCTGTAGTTTTTCAACTTTATTCCAAGTGGTTCAAGGAGTTTAAGCCTCTCCCACGTTGTGTAGCCTCTGTTTTCCCACTCAACTAACCTGTTGTAGAAGAAGTTTCTTCCCTTTTTAAAGGCGATTTTCAGGGGAGCCCCCGAGAGAAACGTCAACCTCTGAGACCTTCCGGTCCTCTGAACGTCAATAACTGCGTCGTATTTCTCTTTTCTTATGAGTGAAAGGGTGCGGAGCTCCCCTAAACTTCCCTCTTTAAGAGTAATAATCCTGTCTATGTATGGATTTCCCTTTAAAATTTCACTACCGATTGGAGAGGTTAAAAAGTGAACCTCACAGTTTCTCAGGTTCTCCTTGAGGGCTTTTGCAAGAGGAGACGAGAGGAGGACGTCTCCAAGCTGTCTTATCTGGATAACGAGGACTTTCATTTTATCTCCGCAGTTTTTAACTTTAGCAACTGAAATTTTAACCCTGGAGAGGTTATGCGGGTTCTTCAGGCTACAACAGCCCGTGGGTGGAGCGGCGGGACTGAACAGTGTCTACTCCTTGCAAAGTATATGAACAGGCTTGGGGTTAGAACGGATATCCTCTGTTTTAGGGGAACAGAGCTTGAAAAGAGGGCTAAAGATTCAGGAATTGGCGTTCGCTATTTTCCAAATACTAAAAAGTTCAGCTTCTCTGAGGCAAAAAAGCTTGGAGAGATTCTCTCTGATTACGACGTTGTGAATACCCACATTTCTAAAGCCCACTGGTTCGTCTGGTCGGCAGTTCCGTTTGCAAGAAAGAGGCCGAAGCTTGTTTATACGAGGAGGGTTCCCTATCCGATTTCAAGGCTTTCACTCCTAACCAAGTATAACCTCTTTACAGACAGGATAGTTGCCGTCTCTCCGGGGATTTACGAGGAGCTCCGCAGGGTTCCCATTATTGGCAGGAAAGTCAGGTATATTCCATCTGGGGTTGAGCTTGACAGGTTCTCTCCTGAAATAGAGAGTTCCATCAGAGAGGAGATTGGGGTTCCGGAGGGAGCTCTCATTTTCACAAACGTTGGGAACTTTTCAGAAGTTAAAGGACATTTTGTTCTTCTTCCAGCCTTTAAGAAGTTCCTTGATGCTGTTAATAGAGAAGACATCTACCTTCTCCTCGTTGGGAGGGATACAGATTCAGATAAAGCGTTAAAGTTCATTGAGGATTTGGGGCTTAAAGAGAGAGTTATCCCTTTAGGTTTCAGGCGGGACGTTCCGCAGATTTTGAAAGCTACAGACGTTTTCGTCTTTCCCTCCCTCAACGAGGGAATAGCAGGTTCGCTCCTCCAGGCAATGGCTATGGAAAAACTTGTAGTTGCTTCCTACGTTGGAGGGATAAAGAGCTACCTGAGGCATATGGAGAACGGAATTGCAGTTGAGCCGGGAAGTGAGAGCTCCCTGATTGAGGGGTTGTTCTTAGCCCTTGAAAATTTGGAGAATAGGAGTTTAAAGGAAAAGGCCGGGAAAACTGCCCAGAAGTTTGATATAAAACGGGTAGCTGAAAAGACTATAGAACTCTACAGGGAGATTCTCAATGGCTGAGATTCCTGCTTTTGAAGACTTCGTTTCTGGGAAAGAGAAGATTGGAGTTGTAGGACTTGGATACGTTGGACTTCCTTTGGCGGTTTTACTTGCAAAGAGGTTTTCGGTTGTTGGGTTTGACATAAGCGATAAGAGGATAGAAGAGCTCAAAGAGGGTTTTGACAGGACGGGAGAGGTTGAGAGAGGGGAGCTCCTCTCAACAGCCGCTCACTTTACAACAGATGAGAGGGAGCTCCGCAGGTGCCGCCTCATAATCGTTACCGTTCCAACTCCCATAGACCGGCACAAAATTCCCGACTTAAGACCTTTAAAGGCTGCAACAAGAACCGTTGGGAGGAACCTGTCTGAGGGGAGCGTTGTTGTCTATGAATCTACAGTTTACCCGGGGGTAACTGAGGAGATCTGCGTTCCAATTTTAGAAACTGAGAGCGGCTTAAAGTGGAAAGAGGGATTCCACATTGGCTACTCACCTGAGAGAGTTAACCCGGGAGATAAGAAGCACACTATAGACAAAATCGTTAAGGTTGTTTCAGGAGATACGCCGGAAGTTGCGGAGCTCCTCAAAAACGTTTATGGCTCTGTGATAACTGCCGGCATTCACGTTGCTCCGAACATAAAGACCGCAGAAGCGGCAAAGGTCATTGAAAACACACAGAGGGACTTAAACATCGCTCTTATGAATGAGTTAGCCCTCATTTTCCACAGAATGGGGATAGACACGAGAGACGTTCTTGAGGCTGCTGGGACTAAGTGGAACTTCTTAAAGTTTGAGCCGGGGCTTGTTGGAGGCCACTGTATCGGCGTTGACCCTTACTACTTAACCTTTAAAGCCCAGGAGATTGGCTACCACCCGGAGGTTATACTTGCCGGCCGGAGGATTAACGACTCAATGGGGAAGTTCGTTGCAGAGAGTGCCGTTAAGCTGATGATTAAGGAGGGGAAGCAGATACTCGGAGCTAAAGTCCTCATTATGGGAATAACCTTTAAGGAGAACGTTCCAGACGTCAGAAACTCACGGGTTATAGATATTTACGAGGAGCTCCTCTCCTACGGGGTTAAGCCCTCTGTTTACGACCCTTTAGCAGACAGGGAGGAGGTGAAGGCGGAATACGGGATAGACCTCATAGAGAGGCCGGAAGAGGGAGCTCCCTACGACGCCGTAATCGTTGCTGTTAAACACGATGAATTTAAAGAGCTTTCCCCTGAGTTTTTCTCTTCAATCTGTAGAACAAAGCCGATAGTGTTAGATGTTAAGGGCATTTACGACAGGGAGAAGTTCAAGGATTTAATCCTCTGGAGGCTTTAAAGCTTGATTTCAGGAACTTTACAAACTCAGGGCTCTCTTTTTCTGCCTTTTTCGGGAATTTCAGCCCGTTTTTTGACAGGCTACAGCCGAAATTTACAACTTTTCCCCTTAGTCCGAACCAGAGAAACTTCCTTTTAAAGAGGTTTGAAACATCAATTTCCTCTTTTGAAATTAAAATCAGGGCAAAGGATGAAAGGTAGTGGTCTGGGGAAATTTCCAGTATTTCTTCTGAATCTTTCAGGAAATTTTCAAAGTGTTTTTCGGCTTCCGGTTGGTTTTTAACCTCTTTTCCTAAAACGTGGAAGTTTGAGACGATTTCGTAATCTTTCAAAAATAGAGTTTCGTGGACTGTTTTTACCGTGAATTTTCCAAAGAAGAGGTAGTCTCTGAATGGCTCCTGCCAGGTGCCGTGTTCTCTGAAGAACTGCCTTAGTTTTTCACTTAACAAACAGAATGACCTCTTCTCCCTTCTTTCCCTTTACAAGCATCTCACGGGCAAGCTTTTCGTAGTAGAAGTTGCTGTCCTCTTTCAGGGCAGAGAGTTTCTCCTTTAGAACTTCATTCTGAAACTGCCAGTAGTCGGCCTCTCTCTTGAGCCTCTCTTCGGTTTCCTTCAGGCGGTGGAGCTCCCTAACAGAGTTCTCCCCTAAAAAGTAGCTGTAGAGAAACCAGGGAACAATGGCAGCCCACAGGAGAAGGAGGGGCCACAGCCTACACTTCAGACTCCTCTTCCGGCTCAACAAGCCCCCTCTCTATAAGCTCTTCGTTGTAGTAGCGCCTGTAGAGTGCATACCACTCAGGGGTTCCCTCGTAAATAGGCCTTGAGTGGGAGGCGATTTTCTCCCTTATCCTCTCGTCAATCTCCCTTCTGAGCCTTGCAATCTCCTCAAAGGACTTGACTATTGCTCCCCTTATAACGCCCCTTTCTTCTGTGTAGTCTAAACTCTCATCTGTCAGTATCAGTCTCAGTATTTTCCCTGCAAGGTAGTTGGCCTTATCCCTTGAAAGTGGGCTTCCTATAACCGGAATTCCCCTCTCCTTTGCCAGTTTCTCTTTAATCATCTTTCTGGCTTTGTGGAGTGAAACGCCCCTGTATAAAACCTCTTCACTGTTCTCCTGAATTATCCTCTCAGCCTCTTCCTCAAGCTCCTTTTCAGTTTTGTAGTCGTCGTAGAGTATCTGATAGACCTTTTCCCTGAACTCCTCGGGGTTGTCTGCTATCACGAGCTCCTTTTCAAGGAGGTTGTTAACAATTCTGTCTGCCAAGAGCTTAAGGAAGCGGTGTTTTTTGGCCATCATTCCTCCTTCTTCAATCTTTGCAGGAGAGATTTTACCTTTTCTGCGGCCACTTCTCCCTCTTTCGTTCCCCTCTTCATCTTTGCAACCTTCCTGTAGAGCTTGAGTGCCTGTTTTAAATCTCCCTTTTCCTCAAATAGTTGTGCAGCTCTATAGAGGGCTGTGGAGCTCCACGGCTCAACCTTAATCTCGTAGGGGATTTTCAAGTAGTCTATTATGGCGCTGTCCGTCTCTCCCTTCTGAGATTCTACTGCCGCTTTCCAGAATAGGGATTCTGCCTTCTGTTCCTTGGTTTTTGCCTTCTTCATCGCCTCTTTTATGAGTTTCTCGGCAAGGTTCAGTTTTCCCTGCTCCTGGGCTAATATCCCGAGGCTTACAAGGTCGTCGTAGTTTGCTGAGGGGAGCTCCCCGCTCTCCACGAGCTTTTCTGTTAGTTCTAAAGCTTTGTCCTTTTTCCCCGTGAGCTTGTAGTAGTGGGCAAGCTTAGCAAGGAAGTATCCTCTCTCTTTTTCCGGAATTCTGTTTACGTCCTTAACGTTCTGTGCCGCCGTGTAGGCGTCAACTAACCTTCCCATTGAGAGGTAGGTTTTAAACAGGAGGAAGTTCCTGATATTTTCGTCTGTTGCCAGCATTGAGTCCTTCAGAGCCCTTGAGTAGTTCTTCTGCTTTAGGTCTATCTCAACCAGCCTCTCTGCAATTCTGTTCTTGAGCTCTGGCTGGGTTGCTCTCTGGAGGGCAAGCCTTAAGAGGCCGTAGGCTTTCCCAAGCTCTCCCTGTGAGAGGTAGTCTTCAGCCTTTGCAACAAGTGTTGACGTGTCTGTGCTTGTATTTTCTGGGTTGTAGGCTATGAAGTAGGGGTCGTTAAAGAGAAGTGGCTCAAAGTTTCCGCTCTTGTAGGCAAGGTAGTTGATGAACTGTTTTGCAAACTGTGAGGTCTCCTCGTCCGGAGAGAGGTTTAGAAGCTGTGTAAGGTAGAACATGGCCTTCTGGGGGTTTTTACTCTCATAAACTTTTGATAGGAAAAGTGAAAGGGCGATTTTCTCCCTTTGGGGAACGGCAGGGAAGAGACTTTCGGCAAGTTTAACGTTTCCTGAAACTACTGCTGCCATCGTTTCAACCGTTGGGGATTTGAGGGGAAGTTTGGGGAGCTCCCCCACCTTTCCAACCTCTTTTGCCGTGAATACAGCCCTTCCGCCGTTAACTTCTGGGAACAGGCCGTTCTCTTTTAACTCCTTCTTTAAAACGTCAAAGCACTTTTTCTTTTCTCCAATCTGGTAGAGGCTGAATGCCAATAGGGTTCTGCTCTCTCCGTCGTTAAGTTTCTTAAGAACCTGAGAGGCTTTCTTGTAGTCTTCCCTGTTGAAAAGAGCTGTCCCTATAAGCTTCAGGGTTTCCCTATCTCTATTTCCCTGGTTGTAGGCGTAAGTTAAGAGTTTCAGAGCTAACGTTGGGTTTCCAGAGTAGAGGTAGACTCTTGCTGCGTTTAAGAGTGAAGCCCTGTAGTAGGGGGTATCTTGGTAGTTGGCCATAAGCTGGTTGTAGACAACGTTTCCAACCTGCAGGTTGAGAGTTCCAAGTTTCCCCAAAAGGTATAGGGTTCTTGCTGTTGTGAGCTTATCTGTTGGGTTCTGGATGGCCTTTTCAAGTTCTTTCTGAGCCCTGTTGTAGAGCCCCCTCTCGTAGTAGAGGTATCCAAGGTCGTGGGGTGAGCCTATCTCTTTTTCCGGAACGTCCTGAGAGAATGAGAAGATAAGGGCTTTAACGTAGAGCTCCGGGTAAAATTTCTGGAGCTTCTCAAAGTCAAACTTACCGCTGTAGAAATCTTCAAGGGCTTTCAGCTTTTCAGGTTCTGCAGGCTTTGAGACGTTTAGCCCTATAACCTGAGGAATCTCTTTCGGTTTTCCCAACTTGTATAGAGTCCAGGCCAGGAGGTATTTTTCCTCTGTTGTCTGTGGGGTTTTGAGGAGTTTTTCAGCCTTTTTGAACTGTCCGGCAAGGTAGTAAGCCCTTGCAAGCTCTAACTTGGTCTTCTGGCTCGGGTGTTTCCTGTAGAGCTTCTCAGCCTCTACAACGGCGTCCTGAAACTGCTTTTTCCTCTCTAAATACCTTATGAACTGAATTGTCTCCTCAGGCGTCTTGAACCACCTGCCGTAGGTGTCAAAAATCAGGTCTATCAGCTGGTAGTTGTTGCTTTCTGTAGCTTTTTTGAGTGCTGTTTTGAGAAAACCGCTATCTTTGACAGCTCCTTTCAGTTCAAGGTCTTTTGCTGCCGTTTTTATGACGTAATAGGTCTCTTCAGGGGAGAGCTCCCCCTTTGAGAGGGCGTAGAAGAAACCGACCTTTTCATTTATTGGAAGTGATTTAAGCTCCTGAAGGGGAAATGCCTTGTCAATTGGAATGCCCTTTTTCAGTGCCAAAAGGGTCTGAAGGGCAAGGAGCTCCCCTTTGTGAAACTCCGGGTAGTTCTTCTCCCAGAAGTTAACAAACTGCTCCAGCCCTTTATAGTCTTTAGCCTTCAGGAACGAAAGGTATGCAAACCTGTAAACTTTCTTGAAGTTTTCCCCGTTAAGGCTTTTTAGGTTCTCCCTGAACGTTTTTGCCGCCAGAGAGTAGAGGCCGTCTCTGTAGAGCTTAACTCCCAAAGAGATGTCTGATGCCAGTGCTGTAGATGTTGTTAGAAGAAGTGCAATCAGGGTTTTTTTTACCATCTTTCTCCCCTTGATGGGTTTTCTGTAGGGTTTAATCTTATAACTTTGCCAGAAAGAGTTTAGAGGTAGACAGGTTGAGAAAGTTTAAAGTTGTTTCAGAGTTTAAACCCCGAGGAGACCAGCCGAAGGCCATAAGGGAGCTCTCCGAAGGGATTAAAAAAGGCTTAAAGTATCAGACCCTTTTAGGAATAACGGGAAGCGGTAAAACCTATACAATTGCAAAGGTTATAGAGGAGGTTCAGAAGCCCACCTTAGTCATCTCCCACAACAAAGTCCTTGCAGCACAGCTCTACCACGAGCTTAAGAACTTCTTTCCAAACAACGCCGTTGAGTACTTCATAAGCTACTACGACTACTACCAGCCGGAGGCCTACATTCCAAGCCGAGACCTATACATTGAAAAGGACTGTTCAATAAACCCGGTAATAGACAGGATGCGCCACTCTGCCACCGTCTCCCTCTTAACAAGACCGGACACAATAGTTGTTGCCTCTGTTTCCTGCATCTACGGTCTGGGCTCGCCGGAACACTACAAAAACCTTTCTCTACGGTTTGAGGTTGGAGAGGAGATTGAGAGGGACGAGGTAATAAGGAAGCTTGTAACCCTTGGGTATGAAAGGAGCGAATACGACGTTAAGCCTGGAATTTTTAAGGTTCGTGGAGACGTTATTGACATCTACCCGGCAGACCAGGAAGATCACTTCATAAGGGTGGAGCTCTTCGGGGATGAGGTTGACTCAATCGTTATGCTTGACTACTTCAACCAGAAGGTTTTAAGGGAGTTTGACTCATACACAGTTTACCCTGCATCCCACTACGCAACCCCCTACTCCCGGATTTTAGAGGCAGTTCAGTCAATAGAGAGGGAGCTTGAGGAGAGGATTGACTACTTCCTGCGGGAAGGGAAGGAACTTGAGGCAAGGAGAATTGAGCAGAGGACTCGGTACGATATGGAGCTCCTCTTAGAAATCGGCCACTGTAAGGGAATTGAGAACTATTCCCGCCACTTAGACGGCAGAAAGCCGGGAGAGCCCCCATACACCCTCTTAGACTACTTTCCAGACGACTTCTTAGTAATTATTGACGAGTCCCACGTAACAATCCCACAGATTAAGGCCATGTGGAGGGGAGACAGGGCAAGGAAGTTTAACCTCGTTGAACACGGCTTCAGGCTTCCCTCTGCTTACGACAACCGCCCCTTAAACTTTAAGGAGTTCTTAGAGAGAGTTCCCCAGGCCATCTTCGTCTCTGCAACTCCCGGAGACTTTGAGCTCTCTGTTTCGGAGAGGGTTGTTGAGCAGATAATACGGCCGACGGGCCTCTTAGATCCCCTTGTTGAAGTAAGGCCAACGGAGGGGCAGATAGACTACCTGATCTCCGAGATAAGAAAAGTCATTTCCCGAAACGAGAGAGTCCTTATAACAACACTTACAAAGAGGAGTGCCGAGGAGCTGACAGAATACCTTTTAGAAAAGGGCATCAAGGCAAAGTATCTCCATTCCGAAATTGATTCCGTTGAGAGGGTTGAAATCATAAGAGGACTCAGGAGCGGCGAGTTTGACGTTCTTGTTGGAGTGAACCTCTTAAGGGAGGGTTTAGACCTACCGGAAGTCTCGCTGGTTGCAATCCTTGATGCAGACAAAGAGGGCTTTTTAAGGTCAACGACTTCTCTCATTCAAACGATGGGAAGGGCTGCAAGGAACGTTAACGGAAAGGTTATCCTATTTGCAGACAGAATTACCCCCTCTATGGAAAAGGCCATTAAGGAGACAGAGAGGCGGAGGAAGATACAGGAGGAGTACAACAGAAAGCACGGCATCACTCCCCGAACGGTTAAGAGGGAGCTTGACTCCTCTATCTTAGAGGATGCCGGTCTTACTGCATTCCAGAGGTTAAAGAGAAAAGGGTTTGAGAAGATTCCGCGGAGCGAAGAGGAGCTCCTTGAGGAAATCGCCCGCCTTGAGAGGGAGATGAAGGAGGCTGCAAAGAACTGGGAGTTTGAGAGGGCGGCGGAACTAAGGGATAGAATAAAGGAGTTGAGGAAGCTTCTGGTTCCTGCTTAGATTTTGTATTATTCTATAAGGAATCCTTGTATCTTATTTTCTTATTTTAATTGAAATCTTCTATAAGGAGGATAGTGGATCTCCTATCTAAAATCTCATTTAAGAGCAGGCTGATTCTTCTCATTTCTCTCATTGTTCTTCCCCTTTCTGTTCTATTTGTTCAGACCCTTTACGTTGATCTTTCAAAGATTGAAACGATTGAGAGAGAGATTGGAGGTATAGCGGAGATAAAGGGCTACTCAAGGCTCATTTACTATCTTCAGAAGCATAGGGGGTTAATGTGTATATACCTGAGGGGTTACGAGTCGAAGAGCTTAAAAGGGAGGATAAGGAGGATTGAATCAGAGATTGACAGCCTCTTTTTAAAGCTTGAGTTCAAGCACTCCTCCCAGGGCATCAAAAGGAGACTTTTAAGGTTAAAGAAGGAGTTTGAGGGCCTGAAGTTGGGAAAAGTCTCATCTTCCAACCTCTCCTTCAGCAGCCACACCGAGATTATTGAGGAGGTTATGGAGATCTCAAAGGAGGAGGGGGGGAGGTACGGAGTGCTTTCAGATCCAAACCTCTTTGTTAGGACACTTGCAGACACTGCCCTCATTGAGATTCCAAAACTTGCAGAAGTTATCGGTCGCATAAGGGGCCTTGGGGGAGGGATTCTTGCGAAGGGTAGGTGTACAAAGAAGGGGAGAGAGGAAATTGCCAGGCTCTACGGTCTCTTGGTCGGTTACAGCCAGGTTGTCTCCTGGACAACGAAGAACGTGAAGCTCCCAGAGGAGATTATCTCTTCCTTTAAAAGGGCAAACGAGAAACTAAAAGGATTCATAGTTACCGTTAGAGAGAGCTTCCTCATCGGTCAGAGTCCAAAACTTGACCCTGTTGACTACTTCAACAGGGCCTCTGTTGCCGTTGACTCATGGTTCAAGGTTCACGAGCTAATGCTTGACTACCTTAAGGAGCTCCTCTTCAACAAGAAGAGGGAGATCCTCTACAACCTCTTTCCAAAGCTACTCTCCATCGTTCTCTTTGCCATCTTCATTATCTACCTGGTAAGGAACATCTACAAGGTCACCGTAGGTTCGGTCCTCTCACTTCTGAAGGTAGCAATTGGAATAGAGAAGGGGGATTTAAATGTTAGGGCTCCCGTTTTGACTGAAGATGAGATTGGGAGGGTTGCAAAGGCCTTCAACAGGGCGGTTGAGAAGCTAAGGGAAACGGTATCAATCCTTCAGGACTACAAGACGGCAATTGACAGGAGCAGCGTAATCTTCAAGACGGACCCTTCTGGAACGGTTACCTATGTGAACAAGAGGTACGTTGATCTGAGCGGCTACTCCCCCGAGGAGGTTGTGGGTAAGCCGATAACCTACATCTTCAGCTACTACACTCCCGAGGAGACGCTGAAGGAGCTCCTTTCAGCTATGGAGAGGAGGGAGCTCTGGAGCGGCAGGTTGATAGGGAAGAGGAAGAGCGGCGAGAGGTGCATAGTTGATACGACTGTCGTTCCGGTCTTCAAGGGTGACGGCTCTGTTTTAGAGTTTGTCATCGTCTGTAACGACGTTACGGAGATAGAGAAGAGCAGGGAGAGGCTTGAGTACCTCCTCTACCACGATACCGTTACCGGCCTTCCAAACAGGCTTATGCTCTTAAAGGACGTTGAGAACTTGGAAGAGCCGGTTGTTTGTGTGCTTGATATATCAAACTTTAGATATCTTAATGAATTTTACGGCGAAGAATGTGGGGATTTAATTCTTAAACAACTTGCTGAAAAGTTAAAGAAAAGAGGAATTACCAGAAGAGTTTATAGAGTCTTTTCTGATGAATTTGCCCTTCTTTACGATTTAAAGGAACTTGGGATAACTTATAACCAGTTCCTTTCTTACTTTGAAGAGATTGTAAATAGCTTGGAAGAAGAGGTTTTCTCTTGTAACAGTGTTGAAGTGTTCTTAAGTTTCTTTGTTGGTGTTTCTTATGGAAGGAAAAAGGAGAAGCTTCTTTCTAAAGCAGAAATAGCCCTTTCTGAAGCTAAGGAAAGGAGGAAGAAGATTTTCGGTATTGATGAAAGAGCTTTTGAAAAGGTAAATTACAAGAATAATATAGAACTTATTAGAAAAATAAAGAGAGCACTTGAAGAGAGAAGAGTTGTTCCTTACTACCAGCCTATCGTTAACAATAAAACGCTTGAAGTAGAAAAATTTGAAGCTCTTGTGAGGCTTATGGATGAGAACGGACAAGTTATACCTCCAAGTCAGTTTCTTGAAGTTGCAAGAAGATCTACTCTTATGCCTCAGATAACTAAAAGGGTGATTGAGAAAGTCGTAGAGGACTTTAAAGATGTTCCCTATGGTGTTTCTATAAATCTATCTTTTGAGGATCTAAGTGATAAAAAGGTGGTTGAGTTTATTCTAAAGAAAATTAATGAATTCCCGGAACCTAAAAGGTTAGGGTTTGAAATCTTAGAAACTGAAGAGGTGAAAAACTATAAACTTCTGGTCAACTTCTTAAAGGAAGTAAAAAAGTATGGTTGTTACTTCTCTATTGATGATTTCGGAACTGGCTATTCAAACTTTGAATTGTTAATGAAGCTTGATGTTGATTATTTAAAAATAGATGGTTCAATTATTAAACGTTTAAAAAGCGATGGAAATACAAGAGTTCTGGTTGAAGCAATAGTTTCCTTTTCCCGTCAACTTGGAATTAAAACTATTGCAGAGTTTGTTTCAGATAGGGAAACTTTTGATATTGTTAAGAAAATAGGAGTAAATTATTCTCAAGGCTACTATTTCGGAAAGCCTAAGCCTTTTTCTAAAGTCTTAAATAGTTAATGAACGGAGCTCTTTTAAGATTTCAAATTGTCTCCTTGCGATGTATTTTGATAAGAATTCTTCTTGTTTTTGGTTAAGTTTGAACTCTACGCCACATTTGTAAAATTCTTCAATTTTAATAACATATTTAATTTCACCTTCAAGAAAAAAACTTTTCTTCAAGTTCGAAGTATAGTTTTATCTTGTTTCCTTCTTTAGCAGTTGGAGGATCACTGAAGAGTATTCCCACTCCCCCAATTGAAATGTCCAAAATAAATCCCTTAGCTTCTCCTTTTTCGGACTTTATCAAGATAGAAATGTTTTCTTTCGGCTTTACGCGGACAAATCTTCTTCTCTCCTGGGGAATCTCCTCAAAGCGGAAATTTCTTAAGGTAAACATCTGCTTAACAGGATCAAACTCTTCAACAGAGCATTTTATGGACTTTGGAGCTTTTTCCACTTTTATATAGACGTGCTTGCATTCGTAGAATGCTCCAGTTAAAGAACAAGATTCAAGCTTGAATATGACTATTGTTTCTTTAACAGATAGGATTTTAGCTTTACATGAAACAGGGACTTTTTTAAAGAAAGTCAGAAGTGTTATTTCTATCTTTTTCTTAGAAAGAAGTTCGAAAATTTTCTTTATGCTTTCTTCAAGCATTTTAAATTTTTCTCGTCTTTCTTTTTGAAGTTGTTTTTCCATATATTCAGATAGAATGTTTTCAGAAAGAGATATGTACTCTTCAATTTCATCAATAAGACGTTTTATAGGTTTGACTGTTTAAGGATGAACTATTTAGTAAAAAATCTATGTAATTTTTAAGAAGTGCCATGGGGGATTTCGTCATACAATTTGTAAAGTTTGCCCCGTTATCAAGAGCTTCTTCTAAATTTCTCTAAATTTTTCTTTAGATTTATTTATAAAAAGT
>WFNZ01000009.1 GCA_015488335.1 Thermovibrio sp.
ATATATGGTTTATCTAACTGGCAGTTTCTAAGTTTAACGACTATTTTACTCCCCCTATCTTTCTCTGGAACAACGGAGCAACCATTCTGGACCAGGTCTATCTCTAAAAAATTTCTATTAATACCACCTGCCGATTCTGAAGAATAGAGGAAATCAACACTTTTAAGCTGACCTGCATAAGAAAGAGAAGAGAAGGCCAGAACCAAGGGAAGAACTTTCCTCAACATTATGTTATCCCTCCGAATTTACATTTAAGGTTTCGTAGCTCTTTAAGAGCTTACCTCTTTTGTAAAAGTAGCGCACTATAACAACTTTTTTAGGAGTTATCTTTACAATTTTTTCAGATGGAGAAACAGCATCTCCTTCCCTCAGCATGTAGGTTTCCCCAGTTTCTGGATCAAGAACAATGAGGAGATAACCCTTAGCCGAACTTATAACTCCCTGAATACTCAAATCATCCAGAGGTTTGGGAATTGCCGGTTTAAAAAGATTTACAACATGCTTTTTCCCTTCTTTACTAAGCTTCTCCCTCTGTTCTTTAAGTTTTTTAAGCTTTTCTTCTTCTACTTTTATAGGATTAATAAAAGGGTCAACCATCCTTATACTCTCTACCTTCTGAGAATAAGCAAGATTGCTCAGCAGTAAAATCAGTGAGACAGAGATTAACAGCCTCATATCTACTCCGTCAGAGTAAACGCTTTTATTTTCAGAGTTGCTTTAATAGTAGAACCCCTTGGAATAAAATTTCTCTGGCTTTTCTGCCAGTCTCTCTTTAATGAATAGATAGACTCTATCTTCATGTCACCAAAATTGATTATCCTATTTGCCTTTGAAAGTTTCTCACACCACTTTATAAAATCGGGGTAGTTTCCTATAAGCTCAACTTTATAGGGAAATTCTATGTAGTACCTATGCCTCTTTTCTTTCTGTCTCTCTATAAGCTTTACAACCATACCGCTGTCGGCATCCGTTATTGATTTTATTATTTGACTAACATCTTCTTTTCCAGTAGGTAATCTGCTCTCTATCTGTTCTATCTGCTTGTTAAGGCTTTCAAGCTCCTTAACGAGAAGTTGTCTCCTTTTCTCCACAATTTTAAGCCTGTTAACTGTAAGAGTAAGTGACTCTATTTCCTTATTTTTTCTGTTCAGCTCCTCCTTAAGAGGCAATATCTGGAAATAATAAATAAGAGCTGTTAGCAGAAAACCAAAGATCAGAATGAGTATCCATTTCTGCCAGCGAGGAACATGAAGCCATCTTTCATAAAGGCTAATGAGCTGTTCCATTCTTTAGCTCCAGGCCAAAGTTAAATTTGTAGTAAACTACTTTATAGTTTAACTCTCTGTTCTCGTAAGTCTGTCTAAAAGTTTTTCGGAACAGAATATTACCAAGGTTTTCTTCTGATATCTTTAAAAAGTATGGAAACTTCTTGATACTGAAAGTTCCACCTGTCAACTTTAGTTGATTTCCGGAGTACTCAAGGGAATCTATCCAGATATCTTTAACGTTGTTAGGATCTGCGAAAAAGTAGAGAAAAGCGGGGACTTTTCTCCTTTTATCAAGGAGAGAAACCACATCAAGCTTTCTCTGAAGCTCCTTCTTCCGTGAAATAAGTTCTTTCTCAGTTCTCTGGATCCGATGCAATCTCTTTATTTCCCCATTGAGACTGTTTATCTCCAGTTGAGCATTTTTTATTTCCTGTTTTAGCGTAGCCGTGTAGAGGTAAGTTCCGATAATAACAAAGAGAATAATTAGGAAGAAGAAAATCAAATCGGGCTTAAGATACTTAGAGTACGTTGATTCTTTGGTTTCTGCAAAGTTAAACCTTAGCATTTTCGTCACCCTTATATCTGATACTTAGTCCTGATGCAACGTCAAACTCTTCGTTACCAAAAATACCGGAAAAACCTAACGGATTACCTCTACTCACCTCTAAACCGGAGAGTTCCCCGAGAAAATCCACAATACCCTTTAGTTTCGCAGAACCTCCATAGAGGTAAATAGATTCAACTTCAAGGTTGAAACGATCTTTAAAGTTATCTATTGTCCACATTACCTCTGTAGCTATCTTCCTTAGAACTTTCTTTATAACACTGAAAGCATCGTCGTAGGTAATGTCTTTAACGGTTTCTCCTTTCTTAAGGAGCTCCACGTCTTGAGAGCTGAGCATAAACTCTCTCTGGAGTTGTTCGTTTATGGCCTGACCACCTATCTCTACATTCCTGGTGATGTAAGGATAACCGCCGAAAGAGACAAGGACTTTGGTAAAGGATGCTCCTATATCAACTAAACAGACTGGGGAAACTGTCTTTTCCGGGTTATTGAGATAAAACTGGTTGTTTATGGCAGCCGGTTCTATGTCTATAACGACAGGGATAAGCCCTGCTTCCTGAAGAATTTTTATTCGGCTTTCAAGAAAATCTTTCCTTATCGCAGCAATGGCTATATCTACATTCCCTTTCTCTATTGAAACTGGAAGAATTTTGTAATCTATATTTACAAGAGAAAATTCTTCAGGGTTTATTATGCTCTTCATATAGTCTATTACTGCTTCTTCTGGATTTTTTGAAGAAGGTATACTGATAACGCTGTAAAAACAAGCAGAAAGGGGAATGTGAACTATTACCTCTTTATCTTTTATAGAGAGTTCCTTGTAGAGCTCTCTAATTGTATCAACCAACTCAAACTCATCAATTACTTCAACTCCAGCAAATACCTGCTCTCTATACTCTTTTTTCCCAAATATTTTCACTTTATACTTATTTCCTTTCCTCTCAGATTGAACCAACTTTAGAGAGGAAGTACCTACATCAAGAGCGGGAACCAAGTAATCCGAACCTTTAAAGAACTTTACCAACCACCCCATTAATCACACCCCATAATTCTTAAAAAACTTTAATAGTGCTAATACTCAGAATAGGGAGAAGCAAAGCGTAAACTATAAAACCAATAACAACACCCACAATTAGCATGGTAGCAGGCTCCAAAAGTGAAGTCAAGTTTTTTATTTTAAAGTTCAGCTCATTCTCCAAAAACTTTGCTACTCTTAGGCTCATCTGGGATAAGTTACCGGAATTTTCCCCCGCTTTTATTAGCTGGACAGCAACTCCTGGAACGTAAGTTATCCTTGAGAGGATCTGGTAAAAGGGAACTCCTCTCTCAAAGTCAGGAATATTCTTGAGAAAACTCTGCTTTAGATTAAGGTTTATAACTGTCTCCGTGGCTGTTTTAAAAGCTTCAACTGCAGGAACTCCGGCAGAGAGGAGGTCTCCAAAGGTTGTAAAGAATTTTACAAGTTCAGCGTAGCAAAAGAGCTTCCCTATTAGAGGAAGTTTCAGTTTAACGGCATCTAACCGCTCTTTCTCTCTTCGGGAGAAGTAAAGAAGGAAAACGAATAGGGCTATAACGAAAACCAACAGGACAAAGTAATACTTAAGAATGAACGAGCTAACAAAGAGAAGAAAGCGGGTTGAGAGGGGGAGCTCTATCTTTGCCGTGCTGTAAATGGCCTTAACTTTCGGAATTACAGTAACAAGCATAAAGACAACAACACCAAAGGCCACAGTTAAAAGAACTGATGGATAGATCAAAGCCTGCAGAACTTTCTCTTTTATAGATTCACGTCTTTCAAGGAGCTCTGCTGCCATAATGAGGTTTTTGGATAGGAGGGCAGAACGCTCTCCTGAAGATACAAGGGCTAAGATAACCGGATCTTTTACTCCAGCTCTTTTAAGGGACTCTGTAAAAGAAAGTCCTTCCTTAAGACTATCTACTAACTTTTTGTAAAAGACCCTCAGATGCTCCTTTTCTTCTCCCTCTGTAAAGGAGTTTACAGCATCAACTATGGGAATGCCCGAATCTAACAGTGTGGAAAGTGTCCTGAAAAAGAGGGTAAGCTCAGAAGGAGAAGGAGTTTTCTTGAGGAGTTTAAAGAAAAAACTCTCTGACTCTTCCGTTCTCTCTTCGTAGAGATCTATCGGGTAAATGCCTTTACTCTTAAGGATAACATAGGCGCTGCTCTTCGTAGGAGCCTCAACTACTCCCCTCACCTCTCTGCCATTACTGTCTAAAGCTCTGTAAGAGAAGACAGCCATTATCCTCTCGTAACTCTAAGGACTTCTTCTGGAGTTGTTATTCCCATCTTCACCTTCTGAGCACCATCCTGTCTAAGGGTTCTCATGCCTCTTGAAACTGCGAATTCCTTTATCTCATCGCTATCGCGACCTTCAAGGATGAGTCGCTTTACCTCTTTGTCAAGGCTCAATATTTCGTAAATAGCCGTTCTACCCAAATATCCTGTTCCCATACAGTGTTCACATCCTCTTCCTCTATAAAAACTGCCGGTAAAATCGGTAAGACCTAAATCTTTCAGCTCTTGAGGTGTAGGAGTATATGGCTCTTTACAGTAGGGGCAGACCTTCCTTACAAGCCTCTGGGCTACAACACCGATTACTGACGATGCAACAAGGAAAGGTTCTATTCCCATATCAATAAGCCTGGTTATAGAAGAGGGAGCGTCGTTTGTATGGAGAGTTGAAAATACTAAATGTCCGGTTAAAGCTGCCTGAGTTGCTATCTCTGCAGTCTCTCTGTCCCGTATCTCTCCAACCATTATTACGTCTGGATCCTGCCTCAGTATGCTCCTTAAAGCGCTTGCAAAGGTAAGACCAATTTCCGGTCTTACCTGAACCTGGGAGATACCTTCAAGCTGATACTCTACAGGGTCCTCAACGGTAATTATGTTTATCTCTTCTCTGTTGATCTCTGAAAGGGCTGCATACAAAGTGGTAGTTTTGCCAGAACCGGTTGGGCCAGTAACCAGGATAATTCCGTGAGGTGTTTTGATAAGCTGTGAGAAGATCTGATAGTCGTCAGGCAGAAGTCCCAGCTCTTTTGTTGAGTAGAGGATGCTCTCCTTTGACAGAAGCCTTAAAACTACCCTTTCACCAAAGTAGGTAGGTAGGGTTGAAACCCTGATGTCAATTTCTTTCCCCCCCAGGCGAACCATTATCCGACCATCTTGAGGGAGGCGTTTTTCTGCTATATCAAGGTTTGCCATAATTTTGAGCCTTGAAATAACAGGCGGAACTTTTGAGGCGGGGAGCTCCCTCACCGTTTTCAAAACGCCGTCAACTCTGAGCCTTACCCTCATCCTGTCTCTAAAAGGTTCAAAGTGGATATCGCTGGCACGAACTCTAACTGCAAGGGTCAGAATTTCATTAATAAACTGGACTGCCGGAGCTTCTTCCTCAACGGTAAGGAGGTCCTCGCCGTAGGACTCCTGTACCCTGGCCTCCTCCGAAGTCAAATCTCCAGAAGAGAAGAAGTTTGTAATCTCATCAAAAGGAACAACAACCGGCCTTACAGGTTTTGAGAAAAACCACTCAAGTTTTTTTAATCCCTCGTAGTTAAAAGGGTTATCGGTCGCTACAGTAACGCTGTTCTCATCCTCGGAAAGGGGAATAAGGCGCTCTTTTTTAAGTATCTGGAGAGGAACTTTCTGGAGCAGTTCCTCACTGATGGTAGAGGGGAGCTCCCTGTAAAACGCAAAACCGCTCTTTCTGAAAATTTCCTCAACTTCTGGCAGGTTCCACTTAAGAATACCGGAAACTTGCTTAAAAGAGGAATAACTCCTATCAGGGATAAGCCCTGAAGATATTAGTCTATCTATAAACTCACTTTCAGTTAAGGTTCTTAACATTAAATCCTGTCTCCCGATTTAGTTCAAACTTTCCAAATCCCTTAAAGTCTGAGAATATTCCCTTCCTTGATTCCTGAATACTCTTTATATTGTTAATGTAAGCCTTTATTTTGGATGCCGTTAAACTGTTTTCTTCTTTAAGGTTCCTGACAACGTGGGGAGTTATGAAGACGAGGAGATTCGTCTTTTCAATCTGATGTCCCGTCTTTTTAAATAGGTTCCCTACTATAGGAATATTCCCCAGGATAGGAACTTTTTCAATGGTCGTGAGTTTTTTACTTTTTATAAGCCCACCGATAACAAGGGTTTGACCATCCTGAACGTCAACAGTAGTTTTTGCTTCTCTCTTAGAAGTTATAGGGGCCGTCTGGTCTGCGTTTGCATACCCCACAACGTCTTCAACCTTCTCGTAAACTTTAAGGCGAACTTCTCCGGAAGAGGTAATATGGGGAGTTATCTTTAAGACTATACCGACATCCTTGTAGTCGTAAGAAATAACAGGGTTATTGTTGGCATCGTACTTAAGACCTGTAGAGTAAGGAATTACCTTTGAGATATTTATCTCAGCCTCTTCGTTATCAAGTGTAAGAATTTGAGGAGTTGCAATAACGTTTACACCGCCCTCTTTGGCATAGGCGTTGAGGAGAAGCCCTATGTCGGGAGTCCCGTTTCTCCACTTGGCAATTCCAAGGAGAAGACCTGGGGAAGCTGACGGATAGCCGGGCTGGAGGGGAAGGTTACCGTAGAGGCTACCGCCAAACGGAGCATGTTCACCACGGGAAAGGAATTTCCATTCAACTCCCATTTGCAGGAGTTTATCCATAGACATCTCAACTATCTGAACCTCAACAAAAACCTGAGGCCGTTTAACGTCTATACCAGAAATCACATCCTTAACAACAGAGAAATCCTGAGGGGACGCAAGGATAATAAGGGAGTTACTGCCCTTATCGGCAACAACTTTCACAGGCCCGGTCAGACCGTACCTTCTGCTGTTTACTCCCTTAAAGAGTGAATCAAGAACTTTTGCTGTATCATCTGCAAAAGCGTACTTAAGTTTCACGATGTGAATGTCACCCGATTTAACAGATACTGGAGTATCTATATGGGGAAGGAGGGCCTTAACCCGCTCTATAACTGCAGGAGTTCCCACCAAGAAAACAGTATTTGTTCTCTCATCTACGGCAAAGTGGTAATAGTCCCTTCCAGGAATAGGAATAGTCCTGGCTATGTCAAAAGCAAATCCTCTATCAAGAACAGCTGAAAGGACTTTTACGGCGTCTTTTGCGTTGGCATTTTTCAGAGTAAAGGTGGCTATCTGAAGTTTAACAGGAGTTCTGTCAAGTCTATTGAGTATAACCATAAGTCTGTGGAGGTTCTTTTCTTTATCCGTTACAACTATGGCATTTGCATCCCTTACAAAACTCACCCTGCCTATGTCTGATAGCATATTCCTAACAAGACCCTGAAGGTTCAGAACGTTAAGGTGGTGGGGAAGGTAAACGTAGGTAAGAACTCTATCTCCTCCATCAAGTCTTCCTCTTGCAACAGCAGTTGATTCCCTTGCAGCGTGTCTGTTCCTTACTATTTTGACGTAGCTTCCGTAGTCAACAATCTGATATCCAAGCTCATCTAAAGCTGCAACGTAGAGGTTGAAAAGTTCTCTTTTAGGTATCGGTTTAGGTGAAATAACTGTTATCTTTCCGTTTAAGTTGGGTGGAACTATTATGTCTTTCCCAACAGCTTGACTAACGACCTTTGTAAAATCTTTAATATCAACGTTTTCAAAGTTTACCTGAACAGATGTTGGCTGCTGAGAGAAAGAAACTGACGGGTAGAGAGCTGCAAGGCAGATTAAGGATGCAGAAATAAGTTTCCTGACCATTTTAACCTCTCCTATTCCAGTTCATAGTGGAGTTTCACCTTTTTGCCGTTTCTAAGAACAATAACAGTTATTGAGTCAGCGTTTTTCAGCTGCTCAAAGGCAGAAAATGAATCCTCTGGGGTTTTTATCCTTACGTCGTTAATTGAGAGGATAACGTCTCCCGGGCGGATGCCTAACTTGTAGATAAAACTTCTCGGGCTGACGTAAGTTACTTTAAGACCCGAAGGGTTATTCACTGGAACGATGTTTATGTAACGGAGAAAATTTCCTGATGATATCTGATTAATAACCTCATTCCTTCTTACGGTAAAGGTGTTGGTTGAGTTTATACTTGAACTAAAGGAAGAAGTGTTAGAACCTACTTGTACTTTTTTTAGGTTTTTCAGAACGAGGATAACTTCCCTTGAACCTTTTGAGAAAATCACTCTATCGGGGTAGACCCTAACCAGTTTATAACCGTGGAGCTCCTCTCCAACGGAGAGTATTTTAGACTTTCCGTTCTTCTCAAGAATGGCCATACTGTGACCACAACCTCCACAGACGATAGTTCCTTTCAGCGTGTACTCTCCCAAAGAAAATGTCTCCTCCATAACCGGAACAGAAATCTGCTTAGGGGTGGTGTGAGGTTTAAAGAATCCCTCTTTCGCAACCATAAAATCGGCAGTGTAAGAGGGAAAAGAACAGTTAACGTTTATAAGTTTGAAAGAAGGAACATCAGGAAATTTAAGGGAGATGATAGAGGAAATTAAATAGGCAAGAGAAAAACCTAAAATGGCAACGGAGAAAAACTCAAAGTAATCAAGAAGTTTTTGCTGCATTAACAAGCTCCTTAAGGACCCTTAACTGTTCGTCTCTCCTATCTTTCGGAAGCTTACCGTCTATGATTGCATATTTTATCTTATTAAGATAGTCTTTAAAACTGGGACCCGGTTTAAGGCCAAGTTTTTTAAGGTCTTCACCGGAAACAAGAGGTTTTATAAAGCGCCACTCCTTCATGAAGTTGAGGATGGAAAGTTCTTTTTCCGGTAAAACGGCTGCAAGGAGAAGGAGGAACTCGTCCTCCTTTCTCTCAAGGACTCTGTAGATCTGGCTGGGAGTTTGAGCTTTTCTGAGTGCCCTAACTGTTTTTGGGAGCTCTTTCAAGTATTTAAAGAGCCTTTCCGTCTCTTTCTGGGGGAAAGCAAGGGTTTTAAGATATTCTTCAAACCTGTTTAAGGGCTCTTTAAAGAAGAGAGCTCCAAAGTAAACGAGGTGATAATCAGTTTCCCGGTTTGGAAATGTGAGTTTATGCCAGTTAACGAGTTTCCTCACCCTTTCAAAGAGGTCTTTCTTATGGCGGTTCCAGTTGATGCCGGGAAAGAGCTCTTTCAGTATGCCGTATTTCTCAAGCTTTAGAAGAACTCGCAAAGGATTCTCCTCAAGCATTATCTGTTTAAGTTCGTGGTAAATTCTCTGACCTTCAACGGTCTTAAAGAGTTTTCTCTCAACGGCCATCTTGAGGAGCTTCTCTGTATGGCGGCCCAGTTCAAAACGATAGCGGGTAGCAAATCGAAGAGCTCTCAGTATCCTGGTAGGATCCTCAACGAAGGAGAGAGAATGAAGAACGCGAATTTTCCTATCTTTTATGTCTTTTAACCCCCCAAAGAAGTCTATAAGTCGGCCAAAATCTGAAGAGTTTATCTTTATGGCAAGGGTATTTATAGTAAAGTCCCGCCGGAAGAGGTCTTTCTTCAGGGGAGCCATGTCAACTTCCGGGAATGCACCGGGAGCTCTGTAGACTTCAGTTCTCGCTGAGGCCATGTCTATACGTGTTCCGTTGGGAAAGATGAGAGTTGCCGTTTTAAAACGGTCAAAGGTGTGAACCTTTGCCCCAAGCTCTCTCCCAATCTGTTTTGCAAAAAGCGTAGCATCTCCTTCAACAACTATGTCTATGTCGTAGTTCTTCCGACCTAAAATCAAGTCCCTAACAAATCCTCCAACTATGTAAGTGTTTACTCCAACTCTATCTGCGATCTCACCAATTTTTCTAACAAGGTTGTAGAGGTTCTCGGGAAGAAACCCTTTAAGGAGCTCTGAAATATTCCTAAAGTGGGGTGAAGAGGAGAGACGCTTTTTGTAGAAGGAAGAAATTTCTGAGATTTCACTTCTGTAAACATTCAGGAGCAGGTCTGTTCTGGTTATTACTCCAACAGGTTTCCCGTTTTCAACAACGGGAACGAAACTCTGATGTCTATCAACTATTATCTCCTCAACAAGGTTTAAAGGGGAACTTGGTGAAACCGTTAAGAAATCTCTTTCCATGACCTCTGAGACTTTCTCTCCTTCAAGACCCATGTAAACGGCTCTGTCAAGGAGAGCTCTGGTAACAATCCCTAAAAGCCTACCGTTTTTATCTACAACAGGGGCAGCATTTATGCTGTTCTTCATAAGGATTAGTCGGGCATTTGAAACGGTTTCATTTTCCAAAACTGTAATAGGAGGAGATGTCATAACGTCCCTGGCTTTTTTCAGGGGTTCAACAGTTTCAGGAAGAACACTTTTCAGCTCTTCAAGGACTTCAAAGACCGTTTTCCCTTTAAGAGATGCTGAAGCGGCCTCTGGGTGGCCACCACCTCCAAACTTTTCGGCAATTCTTGATACGTCAATTCTGGAGCTCTGGGAGCGGCCGATGATGAAGGTCGTTCCCTGAACTTCAACAACTCCAAAGAGGGCTGGAAGGTCTGTTATTTCAAGGAGTCTGCTTATTAGGTGTGAAACGTCCCCGATGTAAGTGTCAAAACGGCCGTAGGTTATCCCGATTAAGTTTCCGTTTATCTCTGCAGTTCTCAAGTTGTCCTTTAAAACTTTAAGAACGTCAATCTCTGCATCTGTAAGGCCTCCGGGAAGATAACGCCGAACGAAAGAGATCTCTGCCCCAACTCCCATAAGGTAGGCAGCAGCAACAAAATCTAAGGGTGTTGTTGATGGGTAGGTAAAGGATCCGGTATCTGCATAGATACCGAGGAGGAGGACAGAAGCTTCGTAGGGGGAAGGGACTATTCCCTTGCCCTTCAGAAGAAGAGAGACGATTGAAGAGGTTGAACCGGCTTCTTTGTAGTGAATCTCAGCAGGAAGGTCAAATTTCCGGGAGTGGTGGTCAAAGACGATAATTTCCGTCTTCTCCGTTATACCGGAACGAACGCTCTCAGGTATTCTATCAAGGGAATCTGTATCTGCAACTACGAGGCGGTCAATGGAATCGGAGAAGGAGCTCCCTTCAGTGTACTCCAAAATGTCTACGTTTTCCTTCAGGAGTTTAATAACCTCTGAACCTTTCGTGTCTGGAAGAACAACAAGGGCATCGGGGTAAAGTTTCTTCAAGCCCACAACTGCTCCAAGGGCATCTAAATCCATGTTTTTGTGAGTAGTTATCACTGTTCTCATACGCCACCCGAAAGTATAATTTTCGGTGATTAAATGTAGCGGAGATTTTAAAGTGAAAGTAAGGGTTAAGGAGATAAAAAACAAGAAGGAGCTCTCAGAGTACCTGAAAAAGTTAGGGAACACACCTGAAGGAATAAAGATACTGAATCAGAAAGGGAAAACCTACCTGTTTGAGATAGAGGGAATTGACACGAGGGGGGCAAACATACTGAAGCAGGATGCAATATCTGTTGGAGGAGACTGTGCCGTTCCAAGGAGCGCTTCAGCTTTCAAGCCGGGCAACTGGACGGTTTTGCTGATGGTGAACGAGAGAGAACTTAAAAGACTTACAGAGAAACTGAAAGCCCAACCCTACGGTCTAAAAAAACTGAGTGAAGAGCTGAGGAAAATCTATGAAAGCTATCAGAAAGAGGAGTTTTCCATAGTATACAGAGGAAGGGAGCTCTCCCTGAAAAAACCGACTGTTATGGGAATACTCAACGTTACACCAGACTCGTTTTCAGATGGCGGGAAGTTCAACAGGGTTGATGCTGCAGTTAAGCGGTGTGAGGAGATGCTGAAGGAAGGAGCAAAGATTATTGACGTTGGAGGGGAGTCAACTCGCCCAGGTTCAGAGCCGGTTCCCGTAGAGGAGGAGCTGAGAAGGGTTGTTCCCGTAATTGAGGAGATAAGAAAACAGTTAGGAAGCGATTTTTTTATATCGGTTGATACCTACAAAAGCAGAGTTGCAGAAGAGGCTCTGAAGGCTGGAGCAGACATAGTTAACGACATAAGCGGTTTCAGGTTTGACGAGAGGATGGCAGAAGTTGTTGCTGAATTTCAGTGTCCTGCCGTTGTGATGCACATAAAAGGAACGCCGAAAGATATGCAGAAAAATCCCTACTACGAAGACGTTATGGGAGAGATATTGGACTACTTTCAGGAAGTATTTGAAAAAGCTAAAGAAAAAGGAGTTGACAGAGAACAGCTGATAGTTGACCCGGGAATAGGCTTTGGAAAGAGATTGGTTGACAACCTGTGTATTCTGAAAAAGTTGAAGGAGTTAAAAGTTTTAGGAAGGCCAATACTCATAGGAGCTTCAAGGAAGAGCTTTATAGGGAAAATAACAGGAGTAGAAGTCCCAGAAAAGAGGCTGGCGGGAAGTATATCGGCCGCCGTCGTTGGAGCTATGAACGGAGCTAAGATTGTCAGAGTCCACGATGTAAAGGAGACCGTAGAAGCTTTAGAGCTCCTCTCAGCTATTGAGGAGGCACAGTGTTAGAGTTTATCCCCAACATAAGCCTGTGGGACGTTATAGACATAATCCTTGTTGCAGTAATTATCTACTGGGTTTTAAGGTATCTATCACAAACGAGAGCCGTTCAGGTTCTTTTAGGCTTGCTCCTCTTCCTCATATTAGGAGTTGTAGCAAAAGCTCTACATCTGTACACCCTCTCGTTCCTATTTAACAGTTTAATAACAGTTGGAACTTTTGGACTTATAGTCATTTTCCAGCCAGAGATAAGGCGACTTTTAGCAAGACTTGGAGAGCAGAAATTTGGGATATTTTCTTCAGAAGAGGAAGCTGAAAGAGTAATTGAGGAAATAGTAAGAGCAGCTGCTACCATGTCTGAAGATAGAATTGGAGCTCTCATTGTAATAGAGAGGGAAATTGACATTGACAACTACACAGAAGCAGGAACGGTCATTGATGGGAAGGTGAGCAAGGAGCTCCTCATAACGATCTTCTGGCCGGGAACTCCTCTCCACGATGGAGCAACAATCATAAGAAAGGATAGAATTTACAGAGCAGGAGCATTCCTGCCACTTTCACTTAATCCCAACCTTCCCCAAACTGTTGGAACAAGACACAGAGCAGCAATTGGAATAACAGAGGAAACAGATGCTGTAGCTGTAGTTGTTTCAGAAGAAACAGGAAACGTTTCCGTTTCATACGGTGGAAAGTTGATAAAAAACCTTGATCCCCAAAAACTGAAAAAAGTTCTAAAAGGATTACTGATAAAAACTCCCGAAAAGAAAGGAAAGTTTCTGCTTCTCAAGAGGAAAATAGATGAGGAAAGTATATGAGATTGTAACAAAGAACTTTCACTACAAAATTTTATCTATAGTCTTTGCGCTTCTCTTATGGTTTCTTGCAACAAATAAAGAGACAACAGAGGCAATATTAGTGCTCAAATACAGACCAATTCCCACAGGAGATTATAAAATAGTTGACTATAAACCAAAGTCTTTAAAGTTAAAGGTTGAAGGATACAGAAAAGAAATAATCAGATTAAAAGAAGGTGGGTGGATTAAAGTATTCCTTCCTTCAGATATACACAAAACAAAAGGATGGATCAGTATAAACTTGACAAAGCAGATGATAGCACTACCAAATTCTGCCCTTAATATAAAAGACTTTAAACCAAAAAAAATAAAAGTTAAACTTGAAAAGCTAATAAAAAAAGCTGTTCCCATAAAACCG
This sequence comes from Thermovibrio sp., assembly GCA_015488335.1. Taxonomy (GTDB): domain Bacteria; phylum Aquificota; class Aquificia; order Desulfurobacteriales; family Desulfurobacteriaceae; genus Balnearium. The sequence goes on from WFNZ01000009.1 coordinate 13,474, forward strand.
GAACTGTCCGGTCTTAAGAGTGGAGTAAAGATAAGAGTAATTCCAAACTACGCTGTTGTATCCCTCCCTGAAGATACGGTAGGCTGTGTAATATCTGTAAGAACAGAGAAGGTAGACGTTTCAGAAGTAAAACTTCCTGCAGTATTAGAGGTAAAACTCAAGTCAAATTACAGAGTTGAACCCAATAAAGTAGAAATTTTCCTGGAGGGGAAAGATGAAAGTAAAGAGAAAGCTTTTCGGAACTGATGGAATACGAGGAATAGCAAACAAGTATCCACTTACTCCCGAAATGGTTCAGAAAATCGGTCTGGCGTATGGGACGTATCTGAATGCAAAGTTTCCGGATAAAAAACATACAGTTGTTGTAGGAAAGGACACAAGGCTTTCGTCTGATATGATTAAGTCTGCCTTTGTAGGCGGTTTAACAGCAACAGGTATTGACATTGTTGACGTTGGAGTTGTCCCAACCCCGGCTATCTCTTTCTTTGTTGAGAAGGGAGAGTTCTCAGGCGGAGTAATGATTTCTGCTTCTCACAATCCTTACGAGTATAACGGGCTAAAGTTTTTTAACCAGGAAGGGGAGAAATTCTCTGAAGCTGAAGAAGGAGGATTGGAGCTCGTAATTTTCAATAAATATGAACTTCCAAGGGCAAACCCAGACGATATTGGAAGGGTCTTTGACGGATACAACCTGATTG
>WFNZ01000010.1 GCA_015488335.1 Thermovibrio sp.
GACTACTCTTAACGGTGCCTTCTCCTGTAGTTGCCCTCAAAAACCTGACCACCTTTATAGAAAAAGAAGAGGGTAAGCTGTTCTTCTTTTCCTACATCTCCCACGAGAACATCCTTCGGCTGCTGCTCTTTCTTCTCTCAACCCGTGAGTTTTTCCTTAAACGGTTCAGGGAGACGCCGGAGCTCTTAGAACACATTTTCCGCCCCGACCTGATAGAGAGGAAGATTGACCTTCATGTTTACAGAGAGCTCCGTTCTGAGCTTGGAAACTTTCAGCTTGTGAAAAATATCCTTGAAGTTGTAGCTCTTCTCAGATACCGGCTGGGAAGGACAGAAATTGAGGAGTTCCTCTCTGAGATTACGTCGGTCTGCGACGGCGTTCTTAAGGATATCTACAGGGAGCTCTCCCCTTCCTTCTCCCTCTCTTCTCTGGGAAAACACGGCAGCAGAGAGATGAACGTTGGTTCAGACCTTGATCTCCTCTTTATTGCCCCTTCCACCGAAGGTAAAGATACCGAGAGGGCTGTAGAGCTGATAAAAAGACTGGAAAATCTGGGCTATGAGGTTGATACTCGCTTGAGACCTTTTGGAGAAAAGGGTGAGTTAGTCTTCACTTCCAACTACTTCAGAAAATACCTGTCTGAAACGGCAAGGCTGTGGGAAAGGCTGGCTTTTACCCGGTTCCGTTTCCTTTTCGGCAGTTTGAAGGATGAAGTTGAGAGTACGGTTAAAGAGTTTGTCTTTGGAGAACCTTTAGACAGTAAAACTCTTGATGGTATTCTCTCTATGAGGGACAGACTTGAAAGAGAACTTGGAAAGAGAGAACCGTTAAAGTATGGAGCAGGTGGAATTGTTGATCTTGAGTTTATCTCCTACACCTACCAGCTCTATTCGGGGAGGTGGCTGAGGCATACCCTTAAATCCCTTAAAGCTTTGGCAGAGGAAGATCCCCGGTTTAACAGAGGGGAAGAACTCTACAGGGAGCTCCGCAGAGTGGAAACAGATACAAGGCTATTTGGAAGTCCTCACATTCCCAATGATAGAATAGAAAACCTGAAACGGGAAATTCGCTCCTTCTACCAGGAGTTTGTGGAATGGATGAGGTCAAGAGTTTAAAAGACTATGCTCAGGAAGTTCTTGACTGTATCAGAGACCGGTACGAGAACTTTTCCTACAGAGGTCAGGATGACCTTGCCGTTATAAGAGAATGGTACAGCCTGGGAATAGAGCCCCACTATGTTCTCATGGCCCTCTCTGAGGAGAACGTTCCCGAGCCTTTTACTTTCAGAGACATAAGGGAAGTGGTAAAGCGGTGGTTTTTCCGCGAGTGCAGGAAAGAGGCCGAAGAGGCAAGGAGAAGCTTCTCAAAGGAGACCCTTCCCTACAACAGAATAGAAAAGCTTTACAAAATAGTGAAGTCCATTCTCATAGAACTTCAGGTGAAAGACCTTTCTGTTGCTGAGAAGATACTATCTCTCAGAAACTACCCCAACCTTCTTGAGGTTGAAAAAGCTCTTAGAGAGATAGAGGATCAGTTCTACGAGATTGTTGAAATGAACTCTCCGAAAACGAAAGAGTGTAGAGAAAAGGCCAGGAAAGAGCTTGAGCCCTATATTCTTTACTGGAATAGGAAAGTTTATAAGATAACAGAAAAAGCCTTAATAAGGGAGTGCCTAAGAAAAGAGTATGGAATCCCCGAGTTCTCGGCTGTTTAAACTCCTTGACTACCCCCGTTGCAATCCTGAAGTTGGGAAAAAGCGGTTTGACCTTTTATCCTCTTTCGGTGTTAAAGACCTTTCTTTCATCTCTAAGGGTTATAGAGGGATTGTTTTTAGGGGAGAGCTCTCCGGTAAACCTGTTGCCGTTAAGATTCCAAGATCCGATGCAGGGAAAGAGTATATAGCTGAAAAAGAGTGTTCTATTCTTAAACACCTTCAGTCATGTTTGGGCGGTAAAAACCCGGCACCTGAGCCCTACATCTGCACACCCGACTTTACTGTTATGGAATGGATAGATGGGATTCCCTTTTCTGAAGCGGTTAAGAAGTACGGTAAAAAGGTAGTTCTGTCTGCTTTAGAGAGCTGTTATCTGCTGGATAGATGCAGAGTTGAGCACTCAGAAATTAAGGGAGAAAAGCACCTTCTCTTTGACGGCGTGAGAGTGAGGATAATTGATTTTGAGAGCGCAAAATTCAAGGAGAAGTCCAGAAACCTGCTCCAGTTCGTCGGTTACCACCTTTTAAGGAGAAGAGAGATTCTTAAAACTTTCGGGGTTGATGAGGGGGAGCTCCTCTCCCTCATCTCAGAGTATAAAAGGAACCCTGAAACGGCCTTTCCCAAAATTCTCTCTCTCTTTGACAAATAGTCCCCTTTGCCTATAATTCCCTTATCAAATTTCCCCCTCTCTGGAGGTGAAAGTTGTCAACAAAGAGGACATATCAACCCAGCAGGCTTCACGGTAAAAGGGTTCACGGTTTCAGGGCCCGTATGAAAAGTAAAAGCGGACGTGAAATTCTCAGAAGGCGCAGGAAGAAGGGCCGCTGGAAGCTTACGGTAAGTGACGAGTGGAAAAGAAGGTAAGGTTTACCTTTAAACCCTACGAGAGGTTAAAGAAGCAGAGGGATTTCAAAAGAGTGTTTGACCACGGGAAGAGCCTTGGCGGTTCTACCGTGGCTTTTTATTTTATGCATAACAATTTGGATTATCCCCGTGCAGCCTTTATTGCTTCAAAAAAAGTTTCCAAACGGGCTGTAGACAGGAACAGGGCAAAGCGGTTGATGAGAGAGGTTTTCAGGCTTAACAAACACAGGATGAAGCCTGTTGATATCATCTTTATAGCGCGAAGGGGAATTCTCGGTAAAAAGTACCAGGATGTTGAAAACGACTTCCTGAAACTGGCGGAAAAAGCAGGCATACTAAAGGAGAAGGGTAATTGATAAAAGCGTTCATTATAAGTTGTGTAAAGTTCTATCAGAAGTTCCTCTCTCCCCTCATGCCCGGTTCCTGTAGATATTATCCCACTTGTTCTAACTACACAATTATGGCCGTTGAGAAATATGGAGTTTTGAAGGGACTGGTAAAATCGGCCTGGAGAGTTTTAAGATGTAACCCCTTTTCAAGAGGAGGGGTAGATTACCCGTAAGGAGTGTAGGTTATGGCAGAACAAAAGGGGACCAGAGCGTCTCTTATACAGGCTGTAATTTTAGCTGCCCTTGTTTTCTTCGGATTTCAACTATTTTTTAGCCATCATAAAGAAAGGGCTCAAGAGCAGGTAAGTAGAAAAGTTGTTGTAAACAATAACATTCCACCTTCTAAAACGCTGGGAACTGTTGTAAAGGTTAATACACCTCTATATACGGCTGAGATATCAACTGTAAACGGCAAATTGATAAAGCTTTACGTAAAAAAATATAAAGCTCAGTTAGTTTCTCCGGTTTCCCAAAATTTAGGTGTTTACCCTTTAATGACCGTTTCCGACAACAGAGCTCTCTCTAAAGAGCTTGCAAGTTTAAACCTTGAACCTTCTACTGTTTCGCTTAACGTTAAAAACAGACCAGAAAAGCTTGTCCTCAAGGGAAAACTACCGGACGGCAGGGAGTTTGTAAAAACTCTCACCTTCTATCCCGACTCTTACAGAATAGATGTTAAAACTTCTCTTAAAGGGGCAAAGCTTCAAACACTTGTAGGCCCAGACATAAAAGTTAACGAGGCCCATACATCAAGGATGGGGCACATCGGTCCTGTCCTTGAAACAGAAGATAAGGTAATAAGGCTTAAACCCAAAGGCATTCCCGGTTACCTTTCCTTTAATAGGGTTCTCTGGGCAGGAGAGGAAGATAAGTACTTCCTGATGGCTGTTAAAGGGAAGAGTTTTCCTGCAACTGTGGAGCTCCTTCCGCCTGAACATACCGTTGTGAGGAATTTTGTTGAAAACTTCACCTTCTACGGCGGTCCGAAAGAGCTTAACCGTTTAGAAAAGTTAGGCCTTGATTCAGCAATAGACTTTGGGATATTTGGATTTGCGGCGAAACCTACTCTAAAACTCTTTCTCTTTCTCCACAGGTTCATCCCCGATTGGGGTCTTCTGATTATTGTCTTTACAGTATTGATCAGGATTCTTCTCCATCCCCTTGCCCATAAAACTTACGTTTCAATGAAGAGAATGCAGGAGCTGGCTCCAAAGCTTGAAGAGATTAAGAAGAAGTACGGAAACGACCCTCAGAAGCTCCAGGAAGAGACGATGAAGCTCTACAAGGAGACCGGAGTTAACCCCGCTTCCGGCTGTCTTCCGATGCTCCTTCAAATTCCCATCTTTTTAGTTCTTTACGAGATATTCCTCAACGCTGTTGAACTAAAGGGAGCTTCTTTCCTCTGGGTTCCTGACCTTTCACAGCCTGACCCTACGTACCTCCTTCCTATTTTAATGGGTGCCTCTATGATACTTCAGCAGTTCCTTACTCCTACTACTAATCCTCAGCAGCGCTACATCTTTATAGCTGTTTCTGTCATTTTTACATTTATGTTTGCCCACTTCCCAGCTGGTCTGGTCTTATACTGGTTTACAAACAACGTAATTACTGCCCTTCAGAACTTTATAATAAAGAAATTTGTAGAGATGAAAGGCGCTTAAAATGGAGTCTGAGAGTTTAACCGTTTACTACTTTCTACTACCTCTTCTCATACTCCTTTCGGCTCTCTTCTCCGCCTCAGAGACTGCCTTTTTCTCACTTAACGTTCTACGGCTTGAAAGACTTGCTGCCGAGGGGAACAAACGGGCTCAAGAGATACTTCATTTTCTTCAGAAACCTGCAGAGCTTATTGCAACAATTTTGATTGGTAACGAGATGGTTAACGTTGCCATAGCTTCTGTTTCTGCCGTTCTCTTTGTAAAGCTCTTTGGAGAAGATAGGGGCGCAGCTCTCTCTGTTCCTATTACTGTAATTACTCTTCTTATTTTTGGAGAGGTTACTCCAAAAACCCTTGCCATAAAGTACAACGAGAAGTATGCTTTTTTGATTTTTCCCTTTCTGAAGTTTGTCAGTAAGTTAATAGCACCTTTTAGAAAGCTGCTTGTTGGTTTTGCCTCTTTTGTTTTAAAACCCTTTGGGGTGGAGCTGTTTAGTAAGCCGAAGGTAATTACTGATGAGGAGTTTATGATTCTCGTTTCTGAAGGTGCTAAAGAGGGAACCATTGAGGCTGAAGAGTTTAAACTCATTGATAAGACTCTTGATCTTGGGGAGATGGACGTTAGAGAGATAATGGTTCCCAAACATAGGGTTTTTGCCCTTCCAGAAGATATGAAAGTTGGCAAAGCCCTTGAGGTTTTAAAGAACGTGAAGTTTTCGCGGATTCCCATTTACAGGGGTTCACTTGACCAGATTACGGGAATTCTCTACACAAGGAGAATTCTTCCCCTTACTCTTAAGCCAGAGGATTTTGATAGACCCATTAAAGACTTTGCCGATAAGCCTTTCTTTATTACTGAATTCCTGACCCTTGATGAGTTGCTTGATCAGATGCAGAAGACCCGTCGCCATATGGCCATTGTTGTTGATGAGTACGGAAACACTGCAGGAATCGTTACTTTAGATGACATTCTTCGGGAGATTGTGGGGGAGCTCCCCGATGAGAAAAACGGTAAAACCTGTGAAGAAGTTGAGAAACTGTCTGAGAAAATGTACAGGTTTTCGGGAGATACGCCGGTTGAGGAGCTGAAGGAAATCCTGGAGCTTTCCGACGACAAAGTCCTAAATGAGGTTGATACTGTTTCTGGACTGATAATGGCCCTTCTTAAGAGAATACCAAACGAGGGGGACAGTGTAGACTACCAGGGCTACAGGTTTACTGTTGAGAAGAAGAAGGGAAACAGGATTGAGTCTGTAGTTGTTGAGAGGATAGAGTGATGGAGTTGTGGCCCCTCTTTCTTATCCTCCTCTGTGTTCTCTCAGAAGCCTTCTTCTCAGGCAGTGAGATAGCGGTTGTTTCCCTTCCGAAGGTGGAGCTCCAGAAACGCTTAAAGAGAGGAGATAGGAGGGCAAAACTCCTCTCTGAACTCTTAAAGGAGCCAGAAAAACTGTTAACAACTACTCTTATTGGAACCAATCTATCTACCGTTACCGGTTCAACGATCTTTACTACATATGTAATGGGCGGAATAGTTCACTCGTTCCCTTTTCTCTCAGACTACCCGGAACTTGTTACCGTTCTCTGTTTTACTCCGGTGACTCTCACCTTTGGAGAGTTAATTCCAAAGAGCCTGTTTCAGAAGTACTCCTACGTTGTTGCCTTCAAAATTGTTTATCCCATTTACTTTTTCTACATTCTCTTTAAGCCTGTTTCGTTCGTTGTTATGGGATTTTCAAAGTTCGTTGCCCACCTTTTGAATGCGGAAGAGGAGAGGAGCCCCTTTGTTACGAAGGAGGAGCTGAAACTTTTAGTTGAGAGCGGTTCCCGGTTTAACGTAGATAAGACTGAAAGAGATATTTTAAGGAACGTTCTTGAGTTAAAAGAGAAGTCTATTGGTAGCGTATACACGCCACTTTCAAAAGTTATAGCAGTGAGTGAGAATGCTTCAGTTCTTGAAGCCCTTGAACTTATGGAAAAGAGCGGTTTTTCAAAGCTTCCCGTTTACGAAGGAAGGATAGACAACATTGTCGGTTACATCCTTGTTTCAGACCTTATCTCGGTTAATAAGCCCGACTTGAAAGTTCGGGAGATAATGAGGCCTATTCTAATTCTTCCTGAATATATGAACATATTTGATGCTCTTAAAGAGTTTAAGAAGAACAAGGAGCAAATGGGAATAGTTGTTGACGAGTTCGGATCAACGCTTGGGATCGTTACCATTGAGGATATTTTGGAAGAGGTAGTAGGAAGGATAGAGGACGAGTTTGACAGGGAAACGTTTAAGATAGAAAAAACAAAAAATGGTGTAATTACCGATGCTTCCGCAGAAATTGAGGAACTGAACAGGATTTTAAAGAAGCCTCTACCGGAAAGTCCAGACTATGTAAGTGTAGCCGGACTGATTCTTTCCAGGTTAGGACGATTTCCTAAAGAGGGAGAGAAGTTGGAGCTCCCTTACCATACCCTTACAGTTGAAGAGGTTGACAGGAAGAGAATAAAACGGGTTAAGATAGAGGAGAAGTAGACTTAAAGGACTCTGTTAAGGAACTCTTCAACTTCGGAGACAGAGAAAACCCTGCTCCAGCGCCTTATTTCACTGTTTCCCTCTCTCAGTATCAGCGTAGGAGCAGAGAAAACCATTGATTGAGCAGCTTCTACAGGATTTTCTTCAATGTTAATCTCCTTCAGTTCAATTCCGAACTTTGTGGCAACATCTTCAAGTTTTGGCTTAAGAGCAATGCAGACGTTACACCTCTTTGAGCTGTAGAGAATTAGCTCCATCTTTCCTCTCCACAGTTATCTCTACAGGGTGGTGTTCTTTGATTTTTTCCTCTTTCAGAATTCTCCTGACAAGCTTTTCAACCTTTTCAGGGTTTTCCGTCTCAATTTTTATTTTCAACATTCCTCCTTTCTCTTTATCTGGAACAGAAATAACTTTTACCTTGGCGTCTTTAAATCTGCTTTCAACTTCCCTTTTCAGCAGGGCTAAAAACATGGGGTGTTTTTTAAAGAACTCTTCTCTCTCCTTTATCCTCCAGTCAATGTAATTTTTCAGTCTGACAGATGTAAGGCTTCTGTAAATAGCTTCAAATAGAAGAGTTCCTATAAGGACAACAGTTACAGACCTCAAAGAGTTTGGGTTGGTCCTCAGATTGTATCCTATGAGAACTATTCCAGAAATGACGCACAGGAGAAAGGCAAGAAGCGATATCCACCTGTTTGAGTTTGTATACCTGTAAAGTTTAAAGTTTGCAAAGTTAACAGCTGCAAATATTGAAAGGAATCCAAAACTCCCTGCAACAGAGATATTCTCAAGGTTAAAGAGTGTGGCGAAGAGGATAGTTAGAACTGCAAGTATAAGAAGGCCTTCTGTTCCTTCTCTCCACACCTTTTTGCTCACGCTTTTTGGGAGAGCTCCAAGCTTTGCCACCAGATAGCTCACCCTTGCGCTTCCGTAGAGTGTTGCGTTTATCGCCGAGGCTGTAGAGAGAAGGGCTGCTATGCCGATTAGAACGAACCCAAACTTTCCAAGAAAAGGTTCTGCGGCAACCGCTAATGCGTAGTCTTTGTACTTTACAACCTGCTGATAGGTAAGGTTTGCCACAGCAACTGCAGCTACCAGAACGTAGACTCCTATAACTGTGAGAACACTTGCGTAGTAGGCTTTAGGTAGTGTTTTTTCCGGATTTTCTACGTCTTGAGCTGTGTTCGCTATCAGTTCAAACCCTTCGTATGCCAGAAATATTATGAGACCTCCGACCATTATCTTCAGAAAACTCTCCCAGTGTTCCGGTGAAAGTTTTGAGAAGTCTCCAGTTAGAAATCCTAATGCCGAAAAGAACATTAGAATACCTAACTTGGTAAATACCATAATATCTTCCGTTTTACCGCTTACGTAAGCCCCTAAGAAATTGATAAACGCCAGGAAGGAGACGATTCCTGCTATTAGTAGTTTCTTTACTAAGGGTATTTCGTGGCCGAAGATGAGGGCAGAGCCGTAACTTCCAAAGGCGTAGGAGTATAGAGCAAGCATTATTACGTAGCTTGCAAGCAGTAGAGTGTTCATGTAAGCTGTAAAAAAGTTGTTGCCAAAACCCTGAACTAAAAACTCTACCGTTCCACCTTCACTCGGGTATCTTACTGAAAGCTTGGCGTAAGAGTAGGCTGTTAGTAGTGCTATCGTTCCTGCAAATAAAAAAGCTACAGGTGCAGCACCTTTTGAGAGGAGAATTGTAAGCCCTAAAACGGCAAAGATACCTCCTCCTATCATTCCTCCAACGCCTATTGAGTAGGCTTCCCAGAATCCTATTTTCTTTTTCATTTATTTAACTCCTGCATAGTTGTTAAATTCTTTGTGTGGTATGAATTTACTATCTCTTTTTCGGGAGAGCAACATTGAGGATTGCAATTTTTACGGATAACTTCAGGCTTGACATGGGGGGTGGAACGAAAGTTGTTTACGATACTGCCCGTGGTTTGAAAGATTTGGGGCATGAAGTCTTAATAGTAACTGGAAGGTCTGTTGATGATTCTCTTAAAAGGGAATTTAAAGTTTTTAGCCTTCCCAGTTTTAGGTATCCCTTTTACGATAAAGCAGAGTTTGTTCTGCCAAGCCTTGATTTAATAAGGGAAATTGAACAGTTCAACCCAGATGTTATCCACTATCACGAGCCCTTTACTGCCGGAATGGTAGCAGTTATTGTCGGCAGGTATGTAAAAAAACCGGTTGTAGGAACGGTTCACGTTGATCCTATGCACATCTCTTACCACTCTTTGAGGTTAGATAACGGTAAGATCGCGAAGCTTCTGGTTGGCTTTATGGCGAAACAATCTGATGCCATGGTTTTTGTCTCCAGCTATCAGCTTAAAACCTACAGGCCTTTTCTTCCAGAAAATATTCTCTTAAGAGTTATTTATCCGGGGATACCCGATTACTTCTTCTCATCAAGGAAGGCCTCTTTTGGAAAGAGGGTTATAACCGTAACGAGGCTTGCTCCGGAAAAGAATCTTGAGTTTGGTCTTCGTGTTATATCTGAAGCTCAAAGGGTTGTGGATTTTGAGTATCTTGTTGTAGGTGAAGGTCCTGAGAGAGGAAGACTTGAAAAGCTTGCAGATGAGTTAAACGTTAAGGTTAAGTTTTTAGGAAAAATTAAGAGAGAGAAACTTGTGGAGCTCTACTCTTCATCTTCTCTTTTCTTTCTGCCGTCAAAGTATGAGACTTTTGGCCTTGTCTTTGCCGAGGCTATGGCCTGCGGTCTTCCGGTTGTCTGTCTGAACTCAGGTTCTGCTCCTGAGGTTGTGGGTGAAGCTGGTTTTGTCTGTAGTGAAAACGTTAGTTCAGTTGCAGAAAGTCTTAAATTGCTTTTGAGTGATAGAGAGCTCTGGAAGAGAAAGTCGGTTCTGGCAAGAGAGAGAGCAGAAAAATTTAGAGTTGCAAATTCCGTAAAAGAGCACTTGGAACTCTACAAAGAGCTCCTCTCCTGATCCCTTTTCTTTAATAGTAGCTTAACTGTTCCGTAAACACACCTGTTGTAGGGAACTTCTACCCCCTTCTCCTCTGCCTTCCTTATGAGGGCTCCCGTTATTCCTTCAAGCTCTATCGGTTTTCCCCTCTCAAAGTCTAAGAGCATGCTGGTTTTGTAGTTCATAAGGTCTGGAGAGGATTTGAGGTAGTTCTCCATGATTTTCGGCTTCAGTTTAACACCGTGGGCTTCTGCAACAGCGTAGCACTCCTCCATCAGTTTCTTTAAAATCTGGTATGTTTCGGGGAGCTCCAGCATCTCTCCAACTGTTGCCCTTGTTATTACGGAGTAGGGGTTAAACGCAATATTCCAGACAAGTTTTTTCCAAAGGGTGTATCTTATATCCCTTGAAGCCCTCGCCTCAATTCCGCACTTTTTCATCTCTTCAACTAATTTTTCAACCCTCTCTGAGGGCTTTCCATAGAGTTCCCCAATCTCCAAAAGCCCTGCGGCCTCGTGGACAACCATTCCCGGCTCAGAAACGTAGGTTCCTATGAATGCCGTTGCCCCTAAAACGTGCTCTTTCCCTAAATACTTCGCCAGAATCTCCTCGTTCTCAATTCCGTTCTGAACTGAAATGACGACGGTGTCTTCCTTCAGCATCGGCTTTATTAGAGGGGCAACCTTCTCTGTGTCGTAGGACTTTACGCAGACCAAAATAGCATCGGCCTTTCCGGCCTCTTCCGGTCTGTTTGTAAACTTAACCTTTTCTCCCTCTTTAACTGTGAACTCGCCGTGTTTGAAGCTCTTAACTGTTAATCCCTTTTTCTTCATTGCCTTAAGATGCTCACCCCTTGCTATAAAAACGACCTCGTGGCCGCACCTTGCAAGCATTCCACCGTAGAAACTCCCTACTCCACCGGCTCCGAAAACTACAAATTTCAAGGTTCTCTCCTTTTTTTGGAATATAGGAAGGGGGAGAGGAGCTCCCTCCCCTTTAAACGTCCTGGATGGCGCCTTTTGAGGCAGAGGTTACGAGCTTTGCGTATTTTCTTAAGAGCTTTGACTTTATCTCCTTCTGCTTCGGCTTGAACTCTGAGAGCCTCTTCTGGAGCTCCTCGTCGCTTATGAGGAGTTCTAACTTCCTCTCAGGAACGTTTATGTGGATCTTGTCTCCGTCTCTCACAACGCCTATTGGACCTCCTTCGGCAGCTTCAGGGGAGATGTGGCCGATACACGGGCCGTGGGTTCCGCCGGAGAACCTTCCGTCTGTTATGAGGGCAACGGACTCTCCAAGCCCCATTCCCATGACGGCAGCCGTTACTGCCAGCATCTCCCTCATTCCGGGGCCGCCCTTGGGCCCTTCATACCTGATTACTATCACGTCTCCCGCCTTTATCTGGCCTTCCATAACGGCCTTCATTGCGTCCTCTTCACAGTCAAAGACCCTGGCGGTTCCCGTAAAGACCTTCATCCTGTCTGAAACTGCACCCTGCTTTATTACGGCTCCATCTGGGGCAAGGTTTCCGTAGAGGATTGCAATTCCGCCTTCAGGGCTGTAGGGCCTGTCTAACGGCCTTATAACATCGTCGTCCCATATCCTTGCAGCCGCTGCAATCTCCCTTATGTCTGTTCCAAGAACAGTCGGGTTGCTTTCAAGCTTCTCAAAGAGCCTGTTCATAACCCCCGGAATTCCGCCTGCGTAGTGGAGGTCTTCCATCAGGTATTTACCGCCGGGCCTCATTGAGCAGATCTTTGGGGTTTCCCTGCTGAGCTCGTCAAAGAGCTTTATCTCAAAGGGAACTCCCGCCTCGTGGGCAATTGCCGGCAGGTGGAGGACTGTGTTTGTTGAACCTCCTAAAGCCAGGTCAACCCTTATGGCGTTTCTGAAAGCTGCAGGAGTGAGGATATCCCTTGCCTTTACGTCCTTTTTAACGAGCTCAACGATTTTCTCTCCGGATGCTTCTGCAAGCCTCTTCTTCTCAGCCAGAGGTGCAGGTGATGTTCCACAGTAGGGGAGGGACATTCCTAGAGCCTCGGTTAAACAGGCCATTGTGTTTGCCGTGAACATCCCCTGGCAGGCTCCCGATGAGGGGCAGGCTGCTCCCTCAAGCTCAAGGAGCTCCTCTAAGGTTATCTCCCCAGCCTTATACCTGCCGATTGCCTCAAAGGTATGTGTTACAAGGTCTAACCTCTCCCTTCCTCTCCTGCCTGCAAGCATCGGGCCGGCGGTTACAACTATTGCCGGGATGTTTACCCTTGCCGCCCCCATGAGCATTCCAGGGGTTATCTTGTCGCAGGCCGTTAAGAGGACGATTCCGTCTAACTGGTGGGCGTTTACGATATCCTCAACTGCGTCTGCAATAAGCTCCCTCAGGGGAAGAGAGAATCTCATTCCCTCGTGTCCCATCGCTATTCCGTCGCAAACTGCAGGAACACGGACGATAAAGGGAGTTCCTCCGGCTGCCGCAACTCCCCTTTCAATGAACCTCTCCAATGAGAACATGTCGGCATGGCCGGGAACAAGGTCTGTCCAGCTTGAGATTATTCCGATGAGGGGCTTTTCAATGTCTTTCCTCTGGAGCCCCGTTGCCATCATGAGGGCTCTTGCGGGAAGCTTCTCAAACTCCCTTAGGACATCACTTCTCATTCTCAGCTTCCTCCTTTGCCTTCTTCATGAGGAGCATCATCTCATCCCTCAGGCGGAGCCTCTCCTTCTTCATCCTTTCAAGCTCAAGCTCCTCCTGGGGAGTGAGGACAGCCTTCTTCTCCATCTTGTCAATTATGTCGTCAAGCTCCTGGTGTTTCTTCTCTAAGGTCTTAAAGTGGTGAAACTTCTCCCTTGCAAGGGCTTTCAGATTCTCATCTCTCAGCATCTTCTCCTCCTAAATTGAGTTTCATTATGAGAGCTCTCTCTCTTCCGTAGTAGTTCTCCCTCTCTGAAATCTTCCTGAATCCAAACCTTTCGTAGAGAGAAATCGCTTTCCTGTTTTTCTCACTAACTTCCAAAATGACTTCCCTCGCTCCTATTTTTTTAGCTCTTTCAAGGAGTTTGGAAAGGAGTATTCTTCCTATTCCCTTTCCCTGGAATTTCCCCTTTACGCCTATCCTGTGGAGCTCGCAGGTCTCCCCGATAATCCACGAGAGGCAGTACCCTGCAGTTTCAGAGTTAAGTTTTGCGACAAGGCCAAGTGAAAAGGGCAGTTCCAACTCTCTCCTCAGCGTCTCCTCTGAGTAGGGCTCGTCAAAGAGCTCCCTCTCTAACTTAAGTATATCCGATAGGTCTTCCTCTTTAAAGCGTTCTACACTGAGGTTTTGCATCGTGGTCTCTTACGTAGTGGAACGTTAAGGGTGAGAGTTCTTCTTCTGGAATTAAGAGGAGTTTTGTTGATAGGGGAGCTCTCTCCTCAAGGTGTGGGAGCTCTGCGAGGGGTGGGGGGAGCTCCCCCTTAAAGACAATCAGCGGATTTTCAATTTTTGATAGTTCCCTAAAAAGTTCTTCAGGAGTAATATCAGTTTCCGTTCCGTGGAGCTCCGAATAAACCTTTCCCCTCCTTGCAGGGATTACGGGAAAGACGTTAAACCCCAAACTCTCGTATCCCCACTTTAGGGCTTTGAGAGTTGTTGTGGAGAAAACTTTAACCCCACACTCTTTAAAGGCCTTTCCTACAGAGACAGAGAGCCTCACCCCCGTAAAGGAGCCGGGGCCTGACGAGACAATAACCTCTTCAACATCTTCCTTTTTTACTCCCGCCAGATTAAGAGCCCTCTCTATCTGGCTGAATACAACTTCAGCGTGGAGCTTTGGCCTGTTCCATGAAATAGAAGAGATAACTTTCCCATCAACTTCAACGGAAATGCTCCCTTCAGGTAGGGAAAGGTCTATGGCAAGCCTCGTCATGCCGTCTTTATGACCCTTACTAAAATCGGTTTTCCGTTTTCGTCAACGTCTAATATTTCAATTTTCACGTTTGCAATGTCTATCGTCTTTCTCTTCTTGAGAACAATTCCCCTCTCCTTTGCAAGCCGTTCTATCAGGTCAATAAGGTATTTATCCTCTTCAAAGGGGATGTGGACGTCCAACATCTCGTTAAGGGATTCAATTGTTATGTACGGGTCAATGATTACTGCCGTTCCCGGTGGGATGCTTTTCAGCGTGAGGAACTTCCTTATGAAGAAAAGGATGAGGAGAGAAATGGTTCCTAATAAAACATTCTTAAAATCGTAGCCTGCAATGATAATTTCCCTTGCAATTGCTATTAAAAGAACGTCAAAAACAATTCTCGGCTGGTGTTTTACAAGCATTATGGCAAGTTCAACAACAATTACAAACATAAGGAGAGGAGAAATAAGCTCTTTCAGGCTCTCTGCTGCATCTTTCATATGACCTGTAAGGATAATTTCTTCTACATGAATTACCTTCGGAGAGAGAAGTAAAAATTCAATAAAAAGAACAATTGATATTGCTAAAAGTGTAAATGTTATAACCAGCAGGAATATATCTGCAACTTTTGTGAGAAACTGCTCAGCTCTTTTTACATAGGTCATCATATCCCCAGCCCTCCTAAGTACCATTTTATCAGGGCGTCTCCGAAGTAGAGGGATAGGAGAGCTCCAATTGAGAGGAAAGGCCCGAATGGGATCGCTTTTTCCCGTTTCTCTTTGTTAATCAAGATTAATGAGATTCCAAAGAGAGCTCCAACAAATGAGGCCAGGAAGAGGGTAAGTAAAACCTTCTTCCACCCCAAAAAGGCCCCCACAACGGCCATTATGTTGGCGTCCCCGTAGCCCATTCCTTCTTTTCCTGTAAAAACGTAGTATGTCTCTATTATGAAGAGGATGATGCCTGCCCCGAACGACGCTCCAAAAACGGCCTCTTTGAAAGAGTGGTTGGGAACGAAGAATGAGAGAAAGAGGCCTGAGAGGAGAGCTCCGTAGCTGAGCCTAACGGGAACCTCCATCGTTTTCAGGTCTATAAAAGAGACAACTATCAGGTAGTAGGTAAGTATTAAGTAGTAGAGAGCAGAAAAGGTTAGCCCGAATCTACAGACGGCTGCAGCCGTTAGTAAACCGGTGAGGAGTTCAACTGCCGGATACTGGTAGCTTATCCTTTCACCACAGCTCCGGCACCTTCCCCTCAGCAACAGGTAGCTGATAACCGGAATGTTGTCGTAGGGCTTTATCTTTTCCCCACACTTTGGGCAGTGGGACGGCGGCCAGACGACAGATTCGCCCTTAGGAATCCTGTAGATGCAGACGTTCAGGAAACTGCCTATGAAGAGACCTAAAATAAAGGCTCCAAGGCAGATTATCCCCATCAGTGGGTCTCCTTGGGGGCAGACTTAACAAAACGGACAAGCCCCCTTAAGAATTCAGACCACTTCTCAACGGCAGACTTCACGTCTGTCTGGAGAACTTTAAGGGCTTCCTCCTCCTTTCCCTCATACATAAGGTCGTCTAACTTGAAAACGGCGTCCTCAAGCTTTGCAATCTCCTCGTCTATCCCCTCGTAGATGGGGAGTATCTTTGAGCCGGAATCTACAAGCTTTACTGTCCAGTCTAAGGAGTCCAACAGGTTGTGGAGCATCAGTTTTGCAAGCTCCGGCTTTGTGTTCCAGTCTGAGACTATCTGGTCTATGGCGTTTCTCATCCCCTCAAGTGCTACAAGGGCAAGCTCAATCTGTTTCCTTACCATGTTCTGGGCGGGTTCTGTTACTATGTTGAGCTCTTCAAGGTCTTTCACCTCGTCAACCTTAGACGGGTGGAGCTTCTCTCCCTTTCTCTCAACGTACTTAATTGACCTTTCAGGGAAGAGGTAGCGGTACTCTATTAGGCGTAAAAGTCCGGTTGTTGATGTTCCTTCAGCCTGTTTTCCCACCTCAAACTCAACAGGTTTTCCGTCAATCCTTACCTTAAGCTTCCTCTTTCCCCGTGACGTTCTCAAAGAGCACCTCCAGAGCTCTCTCCTTTGTTAGCTTAACCGCCTCTCTCCTTCCCACAAACAGTGAAGAGAGGAATCTGAGGAGCTTCTCATCTCCCAGGGGAAATTTAATCCTCCTCACTGCGTTAACAATTGCCGTGGCTTCCCTCTCAACCTGCTGGACTGTTTCATACCTGTATGAGAGGGCCTCCCTCAGGGCGTCTAAAACCTCCCGCTGTTCCTCTTTCAGGCCGTTTATAAGTGGAATCTCTGAGTGGTAGTTGAGGAGCTCCCCCGCCTTCGCAAGTGCATTCCCCCTCATGTAGCCCAGCCCCTTAACGCTTCCAAGGAGCGAGAACTTAAAGGGGATTCCACTCCGAACCATCATGACAGCCCTGTGGACTGTCTCAAAGTCAAAGATGTTAAGCCTGCAGAGGAGCTGACCTAAAAGGGAGCTCTCCGGCGGCAGGGTGGAGAGCTCCCCCGGCGGCCTTGCAACGTTCTTAAAGGGGAAGAAGCCACCTGAAGCGTAAAAGGTCAGAACCTCGTAGTTGTCGTCTGCTTCCAGGCCTGTTTTCTCTTCAACGAGTTCTAAAATCTTTTCTGACTCCCTCCGGAAGCCCTCTCCTGTGAAAATCTCAACGCTCCTTGGGTTAAACTCTTTCCTTATGAAAGGCCTTAAAACAAAGGAGTAGCCTACCGTCAGGTTCTCCTCTAAAAGCTCTTCCGAGGCGTCTAACCTCTCCTTAAACTCTCTGTAGCAGTAGGGAGAGACAAAAGAGGAGACGAGGAGTTTTGTAAGGGGAGCTGGAGCTGTTC
>WFNZ01000011.1 GCA_015488335.1 Thermovibrio sp.
AGATGTGTATAAGAGACAGGTATATGTGAATCCTTTATAAAAAGCCTTTCAGGTGAAATGGGATTCTCTTTTCTGAAGCAAGCAAAAGTTTCTGATATAGAGAGGAATTTCGGAATTATTATTGATTCCGGGGAAGTAGACAGAACAGTTGATTTTGCAATTTTCTATAATCACAGGCTCTTTTTAATAGAAGTTAATTTCTACTCAACTTCAGGCTCAAAGTTAAAGGCTACGGCAGGGGAATATAGGGAGATGGCCAAATTCTGGAGGAGCCAGGGAGCAGAGTTTGTTTGGATTACAGATGGAAAGGGCTGGCTTGATTCAAAGTCAGCTATTAAGGAGTATATTGATGATGGTTTTTACCTTTTGAACCTTGAGATGCTGAAAAGAGGTTGTCTAACTGAAATTCTTAACAGGGGAGGCGTTTAATGGCCACGCTTGCCATAGTTGGAACCCAGTGGGGAGACGAAGGAAAAGGGAAGATCGTTGACATCCTCTCCGAAAAAGCTGACTACATAGTTAGGTTTCAGGGGGGAAACAACGCAGGACACACAGTTGTTGTTAACGGAACAAAGTATGTTCTCCACCTGCTTCCCTCAGGAATTCTCCACGACGGGAAGAAGTGCGTCCTTGGGAACGGAATGGTGATAGACCTTGAGTCCCTCTGGAACGAAGTTGAGTTCATAAGGAGGGTTGGGAAGAACCCTGAAGGGAGGATTTTCGTCAGCGAGAGGGCCCACGTTATTTTCCCCTACCACAAGGAACTTGACGCGGCATCTGAGAAGCTAAAGGGAGACGGCTCAATAGGAACGACCCTTAAGGGTATAGGCCCGGCATACAGGGATAAGGCGGGAAGGGTTGGGATAAGGATTGCAGACCTTAAAGACGAGGAAACGTTTAAGGAGAAACTCCGCTGGAACCTGAGGGAGAAGGAGCTTACCCTCAAGCATGTTTATAACTACCCTGTCTCTTTCAACTTTGACGAGGTTTACTCCCACACAATGAGGGTTTACGAAAAGGTTGCAGATTACGTCTGCGATACCGTTTCCCTTTTAAACAGGGCAATTGATAACGGAAAGAAAGTTCTCTTTGAGGGAGCTCAGGCAACGCTCTTAGACATAGACGTTGGAACCTACCCTTTTGTTACATCTTCAAATTCCTCAGCCCTTGGAATTCCTGCAGGAACGGGAGTAAGCCCGAAGAAGATAGAAAAGGTTTACGGAATCGCAAAGGCCTACACAACCCGGGTTGGAGGTGGCCCGTTTCCAACGGAGTTAAAGGACAACGTTGGGGAGCTCCTCAGGGCCCGGGGCCACGAGTACGGCTCAACAACTGGAAGGCCGAGGCGCTGCGGCTGGTTGGACCTCTTTGCAGTTAAGTTCTCCGTTATGGTGAACGACCTTGACGGGGTTGTCATCACAAAGCTTGACGTTCTTGACGCCTTTGACGAGATAAAGGTCTGCGTAGGATACGAGCTTAACGGCGAGGTTATAGACAGGTTCCCATCAACGGCTAAGGAGCTCTCCAGGGTTAAGCCCATATACGAAACTCTGCCCGGATGGAAAACTGAAACTACCCACGTAAAGAGGTGGGAAGACCTGCCCAAAGAGGCTCAGAACTTTATAAGGTTCATTGAAGATTACCTCGGAATTCCAGTTCCAATGGTTTCTACAGGGCCGCAGAGGGACGAGACTATTACCTGCTGTGAACTTTGGTAGCTTCCAGCACTTTAAACTTCCTTCCCATGTCAACAAGGAGCATTAAGGCCTGGGGGACTTCCCCGGGCTCTAAAAATTTCTCAATTCCGTTTTCAAGGAGAAAGGAGCTCTGATGAGTTAGCCTTTCAACTGTAAAGCCTGCTCTTTCAAGAGCAGAGCTCAAGTAGTCAAAGTTAACAAGGGCTGTTAGGTCTGTCTCTCCCGGGTAGTTCAGGTAGTCTTCAACCAACCTGTTTTCTCTGAACGCCCTGAAGCTCTTTCTTCCTGAAATTTCTCTGCACGTTCCGCCGTAGTCAAAGGTTATAAACAGCCCTCTTTTTAGTTTTCCAGAGAGCTCCCTTAAAAACTCCCACCAGCCTACAAAGAGGCAGTATTCCTCTCCATCTTCTATCTGGCAGGGAATCTCGCCGTTGAAAGGGACTGTATCCTCGTAGAGCTCTCCATTCTTCTCCCTTACTACAACCTCGCGGAACTCCCCGTTTGATTTTTTTATCCTCTTAAACGGAAAAGCGTCAAAGAACTCGTTTGAGATAACAATTCCCTCAAAAGGCTCAATTTCTCTCAGGCTTTTAACCCAGCTTACCCCTTTGAGCCATTTTGGTTTTTCCCTTACCTCTAAAACCTTGTAGCTCTCAGGCTTTAGTGTTTCAACTACGTCCTTTGCCAGAAATCCTTTTCCACCGCCAAGTTCTAAAATTTTTAAAGGCAGAGAGAGTTCCAGAGTTCTCTTTTCTAAATAGTTTGCAACGATTTTTCCAAAACTCTCTGAAACTTCAGGAGCCGTTACAAAATCTTCCCCCAGGTAGGTTCCGATTCTTTTTTTTGTGTAGTAGCCGAACTCTTCGTCATATAGGCAGATTTCAACAAATCTGTCAAAGGTTATAAATCCCTTTTTTCTAATTTCTCTAACTATTTTCTCCTTTAGCATGCTCTATATGTTGCTCCTTCCCTCTTTACAAGGTTTTTAAGTTCAAGTTTCGTGAGAATAACGAAGATTTCCTGAGGATTTCTTCCTATTATCTGTGCTATCTGATCGGCAGTTAGCGGTTTTTCTAAAAGGAGACTGTAAACTCCTGCAAGTTCTTCGGGAATTTCCCTATTCTTCTTAGCTTTTTTCAGCTGTGGAACTATCTCAAATATCTCGTTGAAATCTGTTAAAGGGGGAGCTCCTTCCCTTATCAGCCTGTTTGTTCCCCTGCTAAAAGGTGAATCTATGCTTCCCGGAACTGCCAGAACCTCTTTTCCCTGCTCTAAAGCATAGTTAACGGTTATGAAGGTTCCGCTCTTCTCTGATGCCTCAACTACAACCACGCAGTCTGAGAGGCCACTTACTATCCTGTTCCTTCTGGGGAAAAACTCCTTTCTTGCCTTTGTTCCAAGAGGAAACTCGGAGATAATGGCTCCACCTTTCTCAACTATCCTTTCTGCTAAGGGCTTATTCTCAAAAGGGTAAACCATATCAACAGAACTCCCAAGAACGGCCACAGTTTTCCCGCCGCCGGAGAGAGCTCCCCTGTGGGCAGCACTGTCGATTCCCAGCGCAAGGCCGCTAACAACGGTTATTCCGTTTTCTGAGAGGAACTTTCCCAACCTGAAGGCTACGCTCCTTCCGTAGGAAGAGCACCTTCTTGAACCTACAACTGCAACTGCCGGTTCCTTTTTCAGCTCTCCTTTAACGTAGAGAACAACAGGGGGCTGAGAGATGTTAAGGAGCTTTTCAGGGTAGTTTTCAGATGTAAACGGAACAATTTTTATGTGTAGTTCTTCAGCTCTTTTAATTTCTTCTTCTGCTCGTTTAAGTTCCTGAGAAATTTCTAATCTTTCCTTTTCTATTCCCTCTTTTAGGGAGCCATAGTCGGCAATGAGTTTTCTAATTCTGTGAAATCCAACGCCCTTTTTGAATGAGAGAGCTAAAATTAGGAGGAGCTCCATCAAATTAACCTTATAGCAGAAAGAGTTCTTTTATTGGTTTTTTCTTTTCTATAGGAGAAAAACCTGTCGTTGTTACAGACAGAGCAGAGGTTCAAATCTTCAATTTCAGAAATTCCAGCAGCCCTTAACTGTATCCTGTTTGCCTCTTTCAGGTTTAACAGAAACTTTCCACCTTCTATCGCTTTGAAACAGCTTTTGTACTCCTTTGGAAACAGTTTGAAAACATCTTCTCCAACTTCGTAGCACTTTTCGCAGATCCCCACTCCTAAAATGGCCTTTTTTACTCTGGAAAACCTGTTTATGTAAGAAACAGCGTTGAAAGTTATTCCTTTCAGCGTTCCTCTCCAGCCGGCGTGAACTATTCCTACAACCCCTTCACCTATCAGGAAAACGGGAAAACAGTCTGCCGTTAAAACTCCTATCCAGAGATTCTTTGTGTCAGTTATGAGTCCATCGGCTACAGGGGGTCTCTGTGGAACAGAGCCGATGAAGGCCACGTTAGCTTCGTGGACCTGAACGGGAGTTACTACAGGAAATCCTTTAAGCTCTTTTATCTCTTTGCCGTCTTGCGGTTTTTCAGAAATGAATATTTCGTAGTTCATAGTGGTAAAATTTTAGCATGGTTTTCCTGACTTTAAGAGTGGAAAAGAAAAGAAGAAAAGTACCTGCTCTTTATTTTCTAAAACCTTCACAGCAGTTCCAGATTTTTGAGGAGATACTTTCTCAAGTGCTTGACTCGTTGGATAGGAAGAAGGCAACGAACAGGGCTCTCGTTGAACTTATGAACAGGAAAGGCTGGAAGAAATTGAACATTTTGAGAAGAAAATTCAGGAATTTTGATAGATTTCCCCTAAGAGAGCGTAAGGCCATTTACAACGCTTTTTACAGGATATTCCAGCGCTATCACTGGGCTATGGAATCGGGGAGTGAGAGGGAGATTGAACTGAAAGTTTGGCTTACTTCCTCTTTGGACTACCTCTGTGAGTTTGTTGAAGTTTTAGAGGGGAAGGATGACTGAAGTTTTAAGCAAATGGATTCTTCAGGAAGTTTTTGTAGACCCGTCTCTGGAGACCATTGCTGAGTGTACTCTGAATCTGTCTGTAGCTTCAGAAGTCCTTGAGAGAGAGGGAAACAGGTATAAGGTTTCTGTAGAGCTCTCTGGATCAGTTGTTGGAGAGGAGTTTCAGATTGCAAATATTAGGTTTGTAAATGTTTCTGTTGTTGAGGTAAAGCCGGGAACAAGGAAAACAACTGTTCTGAAAAAACTTGAGAAGGCAAAGGAAGGGGAGCTCCTCTCAATTCTTCCCATCTACCTTTTGAAGGCAGGAATCTTTTTAAAGGAAGTTTACCGTGAGCTGTAGCTGTAGAAAGGGAAAGAGGCTCTCTTCTCTTTTAACGAAGGAAATTGAGGAGTTTTTCGGAGCCCTCTCCAAAAACCCTAAAGCTTTTTCGCTTCTCCTTGAAGTTGTAAACAGTTTCAGACCAACAGATTCTCCGCAGATTAAGGCTGAAAGAGTTTTTCTGGCAGTTAAAGATATGGTTGAGCTTGGACTTATAAGTTTTTCGTCTGCCGAGAAAGTTTTGAAAACCCTTAAAACTTTTTTCCAGTCAGGAGATAGGCAGAGAGGAGATCTCTTAGAAGTTCTGGTTTCAAAGCTGGGTCCTTTTACTTTTAAAGGCAGGTACAGGCGGATTAATCAATGTAAGGTTTACAAAAAAAGAAGAAAGCTCTCAGACAAGGAGATAGATGTTGCTTTTTCTGGAAGAGGAATTCTGGAGCTCCACGAGTGTAAGGCAAATATGGTTCGCCAGTGGAGAGACCCTCTTAGGCGCGGTAAAAGGGGAAGTAAGCTGAAGTTCCTCAACTCCCTTCCTGTAGAGTGTGAGAACGGTAAAAAAATTATTCCCTGCTGCAGCGGTTTAGATGGAGAGTTTGCCTGCCAGTACGTTCGTATGGTTTTAAAGTTTTACAACTATCGGCGGATTGAGGTTTTCGGGAGGAAGGAGCTCCTTCAGAAGTTCAGAGAGAAACTCTCCCGAAAAGGTTAAAATTTCCACTCAAATTCTTTGATGGGATTGTCGTGGATACGAAACTCTTAGAGCTTATTGCTATATTTATTGTTGGGTTTACAGGTTCAATGGTATTTCTCTACTTTGTTCTGAAGAAACTCTAATCGGGAGAGGTTATGGCCGTTAAGGACATCCACGAGAGCAAGATACTCATCTTAGACTTCGGCTCACAGTACACCCAGCTCATAGCCAGAAGGCTCAGGGAAAAGCACGTTTACTGCGAGATTCACCCCTACAACACTCCTATTGAGAAGATTAAAGAGTTTAAGCCAAAGGGAATTATTCTCTCAGGAGGGCCTGCAAGCGTTTACGCTCCAGATTCCCCAAAAGTGAGCAAAGAGATTTTTGAGGTTGGAGTTCCCGTTCTTGGCATCTGCTACGGGATGCAGCTCATTACCTACCTCTTCGGCGGAGAGGTCGTCAGGGCTGAGAGGCACGAGTATGGAAGGGCGGAGCTCCACGTTTTAGACAGCTCAGACCTCTTCTACGGCCTACCAAACAGGTTTACAGTCTGGATGAGCCACGGAGACAGGGTTTTAAGAATCCCTGAAGGCTTTGAGCCGATAGCGGAAACAGAGAATGCCCCCTACGCTGCAATAAGAAATAAGGAAAGGAAAATCTTTGGAGTCCAGTTCCATCCCGAAGTTAAGCACACTCAGTACGGAGACAGAATCCTTGAGAACTTTGCCGTTAGGATCTGCGGCTGCGAGCAGACCTGGACGATGCACAACTTCATTGAGTATGAGATTGAGAAGATTAGGAAAACTGTTGGAGATAAGAACGTTATCTGCGCCCTCTCAGGCGGCGTTGACTCCTCTGTAGTTGCAGCGCTTCTCCACAGGGCCATTGGAGACCAGCTCTACCCGATTTTTGTTGACACAGGCCTTTTGAGGAAGGGAGAGAGGGAGTCTGTAGAGAGGACTTTTAAAGAAAAGTTCCACATGAAGAACTTTAGAGTTGTTGACGCCTCAGACCTCTTTTTAGAGAGGCTGAAGGGAGTTACAGACCCGGAACAGAAGCGTAAGATAATCGGCCACACATTTATTGAGGTTTTTGAACAGGAGGCAAAGAAAATACCAAACGCAGAGTTCTTAGCTCAGGGAACGCTCTACCCGGATGTAATTGAGAGCGTTTCCGTTAAAGGACCATCAGCAACGATTAAGTCCCACCACAACGTTGGGGGGCTTCCCGAAAGGCTCAACTTTAAGCTGATTGAACCACTGAGGGAGCTCTTTAAAGACGAGGTAAGGGAACTTGGTAAGGAGTTAGGCCTTCCAGACGAAATCATTAAGAGGCAGCCATTCCCCGGTCCCGGCCTTGCAATTAGGATAATCGGAGAGGTTAAGCCTGAATACCTGAAGATCTTAAGAGAGGCAGACGCTATCGTTCTGGAGGAGATAAAGAAGGCAGGCCTTTATGACAAAATATGGCAGTCTTTTGCAGTCTTCCTGCCTATTCAGACTGTTGGAGTTATGGGAGACGTGAGAACCTATGACTACGTAATAGCCGTTAGAGCCGTTGAGAGTACAGACGGAATGACTGCAGACTGGGTAAAGCTCCCGTACGACCTTTTAGAGAGAATCTCAAACAGGATAATCAACGAGGTTGAGGGAGTTAACAGAGTGGTTTACGACATCACCTCAAAACCCCCAGGAACGATTGAGTGGGAGTAGTTATGGGAATTCTTGAGAGAATAAGGGAACTAAAAAAGGAGAAGAACGCAGTAATCCTTGCCCACTACTACGTTGACGGAGCCATTCAGGACGTTGCAGATTTTGTTGGAGACTCATTAGAGCTTGCAAGGAAGGCTAAAGAGACTGAAGCAGACATTATCGTTTTCTGCGGCGTTTACTTTATGGCCGAAACGGCAAAGGTCTTAAACCCTAAAAGGAAAGTCCTGATTCCCTACTACAAGGCCGGCTGCCTGATGGCGGACATGGCAATAGCTGAGGAGATAAGGGAATTCAGAGAGAAGAACCCTGAATACGCCGTTGTAACATACGTAAACAGCTCTGCAGACGTTAAGGCCGTTTCAGATATCTGCTGTACATCGGCAAATGCAGTGAAGATCGTTGAGTCTTTAGACGCAGATAAGATACTCTTCGTTCCAGATAGAAACCTTGGCTCCTACATTGCAGAAAAGGTTAAAGGAAAAGAGATAAAACTCTGGAGTGGCTACTGTCCGGTTCACCAGAAGCTCACCCCTGAAGATGCAAAGAGAGTTAAAGAGGAGAACCCCGACGCCGTTTTCGTCGTCCACCCTGAGTGCAGGAAAGAGGTAAGAGACCTTGCAGACTTTATAGGGAGCACTTCTCAGATCGTTAGGTTTGTTAAAGAGACAGATGCAAAGAAGGTTATTGTTGGAACAGAGAAGGGGACGATTCACCAGCTTAGTAAACTGAGACCAGACGTTGAGTTTATACCTGCCTACAGCGAGTTTGTCTGCGACCAGATGAAGATGATTACAGTTGAGAGACTCCTTAAAGCACTTGAGAGGGAGCAGTTTGAGGTTCACGTTGACCCTGAGGTTGCTAAAAGTGCCAGGAGAGCCATTGAGAGGATGCTGGAGGTTAAATAGTGGAGAAGAAGGAATTTAGAGTTAAGCAGGACATTCTCTTTATTGCCGTTCCGCTGATTTTTGACTTTCTGTTTCTGGTGGGAGCTCTCTTCCTCTCCTCTCCCTGGAAGTGGATTCTCTCTGCTTTAGCCCTCGTTTTTGCCGGAGTTGTCATCTGGCAGTCAAGACCTTTCCTCAAAAACTTTGAGCTTATCCTCACTCCAAAAGGTTTAAGGGTTAAGGATTTTAGAGGGAACACAGTTAGAGAGGTTGAGTGGAAGAAGGTTGAGGCGGCAGCCGCCGGCTACAAGAAGACCTGGCTCATCTATACTTACAGCTTCTACTTCAGGGTTAGAGGAGACGAGGACGTTCTCTTCGGCCTTGTAACGAGAGAGCAGGGATTAACAGGGAAGTTTCAGCAGTTTATGAAGATCTTTGTTAGGAAGAAAATTCCCGTTCAGGTTGTTAAGGCCTGATTTTCAGGGTATATTTGAGATATATTGATAACGATTCTCAGGAAGAGGTGGGTTA
>WFNZ01000012.1 GCA_015488335.1 Thermovibrio sp.
CCTTTGCGGCGCCCCCTTAAGACTTATGGGGAGGAGGGAGGGGGATAGGGGGTGTCTGCTATTAATAATAGTTCTCATTTTCAGGTTGTCAAGTCTTGAAAATTCCTATCGTGTACTGCCGATAATATAGTCTTTTCCTCTAACGTTGCACCATCTTTGCTGAAAGATATACTTAACACCTGATAACTACAAAGCTGGAGAGGAAGGATGAACGTTATTAAGTTTAAATATCCCGATACTGAAAAGACAGGCCTTGCCTCTGCTGAAAGTAGCACCTTCCCTTACGGTCAAGAGGTTGTTGTTAAGACCGATAGAGGGGAGGAGCTGGTAAAAGTCTTAAAGAGCTATTCTGTAGAACCTGAAACGCTCAGGAAGTTTGGGACGGAACCGGAGGAACTCTACACTTTTTTAAGGGTTGCAACAGAGGAAGACAAAAACCGTTTCTTTGACAATCTCCTCTTCTCTCAGGAGGCGCTAGAGGTATGCAAGAGAAAGGTGCTCAAACACGGCCTTGAGATGAAACTTGTAAAGGCCTATGCAACACTCAACAGAGAAAGGATCGTTTTCTACTTTACGGCAAAAAACAGGGTTGACTTCAGACAGCTCGTTAGAGACCTTGCTGCCCACTTTAAGACCAGAATAGAGCTCCGCCAGATAGGGGTCAGAGACGAAGTAAAGATGGTTGGAACTGTTGGTATGTGTGGAAACATCTGCTGCTGCAAGTCTTTCCTTGAGTGTTTTCATTCCATTTCGTTGAATATGGCAAAGCTTCAGGGACTTCCCCCTAATCCTGCAAAACTTTCTGGAACGTGTGGAAGACTTATGTGCTGCCTCAAGTACGAAGAAGCCAACTACTACATAAGACAGTTCCTTCCGGAAGTTGGGGATTTCGTTGA
The DNA here is from genome assembly GCA_015488335.1 of Thermovibrio sp. Taxonomy (GTDB): domain Bacteria; phylum Aquificota; class Aquificia; order Desulfurobacteriales; family Desulfurobacteriaceae; genus Balnearium. The sequence goes on from WFNZ01000012.1 coordinate 897, forward strand.
TACGCCTGAGGGAAGAGGGAAAGTGGTTGATATAAACGTTCCCCTTGAGACCTTAACTGTTGAGATTGAAGAAAAAGGGAGAGTGGCTTTTCCTCTACGTACCTTTGTTACTGAAGAACAGTGGAATCAGTATATAGAGAAACTGAGGGAGAAGGTTGATGACAGGTTTAGATGCTTTACAAAAGCTGGAGTGATAGGCGATGAGAGTAATTAGGGAGCTTAAAAGCCCTTTAAACAGGCTCTTTGTGTTTGAGACTGAAGACGGCTACAGGGTTGAGTCGGTCTTTTATAAAGGAGAGAGGCTCTGTGTTTCTTCCCAAGTGGGTTGCCCCGTAAGGTGTCTCTTTTGCGCTTCGGGGAAAAACGGTTTGAAGAGGAATTTAACTGCTGAAGAGATTTTTGAACAGTACGAGCTTTTAAAGAGGGAGCTCCCCATAAAGGGCGTTGCCATTGCCGGTATAGGCGAGCCTTCTGCCAACGCCGACGAAGTTGTTAAAGCTATAGAGCTGTTTAAAAGAGAAGGCCTTAAAGTAACAGTAAGCACAACCGGTTATCCTATTGAGGGTTTCAAAAAACTTATAAGAGCTCCCCACGACGGTTTGACCATTTCGGTTCACGCTGTTTCTGAAGAGAAGAGGAAAAGACTGTTTGGTGTATCCGTTTCCCTTGAACAGGTTTTCAGTGAAGTTGAGGAGTACTTCAAAGAGGCTTCTTCCTCAAGGAGGAAAAAGTTTCAGATAGGCTACTTACTCATAAAGGGAGTAAACGACTCAGAGGAAGACCTTAAGGCGTTGGGAGAGCTTGCTAAAAGGTTCAGAATGACCATTATGCTTATGGCCTACAACCCGGTTTCTGGAGTTGAGCTTGAAGGGCTGACAGATGAAGAGTATGAAAAGGCCTTTTTGAAGCTCAGAGAGATAGGAGTAAGGGTTACCCTCAGTAACAGGTTCAGGAGAGATCCGTTGGGAGGCTGTGGAACTCTGACCATCGGCAGGGAGGTGTGAGATGAAGAGGTCTCTCTCTCTTCTGATACCAGTTTTCTTTTTCGGCTGCGTTCTCAGTCAAAAGAGCCTTACAGAAACAGAGAAAGATAGGGCAGTAAGAATTGGGGATGCAGCGGTTATGAAGCTGATGAGAGAGCTTAAGACAAACCTTGGAATGGCGCTGAAAGAGGGAGGATTCCCGAAGGCTATTGATTTCTGCGCAGATAAGGCCCAGAAGCTTACACAGAAGGTAAACAGAGAGCTTGTAGTGGTTAAGGTAAAAAGGGTTTCAGACCGCTACAGGAACCCGACCGACAAGCCAGACACTCTTGACCTTAAGGTTATCAATTACTTTAAAGAAAAACTGAGGGAAGGGAAACTTCCCCCTTACTACATTGTAGAGTCAGAAAAGAACGGAGAAAGGGTTGTTATCTACTACAAGCCCATAAGAGTTGCTCCTTTCTGCCTCAACTGTCACGGAGATCCTGCAAGGATGAACCCTGAAGTCCTGAGAGTTCTTAAGGAAAGATATCCCAACGATAAAGCCCTGGGCTACAGGCCAGGAGACTTAAGGGGCGTGTTTAAGGTTGTTATTCCCGAAAAGGAGCTGAAGGAGGGTTAGATGTTTGTAAAGGAGGGAGAACTTCCCGGAATAGGTAAAAAGTACTCAATGAAAACAGAGAGTGGAGATACGATTGTTGTTGTTATCCACTACACGGGAAAGAGGGAGATCTACTACTTTGAGGGCGACAGTGAGGAGCCTACAGCGGTAATTGAATTGACCGATGAAGAGGCGAGAACCCTTGGAACAATTTTGGTGGGAGCTCTCTTCCAGCCCACTTCCGACGAGGAGAAGATAGGATTCCTGATGAAGCACCTTGTCTTTGAGTGGGTAAAAGTTCCCGAAAACTCCTCCCTTGCATATAAAACCATTAAAGAACTTGACATTAGAAAGAAATTCGGTGTTATCGTTGTTGCCGTTATAAGGGATGAAAACGTTATCGTTTCCCCCTCTCCCCTCTTCAAAATTGAGCCGGGAGATACCTTAGTTGTTGTTGGAACCCTTGAGAACGTGAAAAGGTTTGTTAAAGAAGTGGAAGGAGAGACAAAGTAATGGAACATTTCTTGTTCCTTCTTTCTCTCTTTCTGGGAACTCTCCTTCTTTCCTACATCGTTTCCTACTACGTTAAGTTCCCGGTTATTCCCATCTACATAGTGGCAGGTCTGCTTCTTTCACTCTTCATCCACGCCCACAGCGTTCACATATTTGAGGTTCTGGGAGTTGTTCTCCTGCTGTTCTACATAGGCCTTGAGTTCTCTCTCGCTGAGATGGAGAGAAACTTAAAGAACATCCTGTCTGTTGGATTGGTTGACCTGTTACTCAACCTATTTCCAGCGTTTTTCCTGTTAAAGCTACTGGAATTTGATAACCTCACAGCCTTTACTCTCTCCGTTGCCCTCTATCCTACCTCATCGGCGATAGTCTCAAAACTCCTCATAGACCTTAAGAAACTTGCAAACCCGGAAGTTGAGCCTGTTCTTTCTATCCTGGTTTTTGAGGATATTGCTGCTGCAACGCTTCTCGCCATTCTTGTTGGGCTTTCAGAAGGTTCTACAGACCCGGTGGATGTTTTAAGGGTGGTTGTAAAGATTGCTCTTTTCATCTTCATAGCTGTTGTTTTTATCAAGAATTTCAACAGAGTTGTTGACCTAGCCTTTAGCAGAGTGGGAACGGCAGCTGAGTTTACAGTTCTTCTCGTTGGAACAATCCTTTTTCTCCTTGTTGAGATCTCTTTAGGTTTTGGCCTTTCTGAGGCTATAGGAGCTTTTGCAGCCGGAACCCTATTTGCAGAGAGCTCCCACAAAGAGCAGATAGAGTCGGTTGTAATTCCCTACAGGGATCTCTTTGGAGCTCTCTTCTTTTTAACTTTCGGCCTCACAACAGACCTCTCTCAGTTTTCTCTCTCCCTCATTGTTCCTCTTCTTGTTGTTCTTTTCTTCACTTCTGGAACAAAAATTCTTACGGGAATCGTCTCAGCAAAACTCTACGGTCTCTCTTTGAAAAGGGGAATCTCTGCCGGTTTTATGCTTCTTCCCAGGGGTGAGTTCTCAATCCTGGTTGCTGCAACCAACTCTGCAGTTGTTCCTTTAACTGCCATTTACGTTCTACTGTCATCAATTGCAGGTTCTGTAGCTGTTAAGGAGTCTGGCAGAATTCTCAGCCTATTCTTCAAGAAGAAACCGAAGAAAAAGAGCAGGCTTTCCCGCTCAGAACTTCTGGGGGATTAGATGTTTATAACTTTTGAGGGAATAGAAGGTTGCGGAAAGACAACCCAGTCTAAACTACTGTGTGAAGCCCTGATAGATAAGGGTTTCCCTGTGGTTTATACGAGAGAACCGGGAGGGACTCCTGCTGCAGAGGAGCTCCGCTCCTTTCTCTTAAAAACACGGGATGAGAAGTTTCCACCCTTTGCGGAGCTCTCCATCTACGAGGCGGCAAGGGCGTTTCACGTTGAAAACCTAATAAGGCCTTCTCTGCGAGAAGGGGCAGTTGTTATCTGCGACAGGTTTATAGATTCTACAGTTGCCTATCAGGGTTACGGCAGAGGTATAGATATCTCCCTCATTGAAAGGCTCAACAGCGAAGCCACCGGAGGACTAAAACCCATCCTTACCGTCCTTATTGACCTTCCCGTTGAAGAGGCGTTTAAGAGGATCTCAGAAAGGCGAAAGGATAGAATGGAGTCTGAAGGACTGAAGTTCCACAGAAGGGTTCGTGAAGGGTTCCTGGAGCTCTCTAAGAAGGAGCCGGAGAGGTTTTTGGTTCTTGATGGAAGGAAAAGCGTTGAGGAACTTCACCGCCAGATACTTTCTGAAGTTTTAGGGAGGCTGGGTGCTCTTTAACGGTATTGTTGGTCATTCAAGACAGTTGGGTTTACTCAGACGTTTGGTTGAGGAGGGAGCTTTTCCACAGAGCTCCCTCTTTGTGGGACCAGAAGGTGTGGGCAAGAGAACGGTTGCCCGGGAGCTCCTTTCAAGCCTCTGTGGGGGTGATTTCAACGTAAAAGAAGTTGGAGTTGAAAAGCCCGTTACCGTTGATGAGGTTAGAGATATATCCTCATGGCTCTTCACAAAACCTACTTCCGGTTCCGGGAAGGCCGTTATCATAGACAGAGCCGATGAGATGAGAGGAGAGGCAGCCAACGCCCTTCTGAAAACGCTTGAAGAACCTCCGGCTTACGCTTACATCTGTCTAATAGGTAGAAATGAAGAGTCTATCCTTCCAACTATCCGTTCCAGGTGTAGGATTTTCCGGTTCGGTCCTCTGCCAGACTCAAGCGTTGCCTATATCCTTGAAAGATTGGGACTGAAGACAGATAAGAGGGCTGTTAAACTTTCCCGCGGAAGCGTAGGAGTTGCGCTGAGGCTCCTTGAAACTTCTGTTATTGATCTGATTGATGAATTTACAGCTCTTCTTAAGAGTAGCAATAGGATGAAAAAGATTGTTCCTTTCTCTGAGAAGTTCGGGAAGCTTAGCAGGGAAGACGCTCTTCTCTTTTTTGATTCTTTAGAAGTTGTTGTTTTTGAGAAAGGTGGAGCTCCAAGGTGGGAAGAGCTCATTAACAGAGCTCGTTACTATTTGAAGTTTTACGGAAAACCCCAATCTGTTATGGAGTGGTTCCTTATTTCTGCTTTTGGCCTTTGATGTACGGGTAGATCTTTGATAGGAAACTGATAAGAGATGTCCTATTTAAACAACCGGTCTTTTTGAAGAGCTGGTTCATATAGTACTTTATTGTCTGTTCTGCCAGCCCTAATTCTTTTGCTATCTCTTTGTTCGTTTTTCCTTTTATTAAAAGATCAATTACTCTTTTCTCCTTTTCTGTTAGTTGGGAAATGTGAAGGGTCTCTTTCCTCCTTGAGATAACAGAAAGAAACTCCCTTTTAAACCAATTTTCTCCTAAGCTTACCCTTTCTATGCATCTTCTAAGAAGTTTCACGTCCATTTCCGGGTAGATTATTCCCGATATAGGAAAGTTCTTAACCAGAAAAACGGTCTCTTCTTCAGAAAGGCCGGTGTCAACTAACAGTATTTTTACTCCTCTTCTTATTGCTTTTTCAACTGTTGTTTCTTTTATAACAGGTTTGTCTACAAACAGGATGGAGCATTCTTCCAATGTAGAGGGCTCAACGATTTCAAGTTTGTTAAGGAGCTCCTTTAAAGCATCTTTAAGTATCCTGTTGTAAAGGTAAACCTCAATTTTTTCCATTAAGGAGTACTCTCCTTAGGTTTTGCAAATTTTACTATACACTTAAGCTAAAGCAGCTCTTTTCGGTATCCTGTGATAAAACCGGGGAAGATCTCCTCAACGAACTTAACACTCTTTTCAAGGGTTGCGTCAACAACTTTAGGACTTGTCCCTACAGTTACAATAGCTATTCTGCTCCTCTGCCACTTATCCTGCTCGCCGATTTCACTTACAGAGACGTTGAACTTCCCCTTTAACCTCTCAATTATTCTTTTAATAACTGCCCGTTTTTCCTTCAGAGAGTGGGCGTGGGGAATCTGAATCTCCATCTCAAGGTAGCCAATAACGGAGGACATCTAACCCCCCTTAAGTAGTCTGTTCCACTCCTCTCTTATAGAGTCCCTTATGTCCATGTAGTCCTTCCCCTCTTCGTAGGCTTTCTCTATCGCAGGTCTGAAAACCTTTTCGTAGAAGTCTTTTCCCATTCTGTTTATAATCTTCTCGTTAAACTCTTCTGGCGTTGCAAGTTTCCGCCACCACTTCTCTTTCGTTTTCCCTTCTATGTAGGCTCTGGTTGCACCTCTATACTTCAGCCTGTGACCGTAGAACTTCCTTGCTGCTACAACCTTTGCTACTGCAAGTCCGTAGGCTTTTGCTTCATTTTCAGGGAATCCAAACTCTTTCTCCGCTTTTATTCTGTTCCACTCGGCAAAAACATCGTACCTTCTTATGGGAGCCTGGGGTTTTAGAACTTCCAACTTAGGACTCTTCTGTTTTACTCTTTTTGCCATCTCTCCCCCCGAAAATTTCCTATACTTAAAACTATAACCTTATAAACTGGAGGAAACTGTGGAAGTTAGACATAAACTCTGGAGGTGTACCGTTTGCGGATACATCTATAACGTTGACGAGGGGGACCCTGACAACAACATACCTCCCGGAACTCCCTTTGAGGCGCTTCCAGATGATTGGGTTTGTCCTATTTGTGGAGCAACAAAGGATAAGTTTGAACCTGTAGATGAATGAGAGCTTTAGTCGTCCGTTTCTCCTCCCTCGGAGATGTGATTCTTACAACCTCTGTTCTTCCTTCCCTTAAGGGGGCAGGTTTTGAAGTCAGCTTCCTCACCTTTAAGCCCTTTGGAGAGGTTTTAAGAGGACAGCCCTTTGTTGATGGGGTTATCGAGGTTGAAAAACGGAAGCTCAAGGGTTTTTCTGATATCAGGGAGTTTGCCCAGGAGCTCCCCTCCTTTGACGTCGGCTTTGACCTCCACGACGTTCTCAGAACGAAAGTTCTCAGGAAGTTCCTTCCTTTCAAGTTCTACGTTTACCCGAAAAAGGCCATTTTGCGACGGCTTATGGTTCTCTTTAAGCCTTTTAAGGCCAAGTGGCTCTATGTTCCGGAGCTCTACGCTGAAGCCCTAAAGAAAGCTGGAATAGAGATAAAAAATCCGAGGCCTTACCTGTTTGTTAATGAAAAGCTGAAAGAGAGGGTATTTCCCTTAATTCCTGAGAACGCCGTTGTTGTCGCCCCGGGTGCCCGCTGGAAGACAAAGCGCTACCCGATTGAGAGGTTCGGGAAAGTGGTGGAGCTCCTCAAAAAGGAAGGTTTTAACCCTGTTGTTGTAGGGGGTAAGGAAGAAGAAGAAGTGGGCAGATTTCTGGAAAGCAGAGGAGCTCTCTCCCTTTGCGGTAAGCTCTCAATCATGGAGAGCGTTGCGGCCATTTCGCTCTCTCTGGGAGTTATCTCAAACGATTCTGCTGTTGTCCACATGGCAAGGGCTGTGAAAAGGCCGGTTGTTGCCATCTTTGGCCCTACCCACCCGGCCTTCGGTTTTGCTCCCTACCCCGATGAGGGAGTTGTCCTGACCAGAAACCTTCCCTGTTCTCCCTGTTCACTCCACGGAAAGACAAGGTGCAGAGAGCAGAAGTGTTTTGAAATTGAACCAGAAACGGTTGTTGAAAAATTCACCTCTCTGATAGAATCCCACTGATTTAATCTTCTCGGGGAAAAGGTGAAACTGAAGAAACTCCTTGGTGAATTTACGCTAACTTTCCTTGTCAGCTGGATTGTTGAGTTCCTCTACATGGGGCTAAAGGGGGTTTTTGAGGGAACCACTCTCTCCCTCCTTGAGATATCCCTCTCCTTTGACAACGCAGTTATGAACGCCGTTATCCTCTCGGGGCTTCCCCGGGTGTGGCGAAGACGATTCCTAACTTTGGGAATGGTCATCGCTGTTTTCGGAATGAGGTTCCTCTTTCCCGTTCTGATAGTCGTTCTCACTTCTGGCCTCTCCTTTGGAAAAGTCCTTGACCTGGCCTTTAAAGAACCTGAAACCTACGCTCACTACCTTGAGTCTGCAGAGCCTCTAATCCTTGCCTTTGGCGGCTCTTTTCTGCTAATGGTTTTTGTAAACTGGCTCTTTGACGCGGGGAAAGAGCTTCACTGGATAAGGCTCCTTGAAGATTTTGCCTCAAAAATAGCAAAGCTTGGCGAGGTTAAGCTGATAATCGCCCTCTCTGTAATTTTCCTGATAGGCTACCTGAAAAGAGAGCCAAGCATTATCCTTGCAATGATTTTGGGAGTTCTCCTCTTTGAAGTCGTCCACTTTGTAAAGAGCGCAATAGACTACTTCAAGGAAAAGAGAGGCCTTTCAGGGGGCGGATTGGGGGCATTCATCTACTTGGAGCTCCTTGACGCTTCCTGCTCCTTAGACGGAACTGTTGGGGCCTTTGCCATCAGCCAGAACCTGATAATAATTACGGTAGGTCTCTCTGTTGGAGCCTTTATCCTCCGCTCCTTAACCCTCTACTTTGTTGAATCGGGGAAACTTCAGGAGCTCCCCTACTTAGAGCACGGCGCCCACTGGGGGATTGGAGCCCTTGGAGTAATGATGCTCCTTGAACTTTTTATCCGCATACCTGAATTCGTCATAAGCTCTTTAGCCCTTGTCTTTATCCTCTCCTCCCTCTACTCCTCAATCAAGAGGACAAAACCGCTCCTTGTTAAGTGAGCTTCTCAATCAGAGAGAGAGCTCCGTTTATCCCGTCAACGGCAGAGCTCGTAATCCCCCCTGCGTATCCCGCCCCTTCGCCTATGGGATAGAGGTTTTCGGCAGAAATAGAAGTAAAGTCCTGATTCCTCAGAATCCTTACAGGGGAAGATGTCCTCGTCTCAACTCCAACCAAGGTTGCATTTGACGGAACGAAGAATGAGACCTTCTCGTACCAGTGGAGAAAAGCCTCCTTTATAGGCTGAGAGATTTCAGGGGGTAGAAGCCTGTCTAAACGGGCACTCCTGATTTCAGGTATATAGCCCCCCTCTATCAGGTCTGAGGATGTCTCTCCGTTTATAAAGTCCCAAACCGTTTGAGCCGGCATTGAGTAATCGCTCCCTCCAACAACAAAGGCCGCCCTCTCTAAAGCCCTCTGGAACTCTATTGCTTTAAAGGGGTCGTTGTCAAAGTCTTCAGGGAAGAGCTGAACAACAACGGCACTGTTGGCGTAGCCGCTGTCTCTGGCATGGTTGCTCATTCCGTTTGTAACAACCGTGTGCTTTTCGGAAGAGGCGCAGATAACGTAACCTCCGGGGCACATGCAGAACGTATAGACGTTCCTCTCCTTTCCTTTGTACGTAAACAGGTATTCTGCCGGCGGTAGTTTCGGGTTCTTAAACCACTTCCTGCCGTACTGAACCCTGTTTATCGTCTTCTGCCTGTGGATTACCCTCAAGCCCACGGCAAACGGTTTGGCAGAGAGCTCCACACCTGCCCTCTTTAACATCTCAAAAGTATCCCTTGCGCTGTTCCCCGGGGCTAAGAAGAAGAAATCAAACTCCTCTTTATACTCCCTGTTTTCCTTTAAATCCTTGAAACCTGCGGAAGTTATGCGGTTCCCTTCTTTCTGGAGCTCCGTTAATAGGGTTGAGAACCTGAACTCAACCCCAAGTTTTTTCAGTTTTTCCCTGAAGTTTGCAACAACTTCCCTCAGCTTGTCGGTTCCAACGTGGGGCTTGCTCTTGTAGAGGATTTCCGGGGGAGCTCCGCACTCAACAAGCGTCTTGAAAACAAAGTGCTTTTTCCTGTCCTTCACTCGTGTCGTCAGCTTTCCGTCTGAAAAAGTTCCTGCTCCGCCCTCTCCGAACTGGACGTTTGAGTTCTCGTTTAGCTTTCTCTCCTTCCAGAACTTTGCAACGTCTTTAACCCTCTCCTCAACGGGCTTTCCCCTCTCTACAACAACAACTTCAAGCCCTGCCCTTGCAAGAACGTAAGCTGAAAAAAGACCTGCAGGCCCCGTCCCAACAACCAAAACCCTCTTTTTGGTTTTAACCTCCTGAATATGGACTTCAGGAACAGGTTTGTGTTCCCTTGCGACTCCTTTCTCTATAAGCTCTTTTGCCCTTTCATCGGGAAGTTCAACTAAAAGCCTGTAAACGAATACCGGCTTCTTCCTTGCGTCTACTGATTCCCTCAGAATCTCATACTTTTCAATTCCTAACTTCTTAGCCTCCTCCTCTAAAGAGGAATCAAGGGGGACCTTTACGTCTATCTCAACCTTCATCGGGGAGCTCCATCTTCATCTTCTTCAAAAACTCGTAGAACTCCTCTGGAAATTTTGGCCTTCCCCTCTCGTGGTCAAGTTTCTCCTCTTCTGAGAGCTCCTCAATCTCTATGTAAACCACTTCCGGGAAACCTTTTACACCTATCCTTTTTTCAACCCTCTCTTTTTTGTAAATAAGGGAATCTCTCTTTAGGACGCCCCCCTTCTCTAAGATGTCTCCAACAAACTTCTCAGCGTTGTCAATGTCCCTCTGCTTAACCCTTCCTGAGAGGTAGAAGATGAGGGAGACGCTGACCGGCTTCTCTATCGGGAATTTTGAGAGGCCGTAGGAGAGCTTCTGAACGTGGAGCTGCCACAGGGCCTCTTTCTGTGATTTGAGAACTGCAGGGTTGTTGACGATGAAGGGTTTTATTTTACCGTTAACCCTTCTGTGTGAAATTTTCTTGTAGTTTGCCTTGCTGGGAATTTTCCCCACGAAGAAGAACTTGAACTTCACTTTAAACTCCTGTTAAACTTTACCGTAAAAGGAGTAACATGGATTACAGAGAGCCGTTAAAAAAGTTTATAACAATTTTATCCGTTCTTCTTCTTTTAGTTCTCTTTTCTACTGTCGGTATTCACATCATAGAGGGCTGGCCCTGGTTAGACTGTCTCTGGCATACAATAATAACAATTTCTACAGTAGGTTACCACTTGGCTCACCCCCTCTCTCCGGCCGGAAAGGTATTTACAATGTTCGTTATCGTTGTTGCCTTTGCGGTTTTTGCCTACGGGGCTTCTACCGTTGCCGCTATGATTTTTGAGGGGGAGCTCCAGAAAATCCTAACTGTGAAGAGGATGGAAAAGATGGTTGCAAAGCTGAAGAACCACACGATAGTCTGCGGCCTTGGAAGAACAGGGCAGGCTGCAATAAAGGAGCTTTACAAAGAGAAGGTTCCTTTTGTTGTTATTGAAAAAGATGAGTCAAAGATAGAGGAAGCTAAAGAGCACTACCCGAACCTTATTTACATCCACGGCGATGCCACTCAGGATGAAACCCTTTTAAAGGCAGGTATAAAGTCGGCCTCAAACCTGATAGTTGCAACGGCAGACGACGCAGACAACCTCTTCATAACCCTTTCTGCTAAGAACTTAAATCCGCGCCTTAGAATAGTTACAAGAGCCAACAGGGAAGAGAACGTTATAAAGCTGAAAAGGGCAGGTGCAACAGAGGTAATCCTTCCCAACGTAATAGGCGGCCTCAGGATGGCTTCACTTGCAATTCGCCCCAGCGTTGTCAGTTTCTTAGACATCGTTACCCACCACGGAGAAATAGACCTAAGGCTTGAAGAGGTGAAAGTTCCCAAAGGTTCACCTTTCCACGGGAAACTCCTAAAAGATCTTGATATTCCAAAGAAAACAGGAGTTATAGTTATAGGGATAAAACGGGAAGATGGCTCGTTTATCCTCAACCCAACTTCAACGACGATGGTTCTTGAAGGAGATTCTCTGATTATTATTGGAACAAAAGAGCAGGCCGAAAAACTTAAAAGGCTTGTTTCTGGAGAGGAGACTGATTGAGTGGTGCGGGAGGCGGGATTTGAACCCGCACGCCCGTAAGGGCACCGCCCCCTCAAGACGGCGCGTCTGCCGATTCCGCCACTCCCGCTAACTGACGATGGAAAATATAGGCTGGCCAAAATAAAGTGTCAAGGGTTTTAAATCCTCTCCTTAATCTCCTTTAAAAGCTTTTCAAGAGCGGGAACGTAAACCTTTGAAATCCTCTCGTAGATCTTTGCCGCCTCTTCCTCGCTGTAGATGTGGGAGCTCCTGTTCCTGTCATCTAACATGTCAAGAACAATTTCATCGTCGTCTATGATTCCAAAACGGAAAGCCTTTTTAACGCAGTCCCTTGGAGAGAAGCATTCAACTTTGTTGTATGCCAGAACCTTTTTCAGGGTTTTCCAGAGGAGCTCCACAGTAAACTCAAACCGCTGAATGGCTCCATCTCTATCCAGGTCGTCTTTAACCCTTTCTACTGCCTCTTTTAAACGGTTAAAGGCACTTTTTAACCTTTCAACCTGAAGAACTACCTCTGCTTTTTCCAAACTACAACTCCTTCTCTTTCTACTGTCTCTTTAAATTCTTTATTGGCTTCGTCGCTGAAAATTATATCCACAGAGTAGATTCCGGTCGCTCTGTCAACTGCTTCTCTGATTTTTCTCTTTTCCCTAAAAGTCAAATTTTTGCACTCAACAAACAGGTCAATATCAGACCTTTCTGTATGTGTTCTCTTTGCCCTTGAACCGAACAAAACAATCCTTTCTGGAACACAGAGACCGAGAATAGCTCTGAGAATTTCCTTCTCTTTTGGAAATAGCTTACCTTCTGAGTTTCGGGAGGAGCTCCTTCTCTCCATACTCAATAACCCTGTTTCCTATCTCTGTCAGCTTTTCTGAGAATTCCCTCACTTCATCAAATTTTGAAACAAGTCTCTCCCCTACGTATTCGTGAGCAAGCTCATTCCTCAAATCTTTCATAGCTATCAGCGTCTCGTAACTCTCAACAAAACCTCTCTTTTCTGCCCTGATTACAACGTCAATTTTTGTTCCCACATCCTCTAACTCAAGAATGTCAATGCCTCTTAGGATTCTGTTTATTAACATATCAACAGCTCTTGAAAACCTGGAGAAAAGAACTTCTATCTTTTCCAGGTCTTCCTCACTCAAGTCTTGAGAACTGTTAATATCCATATTTCTAACTTTTCCCAATGATTTATCAAGCCAATAGAGGCTTCTTTTAAAATCTTTAAGGTTTTGAATAAATACTTCTTCCTGTTTTCTTTTCAAATTTTAACTCCCTCTTCAATGGCTAACTGAAGAAATGGATTCTTTTCTATCTCTTCTTTTCTGGTCACTAACAGGTCAATTTTCCTGTCTCCTAACTGTTTAATTAATTCCACTCTTAATTTTCTCCTCTCTTTCCAGCCTATGACGTCTGATACAACAAGTATATCAATGTCGCCGCCCTTCTTTTCAAGTTTTGCCCTTGATCCAAAGATGTAGATTTCAGCCTTGGGATCAAAATTTCTAACAGAGCTGATAATAACTCTTATTTCATTCTCTTTTAACCTAACTTTAGGCTTTTCCCGATTCATCTCTTCCCTACAAAATAAAAAAGGGGGCCGAAGCCCCCTTTATCGTTTATTAGTTTAGCCGACCTTAGAACTTGAGGTCAGCCTGAGCCCAGATGTGATCTTCAGCCTTATCTCCTCCAAAGATTTTGGCTGCATCACTATCCGGATCAAAATGATCCCAACCTATGCTGAAACAGAGGTTCTTACTATACTTGTATTTGGCTTCAAGGTCAGTTTCCCAACCTAAATCATCGGAAGTTTTCTTTGTATTAGCTGTTTTAACTTTTCCTGTTTCTACATCATAATCTTCAGCTGTTTGGAAGTAGTGGAGATCAAGCCCAAGAGCTACTTTCTCAAGAGGTTTAACATGGAGCTTGAAATAGAGATCCTCAACGCCGGGTGAACGATCAGACATTGCTCTTATTAAACCGTCACCGTTGAATAGGTATAGATCACGATTCACCCATATAACGTCTGCATGTCCAAGCCATTTATGAGCTGTTGGAAGAACAGACCAGAACGAGTCAATATCACCTTTATTGTCTTTATCACCAGAATAGTAGTCGTAACCAACGAATACGCTTGGAGCCCAGGTAACTTGATCAAAGTCAGCACCTGCTCCTACACTAAAGAAGTAACCTGAGAAGTCAACATTCTTCCCATAATCTGGGCTATTCGTATCTAAGACTACAGCGTTACCGTTTTGAATCGCTCCTTCTAAATTTAACTTAATTTTTGCAAAATCAGTGTCAAAAGTAGGAGTTACACGGGCGTATAATGTGTTGATATTTATATCTGCAGGATGTCCACCGTCCGGTTTTCCATTTTTATTAAGATCTAAGGTATTAGCGTATGTGCTTGTTGGGTTAACATAAATATCAGTTAATTCGTAAGTTCCCCCAACGCCAAATGGTTTGAACTTACCCTGCCATGTTGCAACATAAAGGTCTATATCCGCATCTGCGTTTTCAGTTCCGTTTTCATATTTAATACCTGGTCTAAACCAAGCATCTTGCTTACCAACATCGTTAAGCTTTCCGTAGAAGAATCCAGCAAGTCCGTAGTCTCCAGCTACGTATCCTACTAAGATACCGTCAAGAGATCTTCCAGCCTGAGACCAGCCAACAGCACCTACAAGCCTCTGGTTACCAAGGTTAACTTCCTGGCGACCAAGTTTAACGATTACGTTGTCAATACCGAATGGGTTAGCAAGAAGCATATAAGCTTCGTGCATTGTGAAGCTTGTAGATTCTCCGAGACCAAGACCTTGACCATTTTCACCCCAAATACCTACTGCTTGAGGAACAAAGACAGCTGTTACACCATCGGATAGCTCGGCTTTGATTCTGAGTCTTGCTCTGTAAGTTCCACCAAGCTCAGCTCCGTTTCCACTTCCTACCTCATTTGCATACCACTCAAGCCTTTCTCTTAACTGGCCGCCTATTGTTACTTTTGTGCTGCCCATGTCCATGTCGGCAGCTTTAACTGTAGCAGCAGGAGCAATGAGAGCTGCTGCAAGACCCATCAGGGTCACTGCTTTCAGTGCTTTCCTCATCTGGGACCTCCCCATAAAAGTTTTTCTAAATTGGTTGTTCCAAATATCTTCAGCTCAAAATTTATCATTGTCTATCGTAGAATGTCAAGCTTTCTTGTTGGGGCGTAAGCCCTTTTTATTGCAAACTTGCAAACGGGATTAATCCCTATACATTCTGAATTTACCATTTTATCAAACCTAACACCTTAAAAACAAACTCAATCGTTCCTTTGTTAAGTAAAATCATGAAGGCTAGCAGAACGTAGAACGGTATCTTCATTTCCCGCCGAACAAATTCTATTTTCGTATCAATGTTTCTTATCTCTTCTCTAAGAGTTTCTATTTCCTGGCGGATTTTCCCGGTTTCTCCGTAAAACTCTTCTTTGGTTATTAACTCCTTACGCAGTTCATCCTTGAGCTCTGATTTAAGAATAACCTTCTGAGTTTTAGCGTTTTCTTTAATAGCTCTGAGAGCTTCTTCTACGAGTTTTATTGTCTCTTCGGCTTCTTCCTTGCCTAAATTTTTTCAAAAAGTTTGTAGAGTTCTAAAGGAACTGTAGCCATCCTTTCCTCCCTTGCAATCCTATATATATAAGTCTATATTTCCCTCTGCAAAAGGTTGCCCACGTGGCTCAGGAGGTTAGAGCGCACCCTTGGTAAGGGTGAGGTCGGCGGTTCAACTCCGCCCGTGGGCACCATCTATTACCGTTCCTCCCCTTGAATTTTTCCCCTCCTATGCTAAATTTCCTGCCTGAAGTTTTCTGCACTTTTCCTTTAAAAAGTTTTACCGGAGGAAATAACCATGGCGAAGCAAAAATTTGAAAGGACGAAACCCCACAAGAACGTGGGAACAATTGGTCACGTAGACCACGGAAAAACGACCCTCACAGCAGCAATCACCCACTGCCTTGCCCTCCAGGGAAAGGCCCAGGAAGTAGGCTACGAC
>WFNZ01000013.1 GCA_015488335.1 Thermovibrio sp.
GTCGTAGCCTACTTCCTGGGCCTTTCCCTGGAGGGCAAGGCAGTGGGTGATTGCTGCTGTGAGGGTCGTTTTTCCGTGGTCTACGTGACCAATTGTTCCCACGTTCTTGTGGGGTTTCGTCCTTTCAAATTTTTGCTTCGCCATGGTTATTCCTCCTGAAATCCATATTGGTTTTTAAAAGACCAAAAGCTTGCAGGCTGGTATTATATGCAAAGTTTCCCCTCTGTAAAGGGGAAAAAAGAAAAAGCCCCCAAAAGGGGGCAGAAGTTACTTGTTCCTCTCTCCTATTATCTGCTCGGCAACGTTTGGCGGAACTTCCTCGTAGTGGCTGAACCTCATTATGTAGGTAGCCCTACCCTGCGTCATTGAACGAAGGTCTGTTGCGTAACCGAACATCTCAGCAAGGGGAACTAATGCCCTGATAACCTGTGCGTTACCCCTTGCTTCCATTCCCTGAACCCTACCGCGGCGCTTGTTGAGGTCTCCAATAACGTCTCCCATGAACTCCTCAGGAGTTGTAACCTCAACTTCCATAATAGGCTCAAGGAGAACAGGGTTTGCCTTCTTGGCTCCCTCTTTGAAGGCGATGGAGCCAGCAATCTTAAAGGCCATTTCAGATGAGTCAACCTCGTGGTAAGAACCATCAAAGAGTGTGACTTTGATGTCTGTCATCGGGTAACCGGCAACAACTCCTGTTTCCATAGCCTCTTTGACGCCGGCCTCAACAGCAGGAATGTACTCTTTTGGAACGACACCACCCTTAATTGTCTCGTGGAACTCAAAGCCTTTTCCGGGCTCTAAAGGTTCAATCTTGAGCCAGACGTGACCGTACTGACCTCTACCACCTGTCTGCTTGATGAACTTTCCTTCGGAAGTAACTTCCTTTTTGATTGTCTCTCTGTAGGCAACCTGAGGTTTACCTACGTTAACGTCAACGCCGAACTCACGCTTCAAACGGTCAACGATGATCTCAAGGTGGAGCTCCCCCATTCCAGAGATAATCGTCTGCCCTGTCTCGTGGTCCATTGAAACCCTAAAAGATGGGTCTTCTTTTGCAAGCTTCTGAAGAGCAATTGAGAGCTTCTCCTGGTCTGCCTTAGTCTTTGGCTCAACAGCAACGGAGATAACCGGCTCAGGGAATTCCATAGCCTCAAGGAGGATTGGGTGCTCAGGGTCGCAGAGGGTATCTCCAGTGTAAGTTTCCCTAAGACCAACGGCTGCAGCGATATCCCCAGCACCAAGAACCGGAATCTCCTCACGCTTGTTGGCATGCATACGGAGGATCCTGGCAAGACGCTCTTTCTTATCCCTTGTAGCGTTGTAGACGTAGGAACCTGATTCCATAAGGCCTGAGTAAACCCTCACGAAAGTAAGCTGACCGACGTAAGGGTCTGTAAGGATCTTAAAGGCGAGGGCTGCAAACGGAGCATCATAGGAGGCAGGTCTCTCTTCCTCCTCTCCAGTTTTTGGGTTAATTCCTTTAATCGGAGGAATGTCAAGTGGAGATGGGAGGTAGTCTACAATTGCGTCAAGGAGTGGCTGAACTCCCTTGTTCTTGAAAGCAGAACCGCAGAGCATGGGGAAGAACTGGAGCTCTATCGTTCCCTTCCTGAGGGCAGCCTTAATCTCGTCTTCAGTAATCTCCTCGCCCTCAAGGTACTTCATCATTATCTCTTCATCAACGTCGGCCAGAGCCTCAAGCATCTTCTCACGCCACTCCTCAGCAACGGGAACGAGGTCTTCAGGAATATCCTCGTAGTGATACTTAGCTCCGAGTGTCTCCTCTTCCCAGATGATTGCCTTCATTGTGATGAGGTCTACAACTCCCTTAAACTCATCCTCAGCACCGATTGGAACCTGAACGGGAACGGGCTTTGCGCCTAACTTCTCCTCAACTTCACCAACAATCCTGAAGAAGTCTGCACCGATACGGTCCATCTTGTTAACGAAGATTATCCTTGGAACCCTGTACTTGTCTGCCTGACGCCATACGGTTTCTGTCTGTGGCTGAACACCGCCAACGGAACAGAGGATAGTTACTGCACCGTCAAGAACACGGAGAGAACGCTCAACTTCAATTGTGAAGTCAACGTGTCCGGGAGTGTCAACGATGTTGATACGGTGGTCTCTCCAGAAGCAGGTCGTTGTAGCAGAGGTAATTGTAATACCCCTCTCCTTCTCCTGCTCCATCCAGTCCATCTCGGCCGCACCTTCGTGAACCTCACCTATCTTGTGGATACGGCCGGTGTAGTAGAGAATACGCTCTGTAGTTGTTGTCTTACCGGCGTCAATGTGGGCAATAATTCCTATGTTCCTGACCTTTTCAAGGGGAACCTTAATCTGTTTTATGAGAGCCTGTTGCTTGCTCAACTTCTCCTCCTGAATTGAGTTACTTACCACCTGTAGTGGGCAAAGGCCTTGTTAGCCTCAGCCATCTTGTGGGTGTCCTCTTTCTTCTTGAAGGCACCACCCCTTTCGTTGTAGGCATCAATAAGCTCGTTTGCCAGCTTGTTCACCATTCCGCGCTCAGAACGAGCACGTGCAGCGTCCACGATCCACTTTAAGGCCAGGTGGATCTGTCTTTCAGGCCTTACTTCCATCGGAACCTGGTAGGTTGCACCACCAACACGGCGTGGACGTACTTCCATGAGCGGTTTTACGTTTTCAACAGCCTTGTGGAAAACCTTGAGAGGGTCTTCTCCGAGTTTCTCCTTAATGATGTCAAAGGCACCGTAAACGATCTTTTCGGCCTTACTTTTCTTACCGTCTTTCATAACCTTGTTGATGAGCTTTGCAACGAGTTTGTCACCGTAAACTGGGTCTGGAAGTATTTCCCTCGGTGGAACTGGTCCTTTCCTGGGCATGTCACTCCTCTCCTAAATTATTTTTTCTCCTTAGGTCTCTTCGTTCCATACTTGGAACGGGACTGTCTTCTTCCCTCAACACCTGCAGCGTCAAGGGCTCCTCTGATAATCTTGTAACGAACACCTGGAAGGTCTTTAACCCTTCCACCCCTTACGAGAACAACGGAGTGCTCCTGAAGGTTGTGTCCGATACCGGGGATGTAGGCTGTTACCTCAATGCCGTTTGAGAGCCTTACCCTTGCAACCTTACGGAGAGCAGAGTTGGGCTTCTTAGGCGTGGTTGTAAATACCCTTACACAGACTCCCCTCTTCTGAGGGTTCCCCTGAAGAGCTGGAGCCTTTGAGCGCTTTACCTTCTTCTCGCGCCCTTTCCTAACCAGCTGGTTAATTGTGGGCATACTACTCCTCCTTATGTAGTTTGACGGGCTGAATATAAGCAAAGGGGAAAGAGTTTGTCAAGGAAAGGATAGGCAGGAAGAAAAATAGGAATTGACGAGAAAAGGAGGAAGGGGAGCTCCCTCCCCACCATTACTCTTTATCAGACTTTGTCAGCTTTTTGAGAACTTCTGCCGCAAAATCCTTACCGCCAAGCCCAAAGGCAAGGGCAAAGGCAAGGCCTACACCGAAGCAGATGGAGAGAACGACAATCTCAATTATTTGAGGTGATACTCCAACGTAAGGAAGGGCAATGAAAACAGCAGCGGTAATAAAGGCTACTTTAATAGTCTTTCCAAGGGTTTTGTTCTCAATCCTCTTCTCAAAAACATTTCCAAGGTAAGCACCGACAAAGAGGATAACAGAAGCAACAACAAGCTTAAAGGCAATAACCGTAAACTGATAGGTGAGCTGGTAGAGGGCCCCAGCCTCAAGGTAGTGGAAAGCCTGAGACAGACCTAAGAGAACGGCAAAAGTAAGAATTGTGTACTTAACGAGGTCTGCAAACTTAAGTTTATCCGAGGAGATTCCTATCTCTTTGGCAATCTCATCAATGTTCAGCTCGTCAACGATCTTCGCAGTGATATCTGCAACAATCTTTCCAACGTAGAAAATGATTCCAAAGACGATTAACGCAGCAACAATCTTTGGAATGGCATCAAGGATCGCCGTAAGCATAGAGACAGCAGGAGCTGTAATGGCGTTGATCTGAAGGGCGTTGAGTGCAGCAATAATCACAAAGAGGAGGATGAAGATGTAGACGAGGTTTCCGAGGGCTCCCCCAAGGTCTTCAATTCCGTACTTCTTGCCAAGCTCCTCAAGCTGGAAGGTCTCAACTAAGGAGTTTGTAAACTCTTTAGCAATCTTCGCAAGGAGAATCCCAACAACTAAGATTACCGTTGCTCCGATAACGTTGGGAATGTAGGAAGCGACTTTGTTAAGGAGATCTAAGAAAGGTTGTGTAACATACTTAAGGCCAAGGGCTTCAAGAACAGCAACAACCGTGATGAGGAGAATCAGGTAGTAGACGAGGCTTCCCGCACTATTTACAAACTCCTCCTGCTCCTTCAGAGATTCCAGACTGCCAAGGAGCTTTGCAGTTATCTTCTTACCGATAACGGCAGCTATGTAACCTACAACGGCTATCACCACTGCTTTAAAGGCCATCACTGCGTAAGGCATGATGGCAGCCGTAGAGAGCTCCATTTTCCACCTCCCTTCGTTTTGTTCAATTTTTCCGAGCACAGATAAGTTATAACTTTTGACTACAAAGTCCAGTAAACCTAACTTAAACTTCCGCCAGATTTCATAAGGAGTTAGAGAATGGCGAAGAAAAAGCTGCTGATAGTTGAGTCTCCGGCAAAGGCCAAAACGATACAGAAGTATCTTGGAAAGGACTTCATAGTTAAAGCCTCTATGGGGCACGTTATAGACCTTCCGGAAAAGGAGTTTGGAGTAGATATAGAAAAGGGATTTAAACCGAAATTTGTAACAATAAAAGGAAAAGACAGAATATTGAAGGAGATAAAAGAGGCAGCAAAGAAGAGCGACGAGATCTACCTTGCAACAGACCCGGACAGGGAAGGAGAAGCCATAAGCTGGCACATAGCCAACGCCCTGAAGAGGGTAAAGAAAGACAACATCTACAGGGTCCGTTTTCACGAAATAACGAAAAAGGCCATTCAGGAAGCCGTTAAGAACCCGGATAAGATAGATGAAAACAAGGTATACGCCCAGCACGCAAGGAGAATACTTGACAGAATAGTTGGATATACCATCTCTCCGCTTCTTTCCAGGAAGTTTAAGAGAGCTCTCTCTGCAGGAAGAGTCCAATCGGTAGCGCTAAGGCTCATCTGTGACAGAGAAAAGGAAATAAAAAAGTTCATTCCCAAGGAGTACTGGACGGTTGAGGGAGTTTTCAGCAAAGAGAATATGGAATTCCCAGGGAAGCTCTGGGCGGTAGATGGAAAAAAGCTTGACAAGTTTGACATCCCCAATGAAAAGGCGGCAAACGAACTTGTTGAGAAGGCTAAAAAAGCTCCATTCAGAATAACAAAAGTTGAAAGAAAAGAGAGGAAAAGGAAACCCTTACCGCCCTTCATTACTTCAACACTCCAGCAGGAGGCCTCTAAGAGGTTCGGCTTTCCCGCAAAACTGACGATGCAGATAGCCCAGCAGCTCTACGAAGGTATAGACTTGGGAAATGAAAGGGTTGGTCTCATAACCTATATGAGAACAGACTCTACACGGGTTTCAGATGAAGCAGTAAAAGAGGTGAGGAAGTTCATAAAAGAAGAAATTGGAAAAGAATACCTGCCTGCAAGGGCAAGGAGCTACGAATCTAAGAAACCCTCTTCAGCTCAGGACGCCCACGAGGCCATAAGGCCAACATCTGTTTACAGGACCCCTGAAAGTGTAAAACCCTACCTGACTCCCGAGCAGTTCAAACTCTACGATCTCATCTGGAGGAGGTTCGTTGCCTCTCAGATGAAGGATGCCGTTTTTAACACAGTTTCTGTTGATATAGAGGGAAACGGTCTCACCTTCAGATCTACCGGTTCAACGCTTAAAGAGGAAGGGTTCCTGAAGGTTTACCCGATAGAGTTTGAGGAAAAACTCCTGCCTGAACTAAACGAAGGTGAAATTGTTGAAGCAAAGGAGATAAAGGGAGTTCAGCATTTTACAGAACCTCCTCCCCGCTACACTGAAGGAACCCTCGTTAAAGCCCTTGAGGAAGAAGGTGTTGGAAGGCCGTCAACCTACGCGACGATAATCTCAAACATCATCCAGAGGGGATATGTAGAGAAGGAGAAGCAGAAGCTGAAACCGACAGAGCTTGGTGAGTTTATTAACTCT
Organism: Thermovibrio sp.; assembly: GCA_015488335.1. Classification (GTDB taxonomy): domain Bacteria; phylum Aquificota; class Aquificia; order Desulfurobacteriales; family Desulfurobacteriaceae; genus Balnearium. Next base: position 6,156 of record WFNZ01000013.1, read on the forward strand.
CTCCTCAAAAAACTTTTCCCCAAGGTTGTTGACGTTAAGTTCACAGCCTCCGTTGAGGAGGAGCTTGACAAGATAGAGGAGGGAGTGAAGAACTGGAGGGAGCTCCTTTCAGAGTTCTACTTCGGAGAGTTCAAGGATCTTTTAGAGAGGGCAAGAGAGGAACTTAAAGGTGTTAAGGGGGAAGAGGTTGGAAGAGAGTGCCCCGAGTGTGGAGCTCTCCTCTTAAAAGTCCACGGTAGATACGGAACCTTTATAGCCTGCTCAAACTACCCTCAGTGTAAATACAAGGAAAGCTTAAAAGAGGAGCCACAGAAAACGGGAGAGAAGTGCCCTGAGTGTGGTGGAGACCTTGTTATAAAATCTGGTAGGTTCGGTAGGTTCATAGCCTGTTCAAACTATCCACAGTGTAAATACACAGCCCCTGTTACCTACGGAAAGTGCCCAAAGTGTGGAGAGGGAGAAGTAGTTGAAAGAAGAAGCAAAAAGGGAAAAAAATTCTACGGCTGCAGCAGATACCCTGAGTGCGACTACGTCTCCTCAAAACCACCTAAAGGGAGCAAAAAATGAAAGTTGCAGTTGTTTCAGACTCCCACGACAACCTTGAGAAGATAAGAAAGATGGCAGAAATAGTTAACGAGAGAGGAGTGGAGCTCCTCATCCACTGCGGAGATTTCGTCTCCCCGTTTGCAGTAAAAGAGCTCTTAAACCTGTTGAAGTGCGACTTCTTGGGAGTTTTCGGGAACAACGACGGAGAGGTTGCGGGCCTCTTAAAGGTTTCAGGAGGAGTAATAGAGAAACCGCCTGTGGCAAAACTGATAGACGGCCAGAGGTTTGCTGTAATGCACGAGCCCCTGTTCGTTGATTCACTCGCAAAATCTGGAGACTTTGACTTTATCCTCTACGGCCACACCCACGAGGTAGACGTGAGGGTTGTAAACGGGTGCCAGATTGTGAACCCGGGGGAGCTCTGCGGCTACCTGACGGGAAAGAGCACCTTTGCTATACTTGATACCCAAAAGCTGACGGTAGAGGTTTTAGAGGTCTAATGAGCCCGGCAAAGGTAATAGAGAAGCTCCTTTTAAGGGAGTGTAGAGTAAAGGAACCTTTAAACCGGTATGAATCCTGCATCATCTGTGCCTCAAGTGTGGTCTGGAGAATATCTACTCTCTTTCCAGAGGGTTTCATAATCTCCAACGCAGCTGCACAGGTCTTTCCAAACCTCGCCTCAATCTACTACGCAGTGAAAGACTTAAACGTTCCCCTCATAGCCGTTGTCGGAACCACTGCCGTTGACCTTGAAAAGCTCATTTCACTTCCGGTTCAGTCGGCAGAAATTGAGTTCAAACTCCTCAGAAAAACCTACGAGGAGAATGCAGAAATACTACTCTCACTTTACGATAACCCTAAACTCCTGAACGCCGCCCTTATGGAAATAAACGTAGATAACCAAATTGAAAAACTCCTCTCTATTCCAGAAATCAGGGAACCGATAGAACAGAGAAAACTTGCCGTTTGCGGTTTAGTTTTAGATGAAGACAACCTTTATGGAGACCGACCAAACTTCTACCTCATAAACTTTAATGGAATAAGCGACCCGGACGAAATAAGAAACTTGCCAGAACTTGAAGAAATACCGGAATCTGTAAGGAAACAGAAAATAAAAAGAATCCACGTTCAGTTCTGAGATAGAAACCTTTTCAGCCCATCAACTCCGACGATAACTTCTCCATCCTCAGTTATGAAAACAGGAGTTCCCGTAATGCCTAACTTCTTCAGCTTATCTTCAACGCTCCACACCTTCAGCTTTCCCAGAGAACAGAGCTTAAAGGGGGGCTTCAGCTTAAAGAACCTCTCCCCAGCTGCATTCTCGCAGTAGGATGAAACTGCAGCCTCAAACTCTGGACCTTCAAAACCTACCGGAACGAAAAAGAGCTTAAACCGCTTCTCAAGCTCCTTTAAGAGTTTTCTGTTATCCCTGCAGGCCCTGCACATAGGATTTGTAAAAACAAGGAGCTCCTCTCCTCTACCAACAGAGAAGAGAGCTTTTCCTTTAAAGAAGTTAAACTCCTTTTCTGAAATCCGAAGAGAGGGAACTTCCAGAAGAACACCCTCTATAAGGAACCGCCCGTCTTTAGAGAGGAAAAAGGTATCGCCAGAAGCGGTATCAACCCTGCAGGCGTTAAAGGGTTTCAAAAAGGCCACAGACTTAACAGCAACGGGGAACTTTAAAACTCTGTTTAAAATAGACTGAACCTCTGGAATAGACGGGCACTCTGCCCCAAACAGAGCAGTTGACCACAAAAAAAGCAGAACCATAAATATTAGACTTCTCATAGCAGAACCTATTTTACCAGAGAGGAAACGTTGGAAGAGAAAGAGATAGAAAAAATTGAGAGGGAGCTCCACCAGATAGAAGAGCAGATAAACGCCCTGAACAGGAAGTTAGAGAAAGAGGAAACAAACCTGAAGTTTTCAGACATCGTTCAAGAAGCAGCAGGAGCCGCCCTTTTAGCCTTCCCCTTCGCCGCAAGTGAGGACGTGTGGGAACTCTCTCGGAAAATGTCCCTTCCACATGCACTCTTCCTGTTAGTTCTAACCATCATAGGGCTATACATCGTTATAAAGTTCGGGAAAATCGGCAGCTGGAAAGTTCAGAACGTAGGGGGAATACTTCCCTTAAGGCTCCTAACAATAACGGCAATCTCCCTCACAATCTCTGCTCTGTCCCTCTTAATCCTGGGAGTCTTCCCCTCAGTGATCAACAACTCAGAGTGGTTCTTTAAAGCCACAGTTCTGGTCTTCCTCTTCTCAACGATGGGCAGCTTCGGTTTAGATGCGGCAAAATGAGATAATTAAAAAAACCTGCAAGGAGGGAAGTGTGTTTGAAGAACTTAAGGGCACAGTAGTTTTGATTACAGGAGGAACAAGAGGAATAGGAAAAGCCATTGCAGAAGCCTTTAAAAAAGCAGGAGCCACAGTTTACATAACGGGAACAAACAGAGAAAGGACAGAAGCAGTTGCACAGGAGATTGGAGTAAAGGGCGTAAAAATGGACGTAACAGACAGGGAAGAAGTTAAAAAAGTGGTAAGTGAAATAACCGAAAAAGAGGGAAAAATTGACGTTCTAATAAACAACGCAGGAATAACGAGAGACACCCTCTTTCTCAGAATGAAAGATGAAGACTGGGACGCCGTTATAGACACGAACCTCAACGGCGTTTACAACGTTACAAAAGCCGTTGTTCCTTTAATGGTTAAAAAGAGGAAAGGAGTAATCATAAACATCTCGTCGGTTGTAGGTTTCACAGGTAACATTGGTCAGGTCAACTACTCAGCAACAAAGTCGGCACTTATCGGTTTTACAAAATCCCTTGCCAAAGAGCTCGGCGGAAGGAACATCAGAGTTGTCGCCGTAGCCCCCGGGTACATTACAACAGACATGACAAAGGCAATACCGGAGAAAATTAAAGAGGAACTTCTTAAATCAATTCCTCTAAGGAGAGAGGGAGACCCCAGAGAAATTGCAGACGTATGTCTCTTCTTAGCTTCTGATATGGCTTCCTACATCACCGGAACAACAATCCATGTAAACGGTGGACTTTTCTAACGGGTTGCTTATAATTCCAGTTGGCTATAAAACCACAGGGAGGTTTAAAATGGAGAACATTGAACAAAAAGTAAAGGAAATCATAGCCGATAGGCTCGGAGTAGACCCGGAAGAGGTAACACCTGAAGCTTCATTTGTAGAAGACCTCGGAGCAGACTCCTTAGACACAGTAGAGCTTGTTATGGCTCTTGAAGAGGAATTCGGGATTGAAATTCCAGACGAAGACGCTGAGAAGATTCAAACAGTCGGAGATGCAATAGAGTATATTCAAAAACACCTATAAAACAAAAGCCCCCTTTCGGGGGGCTTTTTCCTAACTTACTTTTCGCTCTTTCTTCTTAAGGAGCTCCTGAGAAAGAATCAAACTCCTTCTGAGTTTATCAAGAGCGTTGTATATCTCCACTATATCCTTATCAGCAAGAGAACTCAACTTAACCTCTGACTGAAGATCCCCCTTAGCAAGAGATCTGGCATACTCTTCAAGAGCTCTATAATCCTTAGAGGCGGCAAGAGTGTAAACAAGGACAAGGAAAAAGAAGAAAACACTGATAACAGCTGCGTATATAAACAGGCTTTCAACAACATCTAAAGCTAACTTGCTTCCTGGAAACTTTTGAGACAAAGTGTAGTAAGCAGCACCTATAAACAGGAAAACGGTAATCCAGTAGAAAAGTGCCATTCTGATTGGATAGGCCTTATTAATCTCAAGATCCGAAAGGAAGAGAAATCTCAAAAGTTTCTTCATTTCTACACCCCCGAGTTAATTTTAACTTATTATAATTAGAAAAATTTGAAAATCAAGGATTATTTAGAATAATATAAATAATTCCTAACGTATAAA
>WFNZ01000014.1 GCA_015488335.1 Thermovibrio sp.
CCTGTGCAACTTTTGCAAGTGAGAGGAGAACGTCAACGGTTGCAACAATCTCTGCAGACCTAACAATCCTTCCTGCGTTCTCGGTTATGAACCGGCGGAGCTCCGTAAACAGCTGGTACTCTATCTTCTCAATCCTTTCCTGGGCAGAGAGAATCTTCTCCTCAAACTCTTTAAGCTCAGGCGTTATGAACCTTTCAGCGTTAACTAATGTCTGCTTCCTTATGTAATCTTTGGGAACTAAATGGAGGTTGGGCTTTGAGACCTCAATGTAGTATCCGAAAACGTTGTTGAAACCAACCTTTAAACTCTGAATTCCCGTTCTCTTTCTCTCTCTCTCCTCTATCTCCTTTATTATTCTCTCTCCGTTCTCCTTTATCTCCCTTAAGCTGTCAAGCTCCTCGTTTACTCCCTCCCTTATGAGGCCCCCCTCACGGGATGTAAAGGGCGGGTTGTCTACAAGAACCCTGTCTATCTCGCAGAAAACGTCGTAGAGGTCGTCAAACCGGGAAGAGAGCTCTGTAAGGAGCGGAGAGTGGAACTCAGAGAGGAGTTTCTTTATTTCTGGGAATACCCTGAGAGAGTTCCTGAGGGCTGAAACGTCTTTCGGGTTTGCTATTCCAGAGGAGATTTTTGTTAATAGCCTCTCAACATCGTAAACTTTACTGAGCTTCTCCCTCAGCTCGTCTGCCAGGAAAAAGCTATCTACAAACTCCTCAACGGCAGAGAGCCTCTCCTCTATCTCTTTTCTGTTTTTTAAGGGGTGGAGTATCCAGAACTTTAAAAGGCGCCTTCCCATTCCTGTTTTCGTTCTGTTTAAGACGTTAAAGAGTGTAGCTGAGGAGAGCTTGTCGTAGAGGGGTTCAATGAGTTCTAAGTTCCTCTGCGTGTGGGGGTCTAAGTAGATAAACCGCTCTCCGGTGTATCTTTTAGGCTCTTTCAGTTTTGGAACGAACTCAATCTGGGTCTCTCTGACGAATGAGAGGAGAGCTCCCAGAACCTTCTCCTCTTCCCTGGACGTCGCCTCAGGAGTTTTCTCCTCTTTGAAGAAAGTCTCGTCCTTCTCCTGAATGAAGCTCTCGGGGAAGACTTCCGTTATAACGTTTTTAGGGAATTTCGGCGGAACGATTATCTCTTTGGGCTTGAACTTTGCAATGAGTGACTGGAGCTCCTCCCTGCTCATACTGGTGAAGTAGAGGTCTCCGCTTGAGAGCTCCGCCCAGGCAACGGCAAACATCTCCTTTTTGGGGTAGATGGCCATTAAAAACCGGTCTTCCGTCTCGTCCTCAAAGTAGGTTCCGGGAGTAATTACCCTTACAACGCCCCTCTTTACAACCTTCTTCCCCGGCTTTGGCTCTTCTAACTGCTCACATATTGCAACCTTGTAACCTTTGCGAACGAGCTTTGCTATATAACCTTCAGCGGCATGATAGGGAACGCCACACATTGGAGCCTTCTCTCCCCCCTTTCCAAAAGAGCGCTTAGTAAGGGCTATCTCAAGCTCCCTTGCGGCGACCTCTGCGTCGTCAAAGAACATCTCGTAGAAGTCACCCATACGGAACATAAGAATTGCGTCTTTATACTTCTCTTTCAGCTCTAAGTACTGCTTAAGAGCCGGAGTTATCTTCTTTGACAAAGAGCTCCTCCTCTACTCTGTACTCCTCGTTCAGCCACTTTGAAAGGTCTGCCAGTTTGCACTTTTCAGAGCAGAAAGGTCTGTAAGGGTTGTTCTCCCAGACTGTCTCTTTTCCACAGTTTGGACACTTTACTTTCTTCAAGCCGTCCTCAGAATAGGGTTTCCCGTCTTAAATTAGACGGAGAACTCTTTAAATCAAGGTTTGGGTTATGGAAGCTGTAGTTGATAAAGAGCACGCAGGGAAACGTTTAGACCAGTTCCTCTCTGAGGTTGCGAATATTTCCCGCTCTCAGGCCAAGGAGCTTATAGAAGAGAGGCTGGTTCTCGTTGACGGGAAAGAGCCCAAGAAACCCTCTCAGAAAGTAAAAGAGGGGCAGAGAGTTGAGTTTGAGATTCCGGAGCCTGAGCCTTTGGAGCTCCAGCCTGAGAACATCCCCTTAGACGTTGTTTACGAGGATAGAGACGTAATAGTTATAAACAAGCCGGCAGGACTTGTTGTCCATCCGGCTCCCGGCCACTACTCGGGAACCCTCGTCAACGCCCTACTCTACCACTGTAAAGACCTTGAGGGGATAAACGGAACCTTAAGGCCGGGAATCGTCCACAGGTTAGATAAAGACACTGCAGGCCTTTTGGTTGTTGCAAAGAACGACCTTGCCCAGAGGTCTTTAGTTGAGCAGTTTAAAGCAAGAAGCGTTGGAAGGCTCTACAGAGCTCTCCTCCTTGGGATTCCAAAGAAAGAGAGGGGCAGGATAGTTCTACCCATTGGAAGGGACAGGTTTGACAGGAAGAAGTTTTCTCCAAACACAACCTCTCCTAAAGAGGCCATAACAAACTACTGGATAACTGAGAAGTTCCCTCATTTCAACGTCTCTGAAGTTGAGTGTAAATTAGAAACCGGAAGAACACACCAGATAAGGGTTCACATGTCTTCTTTAGGCCATCCCCTCTTAGGAGACAGGACTTACGGCTACAAGCCATCAAGAATTAAAGATGAAAAACTTAGGAAACTTGTAGACGAGATGGGAATGCACGCCCTCTGCGCCTACTACCTCTCCTTTGACCACCCGAGGACGGGTAAGAGGATGGAGTTTAAGGTGGAGCTCCCCCCCGGCTACCGTAAAGTTCTCTCCTACCTGAAGGATGAGGAGTAGCATTTGGTAATGTTTACTGAAAACTTTTTGGAGGGATGGATTGAACTTTCTGATGGAGCTCCTTGCAACGGGCCTTTTTACAGGAAAACTTCCAAAAATGCCAGGAACGTGGGGTTCAATATTTGCAGCTATCTGCTGTTACTTTTTCTGGCCTGAAAACGTTTACGTTCAGCTTTTAGTTATTGGAATTACCTTTTTAATCAGCGTTGTCTCTGCCGATTACGTTTCCAAAAAGCTTGGAGATAAAGACCCTGACGAAGTTGTAATAGATGAAATTCTGGGAATAGAGATAACCTTTTTGGGCCTTCACGCTGCCCACAACGTAAAGGTTGCCTTCTTGGGCCTGATACTGTTTCGGGTTATTGATATAATGAAACCTCCGCCTATTAAGTGGTTTGAGAAGTTTCCCGGCGGTTTAGGAATAACTGTTGATGACGCCGTTGCAGGGGTTATCTCAAATGTTCTTTTAAGGCTTCTTGGAGGTTTTCTGTAATGTTTAAAAAGATTCTTATTGCCAACAGGGGAGAGGTCGCAACAAGGGTTATAAGGGCCTGTAAGGAGCTTGGAATAAAAACCGTTGCAATCTATTCAGAAGCAGACGTCAACTCACTCCACGTTAAGAAGGCCGACGAGGCCTACCTCATCCACGGAGATCCTATAAAGGTCTACCTCAACTACTACAAAATCGTTGATATAGCCAAAAGAGCCGGAGCTGAGGCCATTCACCCGGGATACGGCTTCCTTTCAGAAAGGGCAGACTTTGCAGAGTACGCCAGAAAACACGGCATAGAGTTTATAGGTCCTTCCGTTGAGCACCTTAAGATCTTTGGAAGCAAGATTGAATCAAAAAAACTTATGAAGGAGTTGGGCGTTCCCGTTGCGGAGGGCAGTGAGGAGCCTATTTCAGACGTTAAAGATGCAAAGGAAATAGCGAAGAAGATAGGCTATCCGGTAATGATAAAAGCTGCTCATGGAGGAGGAGGAAGGGGATTAAGAGTCGCACGGAACGAGGATGAACTTGAATCCCAGTTCCAGCTTGCCGTTAAGGAAGCAGAAGCAGCCTTTGGTAAAGGAGAGGTTTTCATAGAGAAGTTTATAGAGAACCCCCGCCACATAGAGATTCAGATAGTTGCAGATAAACACGGAAACGTTGTTCATCTTGGGGAGAGGGACTGTTCACTCCAGAGGAGACACCAGAAAGTTTTAGAGATAGCTCCATCTCCAGTTCTTACAAGGCGCCAGAGGGAAAAGCTTGGAAGGATCTGCGTTGAAGCAGCAAGGGCTATCGGCTACTACGGTGTTGGAACCTGGGAATTCCTGATGGACAAGTATGGGAACTTCTACTTTATGGAGGTGAACCCTCGGCTTCAGGTTGAGCACACGATAACCGAGGAGATTACAGGTATAGACATCGTTCAGGAGCAGATAAGAATCGCTGCTGGAATGGGTCTATCCTTTTCACAGAAGAACGTTCAGATAAACGGCTTTGCATTCCAGTTCAGGGTAAACGCTGAAGATCCGACAAAAGACTTCGTTCCTGTTCCGGGGACGATTACAGCTTATTACTCTCCAGGTGGAATCGGTGTAAGGATAGACGGCGTTGTCTACAAAGGATACACGATTCCGCCCTACTACGACTCAATGGTTGCAAAGCTTATCGTTTGGGGAAGGAACTGGGACGAAACGATAAGGCGTTCAAGGAGAGCTCTCGGTGAGTTCGTAATCCGGGGCGTTCCCACAACGATTCCATTTTTCAAGAAGATTCTCAACGACCCGGAGTTCGTTAAGGGACAGTTTGATACCTCATTCATAGACAGGAAAATTAAGGAGTTCACATTCATTCAGGAGACAGACCCGGAAGTTCTTGCCCTTGCAATATCTGCAGCAATTGCGGCCCACCACGGGCTTTAAAGACGTTTAGGAGGAGTTCAATGGGAAGGAAGATTCAGTTTACAGACGTAACCCTGCGAGATGCTCACCAGTCCCTCTTTGCAACCCGTATGAAGACAAGGGACATGGTTGAGATAGCTCCCGTTATAGATAAGGCCGGTTTCTGGTCTGTTGAGATGTGGGGCGGTGCAACCTTTGACGTTTGCCTCAGGTTTTTGAGGGAAGACCCCTGGGAGAGGCTTAAAACTTTAAGAAAACTAATGCCCAACTCCCGACTCCAGATGCTCTTAAGGGGTCAGAACTTAGTTGGTTACAGGCACTATCCCGACGACGTTGTTAGGGCTTTCGTAAGGAAAGCTGCCGAAAACGGAATAGACGTCTTCAGGATATTTGATGCGTTAAACGACCTTAGAAACGTTGAGGTTGCCGTTGAAACGGCAAAGGAGATGGGGAAGATCGTTGAGGGAGCTCTCTCCTACACAATCAGCCCAGTCCACACGGAAGACCTCTACATAGAGCTTGCCCTTGAGTTTAAGGAAATGGGGGCAGACGTAATTACTATTAAAGATATGGCCGGTCTCCTCTCCCCTGAAAAGGCCTACTCTCTGGTTAAAGCCCTTAAAGAAGAAGTTGGCCTTCCCGTCCACGTTCATACTCACTGTACGAGCGGTATGGCTGAGATGGCACAGCTGAAGGCGGCAGAGGCTGGAGCCGACATCTTTGACGTTGCAATTTCTCCTATGGCCTCAGATACCTCCCACCCTGCAGTAGAGACGATGGCCTACGCCCTTGGAGAGTTTGGTTTTGAGATAAACCTTGATAAATCTGCCCTCAAGAAGATGGCTCATCACTTTAAAGAGGTTCGTAAGAAATACAAAAAGTATGATATAGACTTTAAGGGAATAGACGCCGCAGTCCTTGAGCACCAGATACCAGGCGGAATGATATCCAACCTGATAAACCAGCTTAAAGAGCAGGGAGCCCTTGACAGGTTGGAGGAGGTTCTTGAGGAGGTTCCACGGGTTCGCGAAGACCTTGGTTACCCGCCTCTCGTTACTCCTACGAGCCAGATAGTTGGAACCCAGGCCGTTTTAAACGTCCTGGCCGGCGAGCGCTACAAGATGATTACACAGGAAACGAAGAACTACGTTAAGGGGCTCTACGGAAGACCTCCTGCTCCGATTAAGGAGGAGATTATCAAGAAAGTCCTTGGAGACGAAGAGCCAATTACCTGCAGGCCTGCAGACCTTCTCCAGCCGGAGCTTGATAAGTGCAGAGAGGAGATTAAAGACCTTGCAAGGAGCGAGGAGGACGTCCTCTCCTACTGCCTCTTTCCTAAAGTTGCTAAAGAGTTCTTTGAGTGGAGGGAGAAGGTTGAGAAGGGAGAGATTCCTGCTATTTCGGAGGAAGACCTCCATGATATGGAGGAAGAGGAGAGACAGTGTCCTCAACCACTTGCGCCAACTGAGTTCATTATAAACGTTCACGGTGAGAGCTACCACGTTAAGATAGCCGGCGTTGGCCATAAAAAAGAGGGTAAGAAGCCCTACTTCGTCAAGATTGACGGAAGGCTTGAAGAGGTTATGGTTGAGCCCCTTGTTGAGATCGTTCCAACGAGGGAAGAGGTTGAGATTGCAGGGGAGCTCACCAGCGCTTCAAAAAGACCCAGGGCAACAAAAGAGGGAGACGTTACCTCCCCTATGCCTGCGAAAGTAGTTGAGATTAAAGTTAAAGAAGGAGACAGGGTTAACGAAGGTGACGTTGTTGCCATAGTTGAGGCTATGAAGATGCAGAACGAGGTTCACGCTCCTATCAGCGGTGTTGTTAAGGCCATTTACGTGCAGCCGGGGGACAACGTTAATCCAGACGAAGCACTTATGACAATTGAGCCTGCGTAAGAGGAGGTTAAATGAGGAGACTTCTCCTCGGAGCTCTTTTTCTGACTGTTCTATGTGGAGTTCTCTCCTCTTGCTGCTGTTGTCACCCGTTTTGCCACCACAGGGAGTGCACCTGTCCTTGCCGTCAGTAGTTTGCAGGTATATATTTTCCTCTTGCGTCGGGGCGTGGCGTAGCCTGGTAGCGCGCTGGCATGGGGGGCCAGAGGTCGCCCGTTCAAGTCGGGTCGCCCCGACCATTTACTGAACAAAAATAACGGGTTAATTGTGAAAAGAGGGTTTTTAATAGTTTTCTTCTCCATTTTGTTCATTCCCTTTAATCTTCTTGCTTCCCAGAGCGGCTGGATTGAGAAAAATGGATACTACAAACCTTACGTAAAAGTTAAAACAGGAAATTGCTTGGTTCTTTTTATTACCGAAAAAGGGAAAGTCTACAGAGGAAAATGTAGAAAAAGGCGTTTGATTGTTACTCCTGGCAAAAGATTTCCCTCAAAAAACGAAAAAATAACGTTTATTGTTCTGAAACTTGATGGATTTTCCTATCCAGAGATTGTTGATACTGGAGAGATTGGTAGATAATGGTTTCTACTGTTTTAAGTTATGCGACTTTAGGTATTGATGCTATCCCTGTAAAAGTTGAAGTTGACGCTTCAAGAGGACTTCCAGCTACTGTCATAGTTGGCCTTCCAGATTCAGCAGTTAAGGAAAGTAAAGAGAGGGTGAGGGCTGCAATAACTAACTCTGGATATCCTTTCCCTGCTAAGAGAATTGTTATAAACCTTGCTCCGGCAGATGTTAGAAAGGAGGGAACCCTTTACGATCTGCCGATTGCTCTGGGAATTTTGGGGAGCTCCGGCCTTCTTAACCTTGAAAGGCTCTGTAAATTCCTAATTGCCGGTGAGCTGGGGCTTGAGGGGGAACTCCACCCCGTTAAAGGAGTTCTCTCAGCTGCCATTCTGACAAAAGAACTTGGTTTAGAAGGCTTGATTGTTCCTCCTCAGAACGTTGAAGAGGCTATTCTCATTGACGGTGTTCCCGTTTACCCTGTAAGGAACCTTGTTGAAGCTGTTTCGTTTATAAACGGAGATGTTGAGATTGAGCCTGCTAAAAGAAATAGTTTTGAATACTCCTTTAGCTATCCGGTTGACTTCTCAGAGGTTGTTGGTCAGTTTCAGGCAAGGCGTGCACTTGAAATAGCTGCGGCAGGCAGGCACAACGTTTTTATGGTAGGTCCTCCCGGTTCCGGGAAGACGATGCTTGCGAGGCGCCTTCCCACAATTCTCCCTCCAATGACAGAGGAGGAGATAATAGAGACCAGCCGGATCTACTCCGTTGCCGGTTTAACAGATGAAGTTCCTGTTTTACACCGTCCCTATAGAGCTCCCCACACTTCCGCTTCAGACGTTTCAATAATTGGAGGTGGAAACTCGCTCCGCCCGGGAGAGGTAAGCCTTGCCCACAACGGAGTCCTCTTTATGGACGAGTTTCCGGAGTTTAAGAGAAGTGTTTTAGAAGCCCTGAGGCAGCCCTTAGAGGATAGAGTTGTAACGATCTCAAGGGCTTCAGGCTCTGTTACCTACCCGGCAGACTTTCTTTTAGTTGCTGCTGCAAACCCGTGCCCCTGCGGTTACTACGGCTTTGAGGATGAGAAGAACTACTGTAAATGTTCCCCCGCTCAGGTGAGGAAATACAGGAGCAGGATCTCAGGCCCCATTTTAGACAGGATAGACCTCTACGTTCCAGTTCCTGCAGTAAAGCCCGAAGAGTTCAAAGGAAATAAGAGAGGAGAGAGCTCTAAAAAGATAAGAGAGCGTGTTGTTAGAGCTTGGGAAATTCAGCAGAAGCGTTTTTCAAAGCTACCCATAGGTTTCAATAGCCAGATGAGAAGAAAAGAGATAAGGGAACTGGCTGAAGTTTCAGCTGAGGCTGAGGAGCTCCTCATCTCTGCGTCAAAAACCCTGGGCCTTTCTGCCCGGAGTTTTGATAGGGTTCTAAAAGTTTCAAGAACAATTGCCGACCTTGAGGGGAGCGTTTCCGTTGAGTCCCACCACGTTGCCGAAGCCCTGAGCTTCAGGGAGGAAAGTTGAAAAGGGCTATTTTTCTGGACAGGGACAATACTCTTATTTACGACCCCGGGTATATACACGAGCCGGAAAAGGTAAGGCTCTTGGAGGGAGTTCCTGAAGGACTGAAGCTCTTAAAAGATGCCGGGTTTCTTTTAGTTGTTGTCTCTAACCAATCTGGAATTGGCAGAGGGTATTTTGAGGAAAAGGATTTCTGGGCTGTTAATGAAAAACTGCAGGAGCTCCTCAAACCTTACGGCGTTCAAATAGATGCCTTTTACTTCTGCCCCCACAGGCCGAATGAAGGGTGCAGTTGCAGAAAACCTAAAACCGGAATGGTTGAGAGAGCTGCTAAAGAGCTTGGAATAGACGTTTCTGAGAGCGTTGTAATTGGGGATAAGGATTCAGACGTTGAGCTTGCTTTTAACTGCGGCTGTAAGGCCGGTGTTAAGGTGGGAGCTCCCCCCTTTGAAAACTTCCTGAAGGCCGCAGAGTTCGTTCTCAGCCTATATTAACTCCCAAACTTTTGGGAGGTTTTCTCCTTGAAACTCTACTCCCGGATAAAGACAAAGCCTGAAGATTTTGTTGTTGAGGAGATTCCAAACCTTAAACCGGAAGATGAGGGAAAGTTCCACTTTCTTGAGCTTAAGAAGAGAGACGTTTCAACCTTAGAGGCTTTAAGGGTTATCTCAAGGTTTTTGAAAGTTCCCTTAAAAGGGATAGGTTTTGCTGGGCTTAAAGACCGATATGCCATTACAACCCAGTATTTAACTGTTCCAGCCTCTTATGAAATTTCAGACACCTGCTTCAGGTTCACCGGAAAGTGGCAACAGGTTGACTCCTTAGACTGGAACAGGGAATCAGGCTTCTGCATAAGGGTTCTTGGGAAGGTTAACAGGCCTCTAACACTGGGGAACTTAAAGGCCAACAGGTTTACGATAACTGTCCGGAACTTTGAGAAGAACCTGAGGGAGCGGTTTTACAGGAACTATGAAATAGTTAAGCGCTACGGCTTTCCAAACTACTTCGGAGAGCAGAGGTTCGGAAGTGTTAAGAGCAGGGATGACTTCGTTCTCAGGTATCTTTTAAGGGGAGACTACGAGGGAGCTCTCCGGAGCTACTTCTTCGGCAAATCTACAATTGATTTCTGGGGAGACTGGAGGAAACTCTATAAAACCCTTTCTCCCACTCTGGAGGAGTATGAAAAGGACTTAATCAGAGGCTTAATGAGAGGGCTTACCCCTGAGAAGGCCTTTAGAATTCTTCCCAAAAACGTTCGCCTCATGTTCAACTTTGCCTACCAGAGCTTTCTCTGGAACGAGGTTTTGAGGGAATACATAGAGGAGAAGTATCCCTTCGTTCGGGTTCCATTCATAAACAACTGGAAGCTGAGCTACTACTTAGAAGTTTACGACATAGACCACCTGAAAAGGCTTGAGATTCCCTATACAGGTCGGGAATTTCCACCGGAAGATAAAGTTCTGAAGAGAGCTCTTAGAAAGGTTTTTAAAAGATACGGAGTTAAAGAGGAGTGGTTTGACAGGGAAGTTGGTGGAATGGTCGTTATGACAGACGGTTTAAGGAAGGCTGTCGTTTTCCCTGAAGGTTTTAAGATTTTAGAAAAAACAAGGAGCCGGATAAAGCTTCAGTTCTCGCTTCCATCCGGCTCCTACGCTACAGTTCTTCTTCGGTTTCTCCTTAAAGGGTAGCAAGTATTGATTCTGCGTTATCTTCTGCCATAAGGCAGCTCTCCACAAGGTCTTCCTTTGGGAGGTTTTTGAGGAGCTCCGGTATCTCTACTGGCTCTCCGGCAGTTATTTTGTCGCAGAGGTTGAGGAGCTCCCTTGCCATCACTTTCAGCTTTCCAAGTTTACTTGAATCGTTCAGAATTCCGTTTATGACATACTCAGAGACTCCGGCCTTCTCAAGGATCTCTTTTATCTCCTCTCCCACTTCTCTGTGAACGCTGTCTAAAATACCAACCATAAATGCTTCATCATCGTGCTCGGGCATGATTTTTTTTGCCAGCTCTCTCATCAGGTATGCAAACTTAAGAACCTGTTTTATCTCTTCTCTGCTGGCGTTTTTCAGGAATGAAGACGTTAAAAGGACAAATACGTAGTCTTTTAGATTTCTGTATCCTAAGTAGGCTATGGCCTGAACGATGGACTTTATCTCCTTTCTTAATCCAAAGTAAGGAGAATTGATGAACTTTAAAAGTTTTGCTGAAAGGTTTGGATCCATACTCACTATTTGAGCTATTCGGTTTAGCTCTTCGCCTTCAAGAAGTGCGTTAATGAGCTTCAGCATTACCTCTCTTTTCAGTTCCAATCTCTCTATTTCCGACATTCCCTCTCCTCCTGTTAGAGTATTTCTGCAAGTTTTTCTGTCTCTTCCTGAGCTTCCAGACAGCTACCTATGATAATTTCTCTTTTTATATCACTTTTAGGAAGTTTGAAATTTTTGTCACCTTTTAATATTTTCTCACACCACGGAAAGAGCTTTTTAGCAAGTATCTTCAGTTTTCCTAAGGGAGATGAGTCGTTTCTTAAACCTTCAATTACCGCTTTTGAAATGTATACTTTCTCTAATTCTTTTATTAGTTTTTCACCCTCCTTTTGATAAACGTGATTCAGTATTCCTACTAGAAATGCCTCTTCTTCCAGGTTTAGTTTTGGGAAAGCCCTTTTTGCGATTGCTTTAGTCAGGTAGGCCAGCTGAACCGATTTGAGGAGTTCTTCCTTATCAACATTTTTTAAAGTTGCAGAGACTAAAAGGGCAAAAGCTATTTCTTTGAGTTTTCTGTAGCCAATATAGGCTATAGCGTCTTCTATTGAGTGAATCTCCCTTCGTAAACTGTGGTAAGCTGAGTTTACAAATGTAAGGATTTTAGCTGTTAAGTTTGGATCTGTTGAGATAATTCTTGAAATTGTTTCAAGCTCTTCTTCCTTCAGTATGGCTTCAATAAGTTTTAAAAGAACCGTTCTGCTGATTTCCCCTTTTTCCATTTTAACCTCTGAAAACGGTATAGTAAAAGCCGTCTGTACTGTCTCTGTGGGGAAAGAGGCGGAGTTCTCCGTTTTCTGTCCTTTCCTTTAAAGGTTCTGGAACTCTCTCAAACTCTGCCGGCTCAAACCCGTTCTTCAGAGCAAACCCTCTGTTCTCCTCTCCCTCTTCTCTCTCTAAGGAGCAGACGCTGTAAACGATAATTCCTCCGGGCTTTAAAAGGTCTTTCGCAGCCAAAAGGAGCTCCCTCTGGATTCTCTGGTTGTGTTTTATCAGCTCCATGCTCTTGTTCCACTTTCCCTCAGGGTGTCTCCTTATAACTCCCGTTGCGCTGCAGGGGGCGTCTATCAGGATTCTATCAAAGCTTTTGTAGAATTTTGCCCTGAATTTATCATCATTTCTTATGTCTGTAATTACCGGTTCAACGTTCTCTACTCCCAGCCTTCTGCAGTTTTCTAAGAGGAGCTCCATCCTTTTTCTGCTTACGTCAACAGCCACTATCCTTGCTCTATTCCCTGTTAAAGAGGCTATTGCCGTTGTTTTTCCTCCCGGGGCTGCTCCAACGTCTAATATCAACTCTCCCGGTTTAGGGTTTAAGAGGTATGCGGCCATGTAAGAGGCAGGATCCTGAACGTAGAAAAGACCCTCTTTGAAACCGGGGAGCTCCTCAACAACAACTCTTCCCTTTACCCTTACCGTGTGTGGGATGAACGGGTGAGGTTCCGCATCTATGCCGTTTTTTTGAAAGAGAGATAGGAGCTCCTCTGTTGTCGTTTTAATTAGGTTCACCCTAACGAAAAGTGGAGCAACCTTGTTGAGGGACTCTAAGAGGGGAAGGAGCTCCTCTCCGTAAAACCTGTGCCACCTCTTAACCATCCACGTTTCAAAGGAGTAGAGTGTGGAAATCCTTTTATAAAAATCCTTTATCCTCCCAACCTCTTTCTTACAGTCAAAACCTATCAGCCTTTTGGAAACCGCATTTACGAACCCTGCCGGCTTTCTCCCTGCAAGCCTCTTAACGGCCTCAACGGTTTCGTTTATAGCTGCATACTCCGGAACTCCTGTAAACATAAGCTGGTAGGCTATTAGCCTTAAGCCGTTCCGAACTCCACAGAGCTGTTTCTTTAACCTCTTTCCCGTAGACTTTTCTATGCAGAAGTCAAGGAGTTTAAGGTAGCGAACGGTTCCGGAAACGAGCTCCCTTATAAAAGCTCTGTCAACAGGCTTAAATTCCTTTATTAGAGGTTCTAAGTGTTCCCTCAGCCTTTTATCATTCTCAAAGGCGCAGAGGGCTTTAATAGCAACCTGTCTCGTCTTCCAGCCAGTCAACGTCGTCAAAAACCTCCTCTCCCTTTAGTGCTCTCTCAATGAGCTCTGCAACCTCTTCAGGGGTTCTATCTGTCGTATCTATGTGGACAACCCTGCAATCTAAAGGATTCTCAAAAACTTCCGTTGCAATAACCGCCAGCCTTTCTGCCTCTGCGTTTTCTTTTAGCTTTTCCTCTGAGTATCTTCGGGGTTTTAGCCTTTCAACAATCACTTCAGGCCTTGCCCTTAAAACAACTGTAAGGTCTGCCGGAATGAAATGGGCAACCAGCCCCTCTGCTATGAAGTTCTCCTTACCTTTGAAAAACTCCCGCAGTTTATCTACATCTACAACGTAGGCATCTCTCTTTTCGTCAAACTCTGTGTAGAGCCCTTTTTCCTTTATCAGCTTGCTGAGGTTGTAGAGAGGAGCTCCCAACCTCTTTGAGAGTATTTCCCCCACTGTGCTTTTTCCGGTTCCGGGAGTTCCGGTTATCACTATTCTCAAAGCGGTTTCTCCTTTCCGTTTAGGATAAAATTAGACCAAATTTTTCCGGGAGGCTCCTTTGCCAAAGAGGGAAGACCTTAAAAAGATTCTGATAATCGGTTCAGGTCCAATAAGAATTGGTCAGGCTGCCGAGTTTGACTATTCTGGAACTCAGGCCTGTAAGGCTTTAAAAGAAGAGGGTTATCAGGTAGTTCTTGTCAACTCAAACCCAGCAACCATAATGACAGACCCGGACATTGCAGATAGAACCTACATAGAGCCCTTAACCGTTGAAGCCCTTGAGAAGATTGTTGAGAGAGAAAGGCCGGATGCTCTTCTCCCAACAGTTGGAGGCCAGACCGCACTCAACCTGGCTGTGGAGCTCCACGAGGCCGGCATCTTAGACAGGTTCGGAGTAGAGCTTATAGGAGCAAAGATAGAGGCGATAAAGAAGGCGGAAGACAGGGAGCTCTTCAAAGAGGCGATGCTGAAAATCGGTTTAGAAGTTCCCCGGAGCGGCCTTGCCCACTCTTTAGAAGAGGCAATGGAAGTTCTTGACTATGTTGGCCTTCCTGCAATCATAAGGCCTGCCTTTACTTTAGGCGGAGAGGGAGGAGGTGTAGCCTACAACAGAGAGGAATTTAAGGAGATCGTTAAAAGAGGGTTAGACGCCTCTCCAATAAACGAGGTTCTGATAGAGGAGAGCGTTTTAGGTTGGAAAGAGTTTGAGCTTGAGGTAATGAGAGACCTCAAAGACAACGTTGTAATCATCTGTTCAATTGAGAACTTTGACCCTATGGGAGTTCACACCGGAGACTCAATAACTGTTGCTCCGGCCCAAACCTTAACAGACAAGGAATATCAGCTTTTAAGGGATGCAGCCATTGCCATCATAAGGGAAATCGGTGTTGAAACGGGAGGTTCAAACGTCCAGTTTGCAGTTAACCCTGAAAACGGCCGGATAATCGTTATTGAAATGAACCCAAGGGTCTCCCGTTCATCTGCCCTTGCCTCTAAGGCAACAGGTTTCCCCATTGCAAAAATCGCAGCCAAGCTGGCTGTTGGCTACACGTTAGACGAGCTTCCAAACGACATTACGAAGAAAACACCAGCCTCATTTGAGCCTGCAATAGACTACTGTGTCGTCAAGTTCCCCCGCTGGGCTTTTGAGAAATTCCCCGAAGCCGACCCGACACTTACAACCCGTATGAAGTCTGTCGGCGAGGTAATGGCAATAGGAAGAACCTTTAAAGAGGCTTTGAATAAGGCTATCCGCTCTTTAGAGATTGGCCGCTACGGCCTGACCCTGAAAGGAGCCTCTGAGCTCTCAGACGACGAGCTTGAGTCAAGAATTGCCGTTCCAAACGCCGACAGGGTCTGGTATATAGCCGAGGCCTTCAGGCGAAACTGGGATTTAGACAAACTCTATGACCTATCAAAAATAGATAAGTGGTTCCTGAACAACATAAAACAGCTTGTTGAAGTTGAGGAAGAGCTCAAAAAACACACTCTTGAGACCGTTCCGGGAGAGCTCCTCAAGTGGGCTAAGAAGTGGGGCTTCTCAGACAGGGAAATTGCAAACCTTCTTGGAACAACTGAAGAGAAAGTAAGGGAAAAAAGGAAGGAAATTTCTCCCGTTCTCTACAAAACGGTTGATACCTGCGCCGGAGAGTTTGAGGCCTACACTCCGTACTACTACTCAACTTACGACGGAAGGGAGTGTGAGGCCAACCCCAGTAAAAAAGAAAAGGTTATCGTTTTCGGCTCTGGCCCCAATAGAATCGGTCAGGGAATTGAGTTTGACTACTGCTGCGTCCACTCTGTTTGGGCTCTAAGGGAGCTCGGCTATGAAGCCCACATGGTTAACTGCAACCCCGAAACCGTTTCAACAGACTACGACACCTCAGACAAGCTCTTCTTTGAGCCGTTAACTTTTGAAGATGCCCTTAACATCGTTGAGAAAGAGAGGCCTTTAGGCGTTGTCGTCCAGTTTGGCGGCCAAACTCCCCTTAAACTCTCTGTTCCCCTTGAAAGAGCTGGAGTAAAAATACTTGGAACCTCATCTGAGAGTATTGACATAGCAGAAGACAGGGAGAGGTTCCGGGAGCTCCTTCAAAAACTCAACCTGAAACAGCCACCTTCCGGAATTGCTCGCTCATTAGAAGAGGCTGAGAAGATTGCCGAGGAGATAGGGTTTCCCGTTCTCATGAGGCCTTCTTACGTTCTTGGCGGAAGAGCAATGAGGATTGTCTACTCAATGGAGGAGCTCCGCCAGTACATGGCAGAGGCCGTTGAAGTTTCAGAGGAAAAGCCCGTCCTCATAGACAAGTTCCTTGAAGACGCCGTTGAGTTTGACGTTGACGCCGTTGCAGATGGAGAAGATGTAATAATCGGCGGTGTTATGGAGCACATAGAAGAGGCGGGAATCCACTCGGGAGACAGCGCCTGCGTTCTTCCAACCTTCTCAGTTCCCAAAGAGATAGTTGAGGAGATTAAAGAGATAACCCGTAAAATCGCCCTTGAGCTGAACGTAAAAGGCCTCATAAACATCCAGTTTGCCGTTAAAGACGGCGAAATCTACATCATTGAGGTTAACCCCAGGGCTTCAAGAACTGTTCCCTTCGTTAGTAAAGCCACGGGAATTCCACTTGCCAAAATCGCAACAAAAGTTGCAATGGGTAAAAAACTCAGAGAGCTTGGCGTTAAAGAGGTGGAACCTGAATACTACTCCGTTAAAGAGGCCGTATTCCCCTTTGACCGTTTCCCTGAAGTTGACCCGGTTTTAGGCCCGGAGATGAAGTCAACCGGTGAGGTTATGGGAATAGACAGAGATTTGGGAATAGCCTTCTACAAGGCACAATTGGCAGCCGGCTCAAGGCTTCCTTTAGACCCTTCCTGTGGTAAGGTTTTCATAAGCGTTAAGGACAAAGACAAACCCAAAATTTTTGGAATTGCCAAAAAGCTTGCCGATATGGGCTTTAAAATAGTCTCTACTGAGGGAACGTATAAGTTCTTAAAGGAGAAAGGAGTTCCCGTTGAGCTTGTTTACAAAATTCAGGAAGGGAGAAGGCCAAACATCGGAGACCTTATCAAGAATGGAGAAATATGCCTCATTATCAATACTCCAACAGGAACAAAATCAAAGAAAGATGCCTACAGCATAAGGCGTTTGGCCGTTAACTACAAGATACCCTACTACACAACGGTCCGCGGGGCTCAGGCTGCCGTTATGGCAATAGAGTCCATGAGGAGAGCAAACTTAGACGTTAAACCACTTCAGGAATACTACGGAGGGAAGTAATGGCTGAGGAGAAAAAAGGGCAGAATCAGGAACAGCCTCAGGTAATAGTTGGAAGTATGCCATACAGGGTTTCAATGGCAGAAGTAGATGCCTACGGCGTTATGTACTACTCAAGGTTCTTTGAGCTCTTTGAGAGAGGAAGAACTGAGCTTTTCAGAGCTTTAGGAATTGAATACAGACAGATACTCCAGCAGAAGCAGATTCTCATGCCTGTTGTAGAGGCCGCCTGCAGATACGTTGCCCCTGTTGTTTACGACGACCTCATAACCCTTGAAACTGCAATAACAAACATAGGAACAAGGGGAATAAGGTTTGACTACAGGGTTTTGAGAGACGACGTTGTTCTGGCAGTTGGATTTACCCAGCACATCTTCATAGATCCTCAAGGAAGACCTGTTTCATTTGGAAAAGAGGTTGTGGAGCTCCTCAAATCTAAAGGCATCATAAAAGACGTTCAGCTTGTAGAGGAGCCTGCAGAAGAACAACAGCCCTCTCAGGAGGGAATAACAGACAAACTGAAAAAACTCATAACTGAAAGAGTTGAGAAAAACGATGACGGAACAACCAATTAGCAGGTAAATTTTGAATTGGGGGGAGCTCCCCCCTTTTATCTAAAGTTTAATAACCCGGAAAGTTGTATAATTGAATTTGCTCTTTGACATTTGAATAGGAAACTTAAGGATGTTTTTAAAC
>WFNZ01000015.1 GCA_015488335.1 Thermovibrio sp.
ACAGTTGTTCCCTCTATCCTCTACACCGGCTACCTGACTCCTGTTTCCTCTATGGGAAAGGGAGCTCTCCTCACTGCCCACTTCATTCCAACCTTCTACTACATGAGACTCCTCAAAGATATCTACTTTAAGGCCTCCCCCGTTGTTTACCTGATTCCAGACCTTTTAACCCTTCTGCTCTTTTTCTCTGTCCTCTTTTCGCTCAACTACCTGTTCTTTAAGAAGAGGGAGAGATGAACTTCTTTATCCTCCTCTACAAGGAGATCGTCCAGTTCTTAAGGAACAGAGGCCTCCTCCTCTTTGCCGTTTACGCCTTCACTTTAGACATCTACCTTGCGGCAACGGGAATAGACCTAACTCTAAAAAACGCCTCCTTCTACGCCCAGGACTTTGACAACTCCTACACTTCAAGGGAACTCCTCTCAAAATTTCCAGAGCCTTACTTCCACTTTAAGGGCTACCTTCTCTCAGATAAATCTGTTGAAGACGTTCTCTTAAAAGACAAAGCTGTTGGAGTTATCAGAATTCCATTCAACTTTGAGAAAAAGCTCAAAAAGGGCGACAGAACAGAGATTGCCGTTATAGTTAACGGAGCAGAGGTCTCTGCCAGCTACCTCTTCTCGGCCTACGCCACTCAGATAATCTACAACTTCATCACGGGGCGGTTCTTTAAGCCTCCAATAGAGGTTGTTCCCAGAATCTACTTCAACCAGAACGCCTCAAGTAAGCTCTTTATGGCCTACTCGGAGCTCCTCACAGTAATAACCCTCTTTCTCCTCCTCCTCCCAGCTTCAGCCGTCGTCCTTGAGAAAGAGAGAGGAAACGTTGAGATGCTTACAGTTTCCCCACTTCCGAACATTGTTTTTATGGTTGCAAAGTCTGTGGCTATGGGGCTTATAGTTCTTCTCTTTACCGCTTTTGCCCTCTTTTTCACAGTTGAAAGAGTTGTCGCCGTTCCCTTCAGGGGAAGTGAGCTGGACTTCCTCCTCTTAACTCTCCTCTACGTTTTCACGGCTTCTGGACTCTCAATGTTCATAGCCTCCCTCTCTGAGAACATGCTCCAGGTCTCTCAGCTGACAATCCTCCTTCTGATTCCAATTCTCTACCTCTCTGGAAACTGGACTCCCATTGAGGCGATGCCAAAACTTCTCCAGTGGCTTTCAGTTCTTTCACCCCTCAAATACTACATAGACGGAGCTCTCGCAATAGCCATTAAGGGAGTTCCACTGAAAGAGCTAACTTCCGACATATTGGCCTTAACCCTTCAGGGGGGAGCTCTCTTTGCCCTCGGTAACTACTTCATGGTTCGCAAAATTTAGTTCTACTCTCCGAGGTCAATTTCCTGACGATTCAGATTTGAGATCCGAAGTGGTGTTCTTCTGATCTGCCGTTTTGAGATTCTCTTCCTTGTCTGTTTTCTTTCATATCTGAAAGCAGGTTTTATCCAGCGATAGATACGTTTCTTTTTCTGAGGTTTTACCGGTTCTCTCTCTATTTCCCACTCAACAGCAGGTAGTTCTCCAAGTTCTTCGAAAACTTCCCATTTAGCTTCAGAGATCGCTTCTGCAATTCTTTTAGAGAGTTCCAGAGAACGATGGGAAGAGATAATGATCCTGATTGAAGCGTCAATATCCAATTTATGTCTTGGTCTTATGGTAACCCTTTTGACTTCGTTTACACTTTGCAGTTTATTTTCTAGTCTTGATAAGAACTCGCTTTTAAGCTGTGCTGAAGAAACTTCTCTGTGATTTATCTTTGGTATTCTTTTAGACATCTATTTTTCCTCTAATAGGTTTAATAACCTTTCTACTTTTGCAATGTAACCTTCAATATCTCTTTTTGCGTTTTCAGAGTGTTCCAGTATACTATCATAATAATCCGATTCTCGTCTAAAGGCGTATAGACTGTCACACAGTGCTACAAAGCCTTTTATTTCGTTGGTGGGAAGTATTTGTTCTTGAAAAACCTTCTTTGTAAAAGCTTTAGGCAGCCCGCCGTGGCTCCAGCTTCCGTCTGGTGGATCTCCAACGACAGACTGCATAAGGTTGAATAGCGCGTAATAACAGTTAGAGCATGCAGAACAGACGTATCCCTTACTGAAAGCCATTCTGGCCGTTTCAAGCCGTCTTTTAGCTTTCTTTACAAACTTCCTGTTGAATTTCAGCATCAACCGTTATTTCAGGTATACGTCCTCTTTCTTAAACTTCTTTACGAGGAGTGCGTAAAAGAGAGCTCTGTATTTCCTTTTGAGTTCTTTTAGTTCTTCACAAACTTCCTCTATAGCTTTGTCTAGAGCCTCATCAGGTTCTTTCAGCCCTAACTTTTTCTTAAGGAAGTTTTCCCTCAGTCTTTCAAGCTCGGACTTATCTGAGCAGGCTACAGTTTCAGAGTCTTTGTTGTAGATTGACGGCCCCAGTCCTCTTGTAACTGCTTCAATCAACTCGTCGCTGAGCTTTAACTTAAACTTTTTAGCCGTTTCTTTGTAGAGAGCAATTTTTTCATCTAATTTACTCATGGTTTCCCCCTCTGTTATTTATTCCCGGTATAACCAAATTTTCTCGGTGAAGTGTTAATGGTCATTAATATTCAATATTTTGCTATTGTTGACTTATATCAAAGCTTGAAATGTAGGAGAAGACTTATATATTTTTAACTTAAAATAACTCAATGATTTGAGGGGGGAAATGCACGGTATTCTGAATTTAGAAGCTTTAAAGGATAAAGTCTCCTATTTTGTTAAGGAAAACTGTCTTGATAGTGTTCTGATCTTAGACTCTGAAGGGTTTCCTATAGTTTTTTACTCTCTCTTTTACGTAGATGAAGATAAGCTTTCAGCAGATCTGGCCTCTTTATTTTCTTTTATTGATATTAATTGTAACAACCCCCTTTTCTTTAAATTTAACAGAGGCTATGTTGTGGCATCTTCTCTTGGTAGCGAGTACAAGCTTGTTATATTAGCTCCAGAGTCTGTAAAACTTAATAGATCTCTTGTTCTTCTTAGGGATTTGAAGTTGTATTTACAACGATTTATGGATAGCTAAAGAGGTTCGTATGAGAAGTGTTAATGGATTTTCAATTAACGGTAAGATATGTGTCGGTAAGTATACTTTTGAGATACAAACAGAGGCAAAAGGGGATTCTTTAGTTGTTTCTTCCGTTTTCTTCAAAGGTAGAGTTGTAAAACAGTATTCTTCTTCCGTGCCCCTCGGTGAAAAGAGGGAAGTTTTCTTAAGAAAGTTTCACGAAGAAGTGAAGAGAAGGTTTATCTCTGATTTAATCTCTCAAAAGGAGAAGAGACAGGTTTTAGATAGTAATGGGAATCTAACGGCAACCGGTTTTTTAAAGAAACTCACTGAAAAGATTGAAAAATCAGTTACTGGCTTAAGGTTGATGTATTTGGAAATCAATGGTAATCCAGTATTTAATGGGCTTGTTCCTGGTCTTGTTCCTCTACTTTCTGATTTTATCTCTTTACTGAATAAAGTCTATGGGGATCTTGAAGTCGCAGCTTTTCCGATTAAAGGGAGATGGTTAATATTCCTGAAAGGTGAAAAGCTACTCAGCTGTTTTCTCATTGAGAATCATAGAGATCTACCTGCTTTGCGCGTAAGCATAATTAAGCCTCTGAAGGAACTTATTTCAGAAATGGAAAAGGAGCTCCCCTAAAGGAGCCCCTTCTCCTCAAGGATTTTCCTTACTTCTGGGTTCTCCTTTGCAAACTCTTTGAGCATCTCTATGAACTCCTGCTCGTTTAACATCTTAATTCCTAATTTCTGAGCTCTTGAATACTTTGAGCCAGGGTTTTTACCAACCACCACAAAACTTGTTTTCCTCGTTACTGAGTTTGTCGGGTTTCCTCCAAGGAGCTCCACTATGTGCTGCGCCTCTTTCCTTGTGAAGTGGTCAAGCTCTCCCGTAAATACAACATTCTGACCGGCCAGCGGTTTGGGGAGTTCCTGCTCTTTCTCTTCCTCTTCCGTCCTTTCAAACTTGAACCCTGCCTCTTCCAATCTCTTTATCATCTCAAGGTTCTGTTCTGCCTTAAAGAAGTTCTTAATGCTCGTTGCCGTAATCGGGCCAATTCCGGGAATTGACGCAAGCTCTTCAAACCCTGCGTTCATCAGCTCCTCAATGTTTTTGAACTTTTTAGCAAGGAGCTGGGCCGTTTTCTCTCCAACGTGCCTTATTCCAAGGGCTGTGAGCTTTTTCCAGAAAGGTGCAGACTTTGACTTCTCAATCTGGTTCAGCAGGTTCTCAGCCTTCTTCACTCCCCAGCCGGGAAGCCTTATCAGGTCTTTCTTGTTAAGGTAGTAGAGGTCTGCAATTGACTTGACCAGTCCTTTCCTCATCAGCTGGTTGACCGTTGCCTCTCCAAGCCCCTTGATGTCTAAAACTTTACCCCAGTAAATCATGTGTTCTTTCAGCTGTGCAGGGCAGTTGATGTTTGGGCACCTTGGAACGGCCTCGTCAAGCTCTTTAACTATGGGAGCTCCACACACAGGGCAGTGGGTTGGAACCTCTACGGGTTTTTCGTTTCCCGTTCTCCTCTCAACCACCGGCCCAACAATGTATGGAATCGTTTCCCCTGCCCTCTCAACTATTACGTAGTCTCCAATCCTTATGTCCTTCATCTTGATGAAGTCCGGGTTAAAAAGCGTTGCCCTTGAGACGATTACTCCGCCGACCTCAACAGGCTCTAAGATTGCAACGGGGGTGAGAGCTCCCGTCCTTCCAACCTGCCACACAACGTCAACGAGCTTTGTAACTGCCTGCTTTGCCGGGAACTTGTAGGCAACCGCCCACCTGGGGTGGTGCATCGTCTCACCCAATTTCTCCCAGGCGCAGATGTCGTTGACCTTAACAACCATTCCGTCTGCCTCAAAGTCCCAGCTCTCCCTCTCCTCCTGAGCCTTCAGAACAGTCTCAATTACTTCATCTATGTTCTTACATACTTTCTGAATGTGAGGAGTCTTAAATCCGCACTCAGATAACAGCTCCAGCGCCTCTTTCTGTGTTCTTATATCCTTGCAGGGCTTTTTAGGCTCTGAGTGGAGTATCTGGTAGACGTAGCAGTCAAGCCCTCTCTTTGCCACCTCTGCAGGGTTTTTGAGCCTTAACGTTCCAGCTGCTGCGTTCCTGGGGTTTGCAAAGAGCGGAAGTCCCTGCTTCTCCCTCTCCTCGTTGAGCTTCTTAAACACGCTCTTGGGCATTATAACTTCGCCCCTTATGGCTATAAGGTCTATTCCATGTTTTGAGAAGGGAGCTCTCAGAGGAATTGACTTTATCGTCTTAACGTTCATCGTAATGTCTTCGCCGTAGATTCCGTCTCCCCTTGTAGCTCCCCTGACCAGCAGGTCTTTTTCGTAAACAAGCTCAACGCTTGCTCCGTCAAACTTTGGCTCAACTATGTATTCAACCTCATCAGTTCCAAGGAGCTCTTTAACCTTCCTATCCCAC
>WFNZ01000016.1 GCA_015488335.1 Thermovibrio sp.
GACAAAGAGTTTGTCTATAGGGAAGCAATAAATATGGATATGCCAAAACTTGCACTTAAAACATCTGAAGAGATTGCCGTTCAAACAGGAAAAATAGTTTGGTATAGAAGAGCCTTAAAGTTGGCATTGGCTTTAAAAAAGTGGAACGAAGCCTTAAAAATTGTCAACCAGATAGCAGAGAAAGACCCCAAATTTTTAAAAGAAGGTCTTATTATTTCTCAAACAGCTAAAGATAAAGAAAGTTTCAGAAAGTTTGCTCAAAAACTGATAGAGAGTGGAAAATTTACACTAGAAGATCTCAAGTCCATAGTTTTCTTTGAGCTTTCTCAGAGAGATTACAGTAGCGCCGAAAAGTTCTGTATAAAAGCCCTAAAAAAGAGAACCGACAGAAATACTGTTGACTTCTGCCTTAAGGTAGCCCTCTGGACGAAAGATTACCGGGAGGTAAAGAAAATAATAGCGGAAAGCTTTAACAGGTTCAGAAACGACAGGGAGATGCTTGAGGAATTCCTAAAGGTAGCCAGAATGGTAAACGACAGGGAGCTCCAGCTGAAACTGGCCGACAGACTCCTTAAGCTCGTAAATGGAGAAAACAGATGAGAAAAGGGTTAATCCTCCTTGCAGTTACCCTCTTTCCAGTAAAAGCTCTGAGCTCAACACTCTTCAGTGTCCAGCTCTACACGGCAAAAAACTGCAAATACGCAGAGAGTTTCCTCTCAAACCTACCTAAAAAGCTGAAGGCTCACGCTTTTATATACAGAACGGACAAAGGATTCTGCACAGTCAGGCTGTGGCCATCTCCTTCAGTAAAAGAGCTGAGGAGAAAATTAGAGTTTCTAAAGTCTTACGGTTTTAAAAAAGTATCTATAGTCAAAACAGATTCTAAAAAGTTAAAGTTAAAAAAGAACAGAAACTCTGCAGTAAAAGAATCTAAAGAAGATAAGCTGCTCCTCCTCCTCTACCAGACGTACCTTGCAAACAGCAAACTTAAAAAGGCACTTCAGGTGGCACTGAGGGGAACAGAAATTCACCCTGAAGATTTCCGATGGTGGGAGAGGGTCGCTCAGGTATCCCGGTGGTTGGGAAAGAAAAAGCTCCTGCTCAAAAGCTTGAAAGAGTTAGTTTTCCGGTTTAAAAAGGCCAGGTATCTGAAGGAACTCTACACAGTTTCTCTTGCAGAACAGGACTTTAAAACGGCTGAAAAAACAATAGAGTTCTCAGAGAAGTTGAAAAAACACGTTTTCAGTCCCCAGGAAGTGATGTTCCTACTCTACGCAACAAAGAACCCTCAAAACTACATAGAGAAAGTTCTACCTCTGATACAGAACTCTCCACAGGCAATGAGAGAACTTGTCTATATTTACTGGAACCAAGGAGAGCCTCAGAAGGCTAAAGAGGTACTCAACGAGATAAAGAAGAAGTTTGGCTTTAAACCTCAAGACTACCTTATGCTGGCCTACATTCTATTCTCCGAGAAGAAGTTTACCGAAGTTTTAAAAACTCTAAAGGAAGCCTACAGGCAAAGGATAGAAAACCCTGAACTGATCGGAACTCTAAGCGACCTTGCCTGGGCCTTAGGTGATGTAGAAACGGCAGTAAAAGGGTCTGAAGAGCTCATAGAGAAAGGAAAAGGAAGGCCCGACGACTACATGAGGCTTGTTGACTATTTCTACTACCTAAACCCGAAAAAGGCTTTTGAGTATGCCTTAAAAGGCTGGAAACGGTTTAAAACAGACTCTCTTCTCCTTCCACTTTTAGATCTTTCCGTAACTACGGGACACCAGGAAGAGTTCTTAAAAACCTTTAAAAACCTTCCAGAAAAAAAGAGAAGAGAACTCCTCAAAAACCCGGCTGTCCTTTCACTCTACGTTTCTGTTCTATCTAAAATAGGAGAGAAGAGGAGAGCCGAGGAACTCCTTGAGAGCTACTTAAAAAGAAAGCCTAATAAGGACTTAATTTCCCAGTATATATACCTCCTCATAGACTCAAAAGAGAGAGATAAATTAAAAAACGCCCTGAAGGAGTTTAAAACCTATCGGATAAAAGCCCCTTTTGCCTTTATCTCAGCATACCTCTACCTCCAGAACGGAAAAGAGGCAGAGAAGATATTAAAAAGTATCAAGATTTCCGAAAATGACTTCAACAAACTTCTCACAGAGGCAGACGTTTTAGAACTGTTGGGGAAAGAGAATGAAGCTTACAGAATAAGAAGACAGGTTCTGCTCAGAGTTAAAAAGGAAATAGAAAAGGGAAATCTATCGGAAGACTCCGTTGAGGCCTACCTGAGAGCGCTGATGTACTTCTCCAACCAGCCTCAGTTTGAAAAAGAATTTCAGAGATGCAAACGGTTTTTAACCAAAAAAATTGGAGAAGACATCTACTACTCTTACCTCCTTGCTAAGGGAAGGTTTGAAAAGCTCCTATTTAGAGAAAGAGAAAAGAGATTAAAAGTCTGGATGAAGTTAAGCCTTTCACTCTTAAAAGAAGATCTCTACTCCCTTAGAAAGCTTACTAAGTACTACTTAGAGGAGCTCCCCATACGGGACAGAGTTACAGCCTTTAAGGAGATAGAGAAACCGGGAAAAGCCTTTCTAATAGCGTTTAAGGGGCTGAACGACAATCCTTACGACAATAGACTCTACAGACAGTTCAGGGATCTAACTGTAAACTACGCTTCCCACTACTACGTAAGCCTCTCTTACCGTAAAGTGGGAGCTCCCTACTTCTTAACACTCTCCCAGGAGCTCCTCCTGAAACTTGAGAACTCCCTCTACAGCGGAATCTCAACAGAGAGTAACTTCTTAACCAGGAAAGGCGGAACCTTCTCGGAGAGTGTCCTCTACTCCCACTGGGTAAACATTTACGTTAAAAAGCTCTTCAATAACTCACAGCTGAAAATAGGGGTATCGGACTACACCGCTAAAGGGGAATCGGAAATCGGATTTTCCGCTTCGGAAACAGTTAGAGGTCCCTATCAGTCAAGCTTTTCACTGGAAGCTTACAAGGGAGCTCCCACTGAAATTTCAGAACAGGCAATCATCAGCTGCTGGAAGGAAGGGCTTAAATTCAACTTCACAGTTCCGTACAACAACAGAATAGGCTTTTACGCTTCAGTTGAAAAGAATGGCTACTTCTCGGCAGACGGCAGTAAAATAGGAAACGGAACACTCCTTTACGGGGAGCTCTCATTCAAACTGAGAACCGGCTACCCAGATTACACTCTTAGAACCTACGTTCAGAGGGGAATTTTTAACGAGAAGAAACACAAAAACACGTTTACAGACAGAATATCAAAGTTCAAACCATCAGACATCCTGCCAGAAAACTACTACCAGATAGGAGCAGGTTTTAACTTCGGAAGCGAAAACAGGTTCAGCTTTGTAAGGGTCTGGAGACCTTTTTTCAGCTCCGAAATCAACTACTCAAACACGTACGGTTGGGGAAGTAGCGTAACCGGTGGTATAGGCGGAAGTCTCTTTGGGAAAGATAACCTAAGAATTGAAATTCAGTTCTTCAAAGGGTTTAAAGGTAAGGGAACAAACGGATTTACAGTTGAAAGTGGGTATAGAAAGTGGTTTTAACGAAGAAGTTTAAGAGCTATCTTTACTGCCTCTCTGAAACTTCCCGAATCTGCAACTCCTTTTCCAGCTATGTCGTAAGCCGTTCCATGATCAACAGAGGTTCTTACAATTGGAAGACCCAAAGTAACGTTTACACTTCTGCCAAACCCCGTAACCTTAACCGGTATCAACCCCTGGTCGTGGTACATGGCCAAAACTACATCAAACTCTTTAGAGAGAGCTCTGTTAAAAACGGTATCGGCAGGGTAGGGGCCAAAAGCTTTAATGCCCGACTCCTTCGCCTCCTCTACAGCAGGAGCTATCTCCTCTATCTCCTCTCTACCGAAGAGTCCACCCTCTCCTGCGTGGGGGTTAAGTCCACAAACGGCAATCCTACTTCCCGGAAAAGCTCTGTTTATCAGAACGAGCTTTTCTAAAACAACCTCCTTTTTCACTCTCTCTGGAACTTCTCTCAAAGGCAGGTGGGTTGTGAGAAGAACCACTTTTAATTTCTCATTTGCAAGCATCATTGCGTAGTTCTTAACACCAAAAGAGGAAGCTAAAAATTCGGTATGCCCAGGAAACGGAAAATCGGCAAGTTTTATAGCCTCTTTGTTTATGGGAAGCGTAACGATAGCTCCTATCTTTCCAGTTTTAGCATCCTCTACAGCACTTTTCAGAAAGGAAAACTGGGCAACGCCACAGGATTTAGAAACTCTACCAACTTCAAAATCAAGCTCAGGAATAACGTTTCTCAGGTAAACTCCAGGTTCTTCCGGAATCTCTGAAACTACCGGAAGTTCAGAGGGGAGGTTGAGGAGCTCCCCGTAGAACCGTAGCACGCTCTCTGAACCGTAAACCACGAAAACTCTACCAAGGGAAGAAAGGTAGGGAAGAGACTTAAGGAGAACCTCAGGGCCTATACCTGCAGGATCCCCTAAAGTTATACCTACTGCTGGTTCTCGTTTCTCCTTAATTCCTCAACCCCCTCAAGGGCTGCTTCCGCCCTTTTCAAAAACTCCGAAGCTATCCTTTCGCTCAGGTTCTTAAGGTCGTTGCTGAGCTGCCTCAGCTTGTACTTCAGCTCAATATTTTCCTGTTCAAGCTCTTCAATCCTCTGCTCAAGCTGAGAAACTCTTTCCTCATATTCCTTAACTGTCTCTTCAAAGAGGGAGCTAATTTGAGTCGTTAGCCCCATTATCCGGTTCTTTAGCTCCTGAGGAATTTGAAACTCCTTGTCTTCCATTTTCCTCCTCCAGTTCTATCAGGTGCCCCAATTTCTCCCTTTTGGTTTGAAGGTAGCCGATATTATACTCGCAAACTCCCGTAATAATCGGTACTCTCTCAACAATTTCAAGCCCGTAACCTTCAAGACCGATCAACTTCTTCGGGTTGTTTGTCATAAGGCGCATCTTCTTAACGCCTAAATCTCTCAGTATCTGAGCACCTATTCCAAAATCCCTCATGTCTGCCGGGAATCCCAGCTTTTCGTTGGCCTCAACTGTGTCAAAGCCATGGTCTTGAAGGTGGTAGGCCTTAATTTTATTGACAAGGCCTATGCCCCTTCCTTCCTGACGGAGATAGACGATTACACCTTTCCCCTCTTCAGCTATCATCTCCATAGCTCTGTGGAGCTGAGAACGGCAGTCACACTTGAGGGAGCCAAAAACATCTCCGGTTAAGCACTCAGAGTGAACTCTGACCAGAATTGGCTCATTTTCGTCTATCTCTCCCATAACGAGGGCAACGTGCTCCTTGTTGTCTACTAGAGAAGTATAGGCGTAAATCTTCCAGTTTCCATAAACGGTTGGAAGGTTTGCAACGGCCTCCCGCCTTATAAGGCTTTCACTCTTCATTCTGTACTCAATGAGGTCAGCTATGCTGATTATCTTAAGGCCATGCTCCTTAGCGTAGTCTAGGAGTTTGGGAAGACGCATCATTGTTCCGTCTTCGTCCATAATCTCGCAGATCACTCCGGCCGGGTAAAGGCCGGCAAGCCTTGCAAGGTCAACAGCAGCCTCTGTATGGCCTGAGCGTTTAAGAACCCCACCTTTCCTTGCCCTTAGCGGGAAAACGTGGCCGGGTTTAATAAAGTCTTCTGGTTTTGCATCGGGAGAAACTGCCCTCTTTATGGTTATTGCCCTATCGTAGGCAGAGATTCCAGTCGTCGTTCCGAACTTAGGGTGGGCATCAACAGAGATGCAGAAGGCGGTCTCTTTGGGGTCTGTTGGCCTAAGGGTCATGGGCTCAAAGCCAAGCTGGTCGCAACGCTCTTCAGGAAGGGCAAGACAGATAAGGCCTCTACCGAACTTGGCCATAAAATTTATAGCTTCAGGAGTAACTTTCTCGGCAGCTATAACAAGGTCCCCCTCGTTCTCCCTGTTTGGGTCATCAACAACGATGACCATTTTCCCCTGTTTTATATCCTCAATCGCCTCTTCAACCCTGTTAAGGGGGAACCTGCCCTTTACCAACTTACTCTCCCCTCCTTGTGAGAACTCTATCTATGAGGCCGTACTCTCTGGCTTCTTCAGCGCTCATAAAGAAGTCTCTGTCTGTATCCCTCTCAATCTTCTCAAGGGGCTGACCTGTATGTTTTGCAAGTATCTCATTTAACATCTGCTTGAGCCTTAGTATCTCCTTTGCGTGTATCTCTATGTCTGTAGCTTGTCCCTGAAAGCCTCCAAGGGGCTGGTGGATCATTATCCGGGCGTGGGGGAGGGCAAAACGTTTGCCGGGAGCTCCCGCCGCCAAAAGCACCGCTCCCATACTTGCAGCCTGCCCCATACAGATCGTTACAACGTCGGGCTTTATGTACTGCATGGTATCGTAGATAGCAAGGCCTGCAGTTACAACCCCACCGGGGCTATTTATGTACAGGTATATGTCTTTTTCCGGGTCTTCAGCCTCTAAGAAGAGGAGTTGTGCAACGATAAGGTTTGCAATATGGTCGTCTATGGGTGTTCCAAGCATAACTATTCTGTCTTTTAAAAGCCTTGAGTAGATGTCGTAGGCTCTCTCTCCTCTCCCCGTCTGCTCAATAACTATAGGAACGTACTGGCTGATTACCTTTTCCATTTCCATTCAATCCTCCTGAAAGTTTTGAGAAATAAGATATGCCTAACTTAGCCAGCTGGCTGTTTTAAGCTTTCCCTCTGTATCCTTTTGGCTGCTATTACACCTTTTATTCCCCTTATGGCGTTGAGGAGTTTCTGGAGCTCTTCCCTGCTCTTTACTTCAACAACAAAGTCAAGAACGGCCCTGCCGTGAACAGAACGGGTGGTAACAGTCTTTATGTTTATGTTCTGCTTTGATATTGCAGAAGAGATCTCTGCAAGCATTCCAGGCCTGTCTTCTGTTGAAACCCTTATCTTTGCCGGGTAAACCCTGTCGGAAGGGACAAAGTTAACCCTTACTATCTTACCGGGGGAACTCTCCTTTATCTGCCTCACAACTACGCAGTTCGCAGCATGGATAACAACGCCTTTCCCGGTGTTTATCACTCCAACAACCCTATCGCCGGGAAGGGGATGGCAGCAGGTAGCAAGGGAAACGGCAACATTGTCAATCCCATCAACGGTTATGGCAACGTTTCCTCTAACGGAACTCCCCTTCCTCTTTTTCCTCTTAACCTCAACCGGAAGACCCAAAAGCTTCCTTGCGGCAGTGTCGGGCTCAATCTTCCCAAAGCCTACGTCTATCAAGAGAGAGTCCAGCTTTGAATACCCTAAGCTCTTTATCCTCTCAAGTACCTCTTCACTTTCAGAAA
This sequence comes from Thermovibrio sp., assembly GCA_015488335.1. Lineage (GTDB taxonomy): Bacteria > Aquificota > Aquificia > Desulfurobacteriales > Desulfurobacteriaceae > Balnearium. Next base: position 7,330 of record WFNZ01000016.1, read on the forward strand.
CTGCACTTAAGGTTGAATTAAGTTTCCTTAGAGCCTTATCAACCAGGCTTTCTCCCAACTTCCTTGCTCGCTCGCTCTCCTCTCTCCTCAAAAAACTCCTTATGGCCTGACGGGCTTTAGAGGTCTTTACAAAGTTGAGCCAGTCCCTGTTGGGCCTCTCTTCATTCCCGGTGATAATCTCCACCCTGTCGCCACTCTTTAAGACGTAGTTTAAGGGAACCAGCTTGCCGTTAACCTTTGCAGCCCTGCATCTGTGACCAACAGAGGTGTGAATTGCATAGGCAAAGTCAACAGGAGTTGCTCCAACGGGAAGGGTCTTTATGTCTCCTTTGGGAGTGAAAACGTAGATGTCCTCGTTGTAGAGGTCTTTACGAACCGAATCTATAAATTCGTTGGGATCCTTCTCTTCCTTAACCCACTCCAAAAGGTTCCTGAGCCAGAGGAACCTTTCCTTTTCGGCCTCGGAGAGAGCTCCCCCACCCTCTTTGTACTTCCAGTGGGCGGCAATACCAAGCTCTGCAACCTGGTGCATCTGGTAAGTCCTTATCTGAAACTCTATAAACTGGCCCTTAGGCCCTACAACTGTTGTATGGAGAGACTGGTACATGTTGGGCTTTGGAACGGCTATGTAGTCCTTTATTCTTCCGGGAACAGGAGTCCAGAGACCGTGAATTATCCCCATCACTTGATAGCAGTTGCCAACGGTATCTGTGATTACCCTTATTCCTGCAACGTCGTAAACTTCTTCAAAGGGAATACCTTTTGTTACCATCTTTCTGTAGATTCCGTAGATATGCTTAATTCTCCACTGAATATCTCCCTTTATGCCGTTTTTCTGGAGCTCCTCTCTAACCGTTTCAATAATCCCTTCAAGGTATGGAAGTATTTTTTTCTTTTTCTCCTTTACTTTTCTCTCTATTGAGTAATAGGCTTCAGGGTCTAAATACTTGAGAGAAAGGTCTTCAAGTTCGTTCTTTATCCTGTACATACCTAAACGGTTGGCAAGGGGGGCATATATGGTGAGGGTTTCCTTTGCGTTCCTCAGCTGACTCTCCCTCTTCATGTGGTGGAGAGTCCTCATGTTGTGGAGCCTATCTGCAAGCTTTACAATGAGAACTCTGATATCCTCTGCAAGCGAAATAAGGAGGTTTCTGAAGCTCTCCGCTTCTTTCTCTTCCTTACTCTGAAAAGAGTAGCCTTCTAACTTTGTAACACCTTTAACGATAAAAGCAATCTCCTTTCCAAACTCCCTCTCAATCTCTTCAATAGTGGTGTCTGTATCCTCAACAGTATCGTGTAGAAGGCCTGCAACGATCGTTGGAGTATCCATGCGGAGCTCCGCCAGTATGTAAGCAACCTCAGCCGGGTGGACAAAGTAAGGTTCTCCCGATTTCCTAAACTGTCCCTCGTGCTTTTCCTTCGCAAACTGGTAAGCCTTTCTTATCAAGTTCTCATCAAAGTTTGTTCTGTACTCTTTTACTTTGTCTATAATTTCCTGACAGCTCCTCATTTAAATTCACCTTTTAAAACCTTATGACTAACCTAATTAAATAAAGTGATTTAACTCAGGAGATGCAATGCCAGAGAGCCCAATAGGAATATTTGACTCCGGAGTGGGAGGGCTTACAGTCTTAAAAGCCCTGAGGGAGCTCCTTCCCGGCGAAAACCTCATCTACTTTGGAGACACAGCAAGAGTTCCCTACGGAACAAAATCCCATAAAACAATAATAAAGTACAGTATTCAAAATACAAAGCTACTTGAGAGATTCAGAGTAAAAATGGTTGTTGTGGCCTGCAACACATCATCTGCACACGCCTTAGATATATTAAAAGAAGAGTTCCCATTCCCCATTGTCGGCGTTGTTGAACCGGGAGCAAAAGAGGCGGTAAAGAACAGCAAATCTGGAAGAATAGGAGTTATAGGAACTGAGGCAACTGTTAAAAGTGAAGCCTACAGGAAGGCGATAGTATCTTTAGACCCTTTCTGTCAGGTTTACCAGAAGGCCTGTCCCCTATTCGTTCCCCTGATAGAAGAAGGGTGGCTTGACGATGAGATAACAGAGATGGTTGCAAAGCGGTATTTAGGGGAGCTCCTTTCAAAAGAGATAGACACTTTAGTTTTAGGCTGCACCCACTACCCCCTCATAAAAAAAGTCCTTTCCCGGGTGTGTGGAGGGGTAAAGCTGGTAGACTCGGCAGAAGCCGTTGCAAGGGAAGTTGAAAAACTCCTTCCTTCAAAGAACAGGGGAAACAGGGGAACAGTTAGAATACTGGTAAGTGACAAAACAGAGCGGTTTGAGAGAATAGCCAGAATGATAATGGGAGAGGAAGTTGAAATAGAGGAGGTTGAAATTGATAAGGAGTGACGGGAGAGCCCCTGACCAGCTGAGGGAAGTAAAGATAACCCTTGACTTCATAAAACACGCAGAAGGCTCCTGCCTCATAGAGTTCGGAGATACGAAAGTTATCTGCACAGCCTCGGTTGAGGAGAAAGTTCCGCCGTTTTTAAAAGGAACAGGGCAGGGATGGATAACTGCTGAATACTCAATGCTTCCAAGGGCAACAGCCCAGAGAACAGTAAGAGAAGCGGCAAAGGGAAAACTGACAGGAAGAACCCAGGAGATACAGAGGCTTATAGGAAGGTCCCTGAGGAGTGCTGTAGACCTCACGGCTTTAGGAGAAATAACCATCTGGATTGACTGCGACGTAATCCAGGCAGACGGGGGAACCAGAACTGCCTCAATAACCGGTGCTTTTGTTGCCCTATACAGGGCACTTGAAAAGATAGGTAAAAGAGAAGCCGTAAAAAACTTTATAGCAGCTGTAAGCGTTGGAATTGTTGACGGCCAGCTCCTATTAGACCTCAACTACGAAGAAGATTCAATGGCAGAAGTTGATATGAACGTAGTTATGAACGACCGGAATTTATTTGTAGAAATTCAGGGAACCGCCGAGGGAGAACCGTTTTCAAGAGAGGATCTAAATAACCTTTTAAACCTTGCTGAAAAAGGAATTAGAGAGCTCATCTCCATCCAGAAAATCTCATTAGGGGTTAACCGGTGAAAGTGGTATTTGCAACCAAAAACAGGGGAAAGGTAAAAGAGGCACAGGAGAAACTTAAGGAGTTTGGAATAGAGGTTGTACCTATTGACGAAGTGGAACAGATAGAATCTCCAGAAGAGACTGGAAACACCTTCTGTGAAAACGCTTACCAGAAGGCAACCTACTACGCAGAGAAACTGAGAATACCTGTAATAGCCGAGGACTCAGGCATTGAAGTTGAAGCACTCAACGGCAAGCCAGGAGTTTACTCCTCAAGGTTTGCTGGAGAAAGGGCAACTGATGAGGAGAATAACAGAAAACTGATAGAGGAGCTCCAAAAAAGAAGGTTGGTGAGCTCCCCTGCCAGGTACGTCTCCTTTGTCTTTTTAGCCTTTCCAGAAAGGTACGGTATCTGGAGTGAAGGAGAAGTTAGGGGAAAAGTGATAACTGAACTCCGTGGAACTGGAGGATTCGGATACGATCCTCTCTTCATTCCTGAGGGTTACAGTAAAACCATGGCAGAGCTCCCGCTAAACGAGAAAAACAGGATAAGCCACAGGGGGAAAGCACTTGAGAAACTTGTAAAAACAATTATTGATATCAAAAAACTTAAAACTTAAAACCTTAAACTTGAAACTTCCTGCTGTTATAATCAGTAGAAATCAAAATCAACGAGGACAGAATGAAAAACGCCAAGAAGCGCAGACTGACTCCTCAGGAGATAAAAAACCAAGAGTTCAGCAAAAAGCTCTTTGGATATGACCCCGACGAGGTTGAGATATTCCTATCAACAGTCGCAGGTGCTTACGAGGAGCTCCTCAAAGAAGTTGAAAGGCTGAAGGCGAAAACGCCCGAATACAAAGCTGAACAGGTAATGGAGAAAGCCAAGAAGGAAATTGAAAAGTTAGTTGAGACAAAGAAGAAAGAGCTTCAGGAACTAGAGAAGAAGAAAGAAGAAGTTGAGCTTGAGATTGAAAAACTCAGGTTTACTCAGAAAAAGATGACAAACCGTCTAAAACTTGCACTTCTTGAGATGACAAGAATACTAAAGGAGCTTGAAGAAGATGTTAAAGGTAAAGGAGAAAAAGGGAGCCCTGGAGATAGAGGTGAAAGTCCAGCCCAAAGCCTCAAGGAACAGGATAGAGAAGGTAGAGGAAGGGAGGTTGAAGATAAGAGTAACAGTTCCACCTGAAGGGGGAAAGGCCAACAAGACGGTTGTTGAACTCCTTGCAAAAAGGTTAAAAGTCCCCAAAAGCTCCATCCAGATAGTAAGAGGGGAAACGAGCAGAATAAAAACAGTTAGAGTAGAGGGGATAACTTTGGCAAAATTGCAAGAAAAACTTGGCATAGAAGGGGTAGAACCATCTTGACAAGGTATCAGAATAATAGTATTTTCATGATTAAAGCCTTGGAATACTTGGCTTAAA
>WFNZ01000017.1 GCA_015488335.1 Thermovibrio sp.
GGTTTAAGGAGCATGAAGTGTGCAAATGCTGCAGGTGAAACAATGAGAGAGAGAACTGCCGCTGCCGTTCCAACCTTCATCAGCTTTCTCATCGCCTCCTCCTTTAGATATTAAGATTTTCGCCTTATTATACAAATTTGGTATGATTTCTACAACAGATTATATTACGATTAGAATCCATAGAAAAGGCAAGTTATGAAAAAGGCCTTATTGGATATTACAAACTAACTTAGTTATATCTAACAAATGGCTGGAGGTTATATGGAATTCGTCATTTACCTGACTGCTCTTTTTGTTTCAGGCCTTCTTATCTACAAAATGCTGAAAAACCCATGTAGAAACTGTTCAGATAGAAAAACCTGCAGGAGGAAGCATGAGGAGAGCCCTACTTGTCCTATCGACAGTCCTTATAACTTCGCAGGGAGCTGTGGCTCAGACAGATCAAGAGATTTTAAGAGAGCTCCAGCAGTTAAAGTCCCGCATCTCTCAGTTGGAACAGGCCTTAAAGGAGAAAAACGCTAAAGAAGAACAGGTAGAGAAAGAGGTTGAAGAGATTAAAGAGAGGCTCTCATCCTTAGAAATCCACGGAGGCATAAGGCTCTACTACCAGGGAGCGTCGGTTGGAACTATTGACGGACAAAACTTCTCAAACCCAAGCGGTGCAGGATACAACGCAGACATTGAGCTGACTTTCAAACCCGACGAAAAGGGTGAATTCTACATGAGGCTCCACTCTGGTGCTGGAACAGGGGCCGACAAGCTCTTTGATGAGGCAGACGAACCTCTCTTTGCAAACCTCAACACCCTGGCAGACGACAACCCCGACACAGAGGGAACCTTTAAAATGCTTGAGGCCTACTACACCAGAGATTTCCTGAACGGCAGAGTGAACTTAGTTGTTGGAAAGACAGAGCCCTTCATCATGATTGACGACAACGAATACGCAAACGACGAAACAACCCAGTTTGTTGGAAAACCCTTCGTCAACAACCCCATTTTAGACCCTGAAGACATCTTTGCCCCCATGGTAGGAATAACGCTCTCACCGGCTGAGAGGATAGAAATTTCCGCAGTTGTTCAGAGCAACGACACGGCAGGTATCACCTACGACGGGAATGAGTGGGTTCAAAGAGAAAAGAGCGTTTACGACAACGTTTTTGACCAGCCTTTTTACGCTCTTCAGCTGAAATATTCCCCGGAGTTTAACGGACTGAAAGGGAACTACCGGATCTACTTCTGGAACGACTCTGCAGACCACATAAAGATAGGCGAAGAGACAGACGATCCAAACAGGAAACCGGGAACGGAAGACGGCTGGGGAGTTGGAGTCTCATTTGACCAGCAGATCTCAGAAAACATTGGCCTCTTCTTCAGGGCAGCTTACGGAAACGACGATGTTTACGAGGTTGAGAAGTTTGTATCCTTTGGGGCAAGCGTTAACGGCCTCTTTGATTCCCGCCCCAACGACACGTTAGGAGTTGGAGTTGCAGCACTTATACCCAACGACAAGCTAAAGAACGATGATACAGAGTATCACTTTGAGACGTACTACAGAATGGCTTTATCTAACAACCTCTTTATAACTCCAGACCTTCAATACGTTGTCAACCCCCACGGAAGCTCAGACAACGACAACATACTTGCAGGAATGGTAAGGGCCGAGTTCTCTTTTTAAGGGACCTCCTCCCGGGCTCGGCCCGGCCTTTTAAACCCTTCGCCTCAGAAATCCCTTCCTTATGTCAAAAACGGCACTGGTCATGAATCCAACGATGGAGACTGCTATTCCAACCGATATGACAACGTTGTAGTCGTAGGTTGTTTCAAGGGCAAGGACAACGGCCGTAAATGGAATCTTCATGACAACCCCGACGAAAACGGCCGCACCAATTGCTGCAAAGTAAAATGGTTCAACGCTCACCCCAAAACTTTTTGCCCACTCTCCAAAGCCGTAGCCGACGAGGGCTCCAATACTCATAAGGGTTATAAAGAGACCTCCCACAGCGTTGGCGTAGAGTGAAACGGCGTTGGCAACTATCCTGAGGAAGACCAGAAGAACTATGGAGAGCAGAGGGATGTGGAATCTGCCGTTTATCAGTGATTCAACAACCTCGTGGCCTGAAAAACCGGCATAGGGAGAGACTTTGAGGAGAAGGGCAACCGTTAATCCTCCAACGAGGGAAATGAGAAGGGTTCTCTGAAACGGGCTGAGCCTTTCAACAGCAAGGGAGTTAAGGTAGAAGAGGACTTTGTCCCTTAAAATCAGGTAGATGTAAATGCTAAGGGTTAAAACGGGAATGAAGAAGAATAAAAGGCCGATGTAGTCTATTCTAACTTCCTTTCCCGTTGAAAACTGAAAGATTAGGGGCGTTAGAAGGGAAAGAGCCACCAAAAAGGCCGAGAAACTTCCGATTATCATAAACCCGACAAAGTCCCTTATGAGCCTGTAGGCAACGTTTTCAACGGCGAAGAGGATTCCCGTTATTGGAGAGACAAAAACTGCTGCTATTCCGCTGCTTGCTCCGACCCCAATGGCTACTTTGAGGAGTGCCTTAGGAAGGCCGAAGTATTTGCGGAACCTGTAGGCAATCATAGCTCCAATTGCAGCTGAGGGGCCCTCGTTTCCAACTGCGAAGCCGCTACCTATTGAGAGTGCTGAGGCTACAATTTTCTGGGCAAGGTCTCCGAAGGTGAATGTGAGCCTGTTCTCGTCTAAGGCCTTAGCTATCTCCCTTATTCCGTATTCCCTGGCCTTTTCGTTTTTGAGGATTATCAGGTTTACAACGAGAATTGAGGAAGTTGTTATGAAGGCCACATACCAGAAGGGAAGCTTTGGAATTGTCTCCTCGGGGTTTCCAAGGTAGAGGGCCAAAGAGATAGCCCTGCTCAGAAGAACGTAGAACGAAACGGCGAGCCCCGTTGAGAGGCCCACCAGAAGCGATAGGGAAAAGAGCTTAGAGTTGGGCTTCATTACTTGAGCTTTAAGAGGAGCTCCCCAATGGTTCTAACGGGCTGGCCTGTAGCCCCGGCAGAGTAGTATTTCCAGGGGTTTGTAAGGAATGCAGGGCCGGCAATGTCTAAGTGGGCCCAGCTCTTTACCTTTTCGCCGTCAACGAAGTTCTGAAGGAACAGGGCTGCAGTTATTGCACCTCCGTAGCGGCTCTTTCCAACGTTCTGGATGTCTGCATACTGTCCCTTAATGTCCTCCTTCAAATCCCCATCTAACGGAAGCCTCCACATCTTCTCTCCGGTTTTTTCAGAGAGGGAAAGGAGCTCCCTCGCCAGCCTCTCGTCCTCTGTAAAGAGGCCGGAAGTGTAGTGGCCGAGGGCTACAACGCAGGCACCTGTTAACGTTGCCATGTCTATCATTACGTCTGGCTCAAGCTCTAAGCCGTAGATGAGGGCATCTGCGAGTATGAGGCGCCCTTCGGCATCTGTTGAGTGGACTTCAACGCTCTTTCCGTTCCTGTAAACGATTATGTCGTCGGGCCTGTAGGCTTTTCCGTCGGGCATGTTCTCAACGGTTGGTATGAGGCCGTGGACTTCAACGTCCGGCTTTAGCTCACCAACGGCCTTCATAATTCCAAGGACGGCACAGGCCCCCGCCTTATCGGATTTCATCGTTTTCATGTACTGCTCTGGCTTTATGTTAAGGCCACCGCTGTCAAAAGTTACACCCTTACCAACCAGAACAACTCTCTTTTTGGGCTTCTTCGGTTTATAAGCGATGTGGATAAACCTCGGTGGGTTCTTGCTCCCCCTTCCAACGGTGAGAATTCCCACCATTTTGTTCTTCTCAAGCTTCTTCTCGTCAAAAACGGTACACTCAAAGCCGTACTCCTTCGCCAGCTTCTTAGCTTCCTCTGCAAGGGCTTCAGGAGTTATCACGTTCCCCGGCTCGTTTACAAGAGCCCTGGTGTAGTTGGCAGCCTCTCCCAGAACCTCTCCTAACTTGAATGCCTCCTTAAACTCCGGAGTTCCGGCAACGTAAACCCTCTCAACCTCAAACTGCTCATCTTCGGAGCTCTTATACTTGTTAAACTCATAGCTTCCAAGCTTCAATCCCTCTGCAACAGCCCTTGCAGCCTCTTCCTTCAGTTTATCTGCTCCAAGGAGCTCACAGACAACCCTTTTAAACTTCCTGCTCCTTGCCTCCTTTATTCCCTTTGCCGCTGCAAGCCTTACCGTATCGGCCTTCAGCTCTCCTTTCTTTCCAAGACCAACGTAGATAACGCTCTTAAAGGCCTCTCCGGGAAGAACTGCAACTTCTCCAGCCTTCCCCTTAAACCCCAGAGCCTTCAGGGATTCCTTCTCTTTCTCTTCAATCTCCTTAAGTCCTTCATAAACACCTGTAATGAGTGCATCTGCCCTCTTTCCCTTTATCTCAGTCTGGTAGCTCAGCTTCATCTCCACCTCCTTAAATTCTCCAGTCAACTCCTAAAATTTCGCTGTAGCGGTCTAAAGTCCTTGAAACGTATTCCCTGACGGCCTTTATTTTATTCTCATTGAACCTCTCAGCCCAGTCTTCCCTGTTAAACTCACTGCTTGCAGAGACGATGAGGTCCAAAACCCTTTCAGAGTCGGGGAAAACAGGGTAGTAGCCGGCCTTCAAGGCGTAGTCTGCAAGTTTTGCAAGTATTCCTCTTCCGTGCTCCTCTGCGTTTAACTTCTCTCCGTAGGCCTTTAAGAAGAGGAGTTCCAGAACAGACCTTGTCCACTTCAGTGGAACGTTGCAGACTCCCCTCTCTGAAAGCTCGCAGGAGACTTCGGATAGAGACCTCATCCACCGCCTGTGGAACCTGCACCAGCCAACGTTGTCGTACCAGTACTCGGCAACTGCGCTCTCAAACATCCTCTCTGCAAGCTCTTCAGGTTCTGGAAAAACTCCAAACTTGTAGTAGGTCCAGTATTTACCCTGAACCGGAAGGGGAATAAAGTTCCCTATAGCCCAGTACATCGTCGGGTTGACCTCTCCGTCTTCCCCAATGGGAACGTAAACGGCAAAGTCCTTAAAGCTCTTACCCTCAGGGAGCCTGTCGGCAAACCTCTTGTCAAAAACCTTTGCCGCCCTTCTCTTACCCCTTCCCAAAAGTTTCGGTATTTCTCCCTCTCCAAAGGCCACCTTTCTTGCAAGCTGAGAGAGGAGCTCCGCATTCTTCTTACTGGTCTCAACGGGGTTCTTTAAAACGGCCTCCCTGTTAAAGTCTGGCTTTTCGTTTAATCCAACCTCTTCAGGTTTCAAAAATCCCCTCTCTATCAGCTCAAAGACCCAGGCGGCAACTCCACCAAACTCAATTGCGTCAAAACCCATTGAGTCAACGGTTTTCACGGCCAGGTCGCTGGCCTTCAGGTAGAAACTTCCAGAGAGGGGGCCGTTTGCATTGTAGGGCTCGTAGTCTGTCTTGTAGCCCTCCCTTACCTTCTTACACACTGCAGGGCAGGGCTCACCGCAGGTTGTCCACTTCTTCGTCTCTATCGCCTCAGAGTTGAAGACCCCAACGTAGTACTCCTCAATAACCCTGTAAAGTTTCTCCCTCTCTTCTCTGCTCATGTAGGCTATCTGCCAGTTGAGAACCGGCGTTTTGTCCCTCTCTGCAAGGTAGTCTCCACCAAAGGTTCCGCCGGTTTTCAGTTTCGGGTTGTAGCGGTACTTCTCCGTTTTCTCGGCAATCACCTTGAAGAGGGGCTTGTCGTAAACCTCTGAAAAGAGCTTTTTAACGTAGTCAAAGTTTGAAAGGTCTAAAGCCCTGAACCTCTTTCCTTCCCAGCTTCCGCCGAAAACGATTCCAACAACGTTGTGAGCCTGAGCCATAACAGATCCTGCCCCTCCCCTTGCAGCCCAGTCCTCTGCCCCCTCAACGAACTTCCCGTCCCTTATAGCCTGAGAGAAGACCGCCCCGTAGTTCGTTGTGTAGGCTGCAGGGCCAACGTTTGCTATCCTGAACTCCTCTCCTTTAAACCTTTCCCCATAGAGCTCCAATAAATACTGGCTGAGGGCGTAAACCCCCTCTTTTCCCTTATACCCCTTCCAGATTTCCCAGAGCTTCTCCTCACTTAAATAGTCAACAGAGAGGTTCAGCTGGCCGGGAGCTCCCTCTACCACCAGAACTGCCGGTTTTTCCGCCCTTCCTGTTATAGTCAGAATGTCAACTCCCGTTCTTAAGAACGTATAGGCAGCTCCACCCATTGTTGACGGATAGAGGGTTCCATACAGCGGAGAGCGGAAGAAAAAGGTTAGCCTGTGGGAACCGGGAAGGATTGAGCCTGCAAAAGGCCCCAATCCCACAACTAAAACGTTCCTGCTGTCGTAGGGTGAAACCTGATAGCTCCTGTAAACTTCAGAGTGAAGGTATATCCCATAGTCTATAACTCCGTAAATACCTTCCTTTTCAAAGGGTTTAAAAACAACCCTCTGTTCGTCAAGATCAACCCGTAAGGTCTTAAGCTCCATCTCTATCCCTTCTGGTCAAAGGTTTTAAGCGCAGGAGATTGTTTCCCTTTTCTGTAGTTCTCCATTTCGGCAGGAATGATCTTCTTCAGCTTCCTCTGAATGAAGAAGTTGAGAACGAAGATGGTAAATACAGGAAGTGAACCACCAACAAAGGCACTTTTGATGTTCATAGAGAGAACTCTAAAGGTCTCTCCGGAGTACTGAACTATAAAGTCTATTAAGAGGAAGAAGAGGTAGAGGGAGACGATGTAGTAGACCTGCTTAACGTATTCAACGTAGTCAAGGATTATCGCCGTTAGAAAGGTTATCTTGAAGCTGAAAGTTAAAGCGTAGGCAAACCCTCCCGGCTTTATGGCGTTCAGTGGGTTGAACCTGTCTGTTGCTGCAGTCTCAAGGAACTTCAGCGCCGATAGAATCCTCATAAGCCCCGTTATTGTTGGAAGCGATATGACCAGAAAGACCACAAGCCCCCACAGTAGCATCGTCCAGCTCACTTCTTCCCTCCTCTCTCCTTAAGTTTTTTCAACAATTTGAGAGCTCCCTCAACCTTCTCTCCAATCCCCGGCTCCTCAGATTCAACTTCAGGGTTTTTCTTAACAATCTCTTCTGCCTTTTTAAGGTGCTGTTCCGCCTCTTTTAAATTGCCGGTTTTAAGAAGGCACATTCCGTAGTGGTAGTTTATAACGGCATCTTCAGGCCTCTGTTCTATTGCTCTTTTCAAGTAGGTGCATGCCTCTTTAAATCTTCCCATTTTAAAGAGAACCCACCCTTTTGTGTCAAGGTAAGCCGGGCTGTTGGGTTTTGCTTTCAGAGCCCTGTCAATCAGCTTCAGCGCCTCGTCAAGGTTTTTGCCCCGTAAGGCGTAGAAGTATGCAAGGTAGTTGTAGATGTCAGGAGTGGGTTTGACTTTGAGGAGCTCTCTTAAGCTCTCCTCTGCAACCCTGTCTTTCCCCAACTTATCTGCAAAGTAGGCCAGATAAAAGAGGTAGTCGGGATTGTTCTTCAGCTGCTTTTTCCAGAAAGAGAGGAGTTTGTAGGCCTCTTCGGTGTTCCCCATTTTGTCAAGGAGAAGAGCTGCCTTTATAAGGTAGTCGGGGTTGTTTGTAATTCCCCACAGTTTCTCGTAGAGCTCCTCAGCCTTTCCGTAGTTTTTCAGCTTGTAGTAGGTAACTGCGAGTCTTTCCATAACTGTAGGGTTCTTAGGGTAGTAGCTGAGAGCTTTCTCGTAGGCTTCAGCAGCCTTTTTCAGGTTTCCAGAGAGCTCGTAGGCAAGGCCTAACATGAAGTAGACGTTGGGGTTGTCTGGGTTGAGCTTTGTAATCCTCTCAATTATGGGAATTACCTCTTTATACTCCTTCATCTGAAAGAGGTTTGCTGCAACCCAGGAGAGGAGCTTTAAGTTGTAGGGTTGAAGGGCAACGAGCCTGTTGATAACTTTCAGGGCTTCCTTTGGCCTGTTCTCGGCTATGTAAATTAAGAGGAGCTCCCTCAGGGCATAAATATTATCGGGACTTTCTTTTAAAACTTTGTTAAGGAAAACTTCTGCCTTCCTGTAGTTTTTCAAGTTCTGGTAAACCTTTCCCAAAAGAAGATAAGCGCTCTCAAACTCAGGGTTCTCAGAAATTGACTTCTCCAAATACTTTCTCGCCTTCCTGTAATCCCCTTTAATGAAGTACGATTGACCTATGAAGTAATCTATCAGGTAGTCGTTCTTGAAGTGTTTTTCTCCCTCTTTTAAAACCTTCAGAGCTTCGTCGGTCTTCTTCTCATTTAGAAGGAGATTTGAGAGGAAAACATAGGTATCTCTATCTTGCTTTACCCTTAAAACCTTCCTGTAGAGCTTTTCTGCACATTCAAACTTACTCTCTGCCACGCATATTCCCGCCTTCAACTTGAGAGCTTCAACGTTTTCAGGTTCTTCCTTTAGGACTTCAGAAACAAGTTTTTCTGCATTTTTAAACTTCCTCAGAGATGCTGCAAGCCTGGCTCCCTCAAGGGCAAGCTTTGGATTCTTACTCAAACTGTAGGCTTTCTCTATAGCCCTGAGGGCTCTTTCATTCTCTCCTTTAGAAAGGTAGTTAAGATAAAGCATGTAGTAGTAGGTATAATCGGGTTTAAAGCTTACAGGCTTTAACTTGACAGCTTTTTCCGTTTTTCCCTTTGCCACCTTTTTTACCGGAACGGTCTTTGGCTTTTCCTCTAAGGGAATTCCACAGGACGAAACTAAAAAAAGAAGAGCAAGGAACAGCTTTTTCTCCATGTCACTTCCTTCTACTCTAAAGTTGCCCTTATTATAAAATTTCACCAAATGGAAAAGACGCTTAAAAGGATAAGGGAGCTCCTCTCCCTTCTCACAAAAGAGGACTTTAAGTACTTCAACAGGGTAAAAGACCCCGACAGAGCTCTTTCCCTTCTCCTTGAGGAGCTCCTTCCCCACCTTGACAGGAAGAGGAAAGCCTGGGTTCAGAAAGTTCTAAAAGTCCTTGAAGGTTACTCCTCGCTAAGTGAAGAGAAGAGGAAAAAGCTTTTCAGGGAGCTCCACTCCGTCTTCACCCTCAAGTTCTCACCCAAAGAGATAGAGAAAGCGAGGAGTAAAGAGATACCAAAAGAGAGGGTAATCGTTGCTCCCGAAAAGATAGAGAAGAGGCAAAAACGCTACCCCATAAAGGCTTTTTTCCAGAAGGTAGAGTCTGTTAAGGGAATTGATAAAAGAAGGGTTAACAGGCTTAAAAAGTTAGGCATAGAAACGGTTTTAGACGCAATCTACTACCTCCCTTTTAGGTATGAAGACAGGTCAACTGTAACCCCAATGGCCTACCTAAAGCCCGGAGAGAACATACTCGTTAAGGGTCATGTTGTAAGCATCTCTGAAGTTCAGACCAGCAAGAAGAAGAAAAAGCTCTTAAAAATTGTCCTCTACGATAAAACCGGAGCTGTAACCCTTCTCTTCCTTCAGGAGAGGGTCTTCGGGTACTACAGAAACCTCTTCTCAAAGGCCAAGGAGCTCAAAAAGGAAGTTCTGGCCTACGGAACCGTTAAGCGGAGCTCCACCGGCTTCACAATGGTTCACCCTGAAGTAGAGGTCTTTGACCCGAAGAAGGGGAAACTTGAGAAGCTGGGAACTGTTCTGCCGGTCTACCACTCTGCCGAAGGGATAAAACAGTCAACGGTAAGAAGAGACATTCAAACAGTTGTAAAGAAAGTTCTTCCCTTCCTGCCGGAGTACTTGCCGAAAGAGATACTTGAAAGGCACAGCTTCCCGGAAGCTGCCGACGCCTTCTGGAGAGTCCACTTTCCGTACGACGAAGATGTAGAGGAGCTCCTTGCCTTCAAAACCCCGTTTCAGAAGAGGGTAATCTTTGACGAGCTTTTCCTATTCCAGTTAGCCCTTGCACTCCACAGGCAGAAGATAAAAAAAGAAAAGGGAATAGCCTTTCCCGTTTCAGAGGAGCTGAT
>WFNZ01000018.1 GCA_015488335.1 Thermovibrio sp.
CGTCTGAGCCGAAAACTCCGCTTTTAACGTCGTTGGCCGCTATGAAGTCAAGGTTCTTCTTTTTGAGTTTTTCAACTGCATTCTCAATTAAATTCTCCGTTTCCGCTGCAAACCCAACAACAATCTGGTTTTCTCTCTTTTTCTCTCCTGCAAGTTTTAAAATGTCTGGAGTTCTTTTAAACTCTAAGGTTAAAGTTCCCTCTCCCTTTTTTATCTTCTCGCTGCTCTTCTTAACCGGCGTATAGTCTCCGATTGCTGCGGCGGAGATGTAAACGTCTGCTGAGCTGAACTCTTTTAAAACGGCCTCTTTCATCTCCTCTACCGTTTCAACCTCTACCGTTTTAACGCCGTATGGGGGCTTTAGGCAGGTTTTTCCTGTAATCAGAACAACCTCTGCTCCCGTTCCTTTTGCAACTTTTGCAAGGGCGTATCCCATCTTCCCGCTTGACGGGTTTGAGATAAACCTTACAGGGTCTATGTATTCCCTTGTTGGCCCTGCAGTTATTACAACCTTTTTCCCTTTTAGGAGTTTTGGGATAAACCAGTACTCGGCAGAGTCAACGATACTTGAAACCTCTGCAAGCCTTCCCTTTCCCTCCTCTCTGCAGGCAAGATAGCCGCATTCTGGCTCAACAACTTCCCAGCCGAGATTTTTAAGTTTTTTCAAGTTTTCCTGAGTTATCGGGTTTTCGTACATCCGAACGTTCATTGCCGGGCAGATAATTCCCTTTCCAAAACATAGGGCAAGGTCTGTTACAGGGGTATCAGCTATTCCGCAGGCGATTTTTGCTATGGTGTTAGCAGTTGCCGGGGCGATGAGGAGGAGCTCCGCCCACCTTGAGAGCTCCGTGTGGAGTATTTCAGTTCCTCTTTCTGGAACGCTCTCGTCGTAAACAGGATAGCCTGTAAGGGATTCAAGGGTTAGGGGAGTTATAAACCTCTTTCCGGCAGGGGTTATGGCTACCCTTACCTCTGCTCCTTTTTTCTGGAGCTCCCTCAAAACCTCTACAGCCTTGTAGGCGGCGATGCTTCCCGTTATTCCAAGAACGATTTTCTTTTCCTTTAAAAAGCTCACTCCCTCTTCCTCATCATCATAGGCTTGAGCCTAATTTCCTGACCCAAGTAGAGGCTGAAGCCGAAGCTCGTTGTGTAGCTGGTTATTATTGCCGCAGTCATCGGGATGACAACGTCGGCGTGGGTCATCTCTGTAATCATAACGATTGCGGCCAGAGGAGTTTTGGCTCCCGCTGCAAGGGCTGCTCCCATTCCTGCAAGGGTGAATGTAACAATCTGGTGGGGGAAGTAGTGGCCGAAGATGTTTCCAACGGCTGCTCCTATGAGAAGGTTTGGAAGGACTAAACCGCCCGGAATTCCAAAACTCAAGGTTGAGCTGGTTATTATGAGAACAAAAATGACGACAAGAATGTCTACCCATATTGGGAAGGGGATCTGCGCCAGCTTTGAGACTATTCCCATGTGGGCTGGGGCTGAGAGGAAGTCAACGTCGTGTGTAATCAGGTAGAGGAGAAGGAGAAATGGTAGGGCAACGGTTGTTCCTATTAACGGGCGAAACTTTGTGTCAAAGTATTTTGATACGCAGACAGAGGTGTGGAAAACGAAGGTGTAGACGTAGATTATTAGGCTTATTACAAGTCCCATAACAACTATGTAGGGAATTGTCTGCAGATCCCACTGGGGAACTTTTGAGAGTTTTATGAACGTGTGTTCTCCTCTAAAGAAGGAAAAGGTTAGGTAGCTGATGATTGAGGCAATTATCATCGGAACGAAGGGGCGGTAGTCTAAGTTGTACATCTCCTCAAGCTCCATTGCGAAGATGGCGCTTCCGAGGGGGGCTTTAAGGAGAGCTCCCGTAAAAGCACCGCCGCCGATTAAACCTAAGAGTTCCTTGTATCGCTTTCCAAGACCGTAAGCTCTTCCGAACCACTCTCCTATTGCAACACCAATAAAGAAAGAGGGCCCTTCCCTTCCGGCTATGAAACCGCCAGAAAGGACAAAAGTTGATGTTATCAGCTTCAGAAGAACAGTTCTTGCCTTCAGGTAGGTTTTTGTTTTCAGGTGGAGTATTGCGTAGCCGATTCCGGGACCACCTATAACGGGATCAATCTTAAGGGCATAACCGACGAGAACCGAAACGACTAAAGGGTAGAGAAGAATAACAGCTGTGTTCTGAGAAAGAAGTTTGTTTAGATTTACAATGATGACGTCCATAAAAGAGGCAACGGTTCCGGTGGTTATTCCCACTGCAAAGGCAAAGGGAATCCACCGGCCGAAGAAGAGGGAGATTGTTGTTAAGTCAAAGCGGTGGATGAGGTTAGTTCGGGCACAGCCCTTTACGTACTCTTTAAAAAACTTCCACCGCTCCCCGTTCATTTAATTAGTATCCTGCGTATCTCCAGTAAATTTCCCTGATTCTACCAAATAGTTTTCTGGCAAGCTCTAACAGCCTTGCGATTCGCTTCTCAGTTGGCGGGTGGGTTGAGAAAAGGGAAGCTAAAGCATCTCCCTTCAAGGGGTTTACTATGAACAGGTGGCTCGTTGCAGGGTTTACTTCACTCTTAACAAGCTCTGGGGGAATTCTCTGTGAGTACTCTTCCAGTTTTTTCAGGGCACTTGCAAGGGCTTCAGGCTTTCCTGAGATGATTCCGCCGGTTTCGTCTGCCTTGTACTCCCTTGCCCTTGAGATTGCCATCTGGATGAGGGCTGCAGCAATTGGAGCAAGAATGACCATTAAGAGGAGCCCTATGACTTCAGCCCAGCCTCCTC
Source organism: Thermovibrio sp. (assembly GCA_015488335.1). Taxonomy (GTDB): domain Bacteria; phylum Aquificota; class Aquificia; order Desulfurobacteriales; family Desulfurobacteriaceae; genus Balnearium. The sequence continues at coordinate 2,785 of WFNZ01000018.1, forward strand.
CTTCTTCTTCGTCCCTTGCTCCGCCAAAGAAGAGGAACCACTGGGCCATGTTTGCAAGCATTGTAATTGCACCGGCTATTGTTGCCGCAACTGCCTGAATGAGGGTATCTCTGTTCTTTATGTGGGAGATCTCGTGGGCAAGAACCCCCTCAAGCTCGTCTTCGTTGAGGAGCTCCACAATTTTAGGCGTAACAACAACAACTCCGTGTTTCGGGTTCCTTCCCGTTGCAAAGGCGTTTGGAACGTCCATCGGGGCAATTCCTACCTTTGGTTTTGGAATTCCAGCGTTCTTTGCCAGTTTTTCTACTGTTTTGTGGAGCCATGGAGCTTCCTCTTCAGAGAGGAGCCTCACGCCGTACATTGAGAGGACAATTTTGTCTGAGAAGAACCAGCTTCCGAAGTTCATAATGGCGGCCATAAAGAGGGCAACCACCATTCCGGCGTTTCCGCCCAGGAGCTTTCCAAACAATAGAAGCAGGCCTGTAAGGAATCCTAAAAGAATTGCAGTCTTTATGCTGTTCCAGTTCATTAAATTCCTCCTAAGAAAAAGAATTTGTAGAGAAAGATTGCAGTAATTAAAATTAATACCCAGTTCAAGTCCTTCCACCTGCCGCACAGGAGCTTAACGGCCGTGTATGTGATAAAGCCCAGTCCCATTCCATCTGAAATGCTGTAGGTAAACGGAATTCCTGCAAAAGTGATAAAGGCCGGCAGGGCTTCTGTTATTTCCTCCCATTCAATTTTTTTGAGAGATTCCATCATGAAGTAGCCTACGTATATGAGAACTGCCGACGTTGTGAACGTTGGAATTACCGAAATTAGAGGGTAGAGGAAGAGGGAAAGGAGAAATAGAGTAGCAACGGTTACTGCTGTTAAACCTGTTCTACCGCCTGCCGCAACGCCGCTTGCACTCTCAACGTAGGTAGTTACCGTTGATGTTCCAAGGAGAGCTCCCACCGTAGTTCCAACTGCGTCGCTGGTTAAGGCCCTTCCCACCTTTTCATCTTCCAATGGAATTCCAAGCCGGGTGCAGAGGGCTGAGAGGGTTCCAACGGTGTCAAAAACGTCTACCAAGAGGAACGCCACAACAACCGGAACGATTGAGTATGAGAGAATGTGGGAGAAGTCAAGCTGAAGGGCAGCTGAAGGTTTTGGAAGCCCTAAAACGGCCTCAGGCTTTTCAACAAGGCCGAAGGGAACAGAGAGGAGAACTGCAAAGAGAATTCCCAGGAGAAGGCTTCCCTTTATGTTTTTCTTCTGAAGGACGGTTATGAATATGAGGGTTAGAACTGTTATGAGAGCCTGGGGAGAGGTTAAGCTTCCGAGCTTTACAAGTGTTTCTTTTGAGTAGACTACAATGCCGGAGTTTTTAAGACCTATCAGAGTTATAAAGAGGCCTATTCCTGCCGATATTCCGTAGGCTAAGGATTTCGGCATTGACTTGAAGATTGCCCGCCGTGCCCCAAAGAGGGCCATAACGAGGAAAATGACGCCTTCTATGAAGACTGCCGTAAGAGCCGTTCTCCAGTCAACTCCCATCTGACCGCAGACTGTATAGGCAAAGTATGCGTTCAGTCCCATCCCCGGGGCGAGTGCAAAGGGAAGGCCGGCGTATAGCCCCATAGTGTATGTGGCAACGGCCGAGGCGACTGCCGTTGCAAATATTACGCCCTCTTTTGGAACTCCTGCGTCTGAAAGGATTGCCGGGTTTACGATGAGGATGTAGGACATTGTGAGGAAAGTTGTGATGCCGGCAAGGAGCTCCCTCTTTACATCTGCCTTCAACTTACTGCTCCAAAAGGTTTAAGAAATTCTACCAGCTCTTTGGAACCTTAAGCTTTCTGCCCAGCTGGGAGTAGATTTTTTCCTTCTTCATTTTGTAATAGATAGGCCTTCCGTGGGGACAGGTCTCCCTGTTCCTGCACCTTAAAAACCTCTCAAAGAGCTCCTCAAGTTCCTTAAATTCTAAAATCCTGTATCCAGACTTTACAGCCCTTCTGCAGGCCAGTTCCGCAACAGATTCAACAGACTTTCTGCTCAGCTCTTTAATGTCCTCAATGTTCAGAATTTCTGGAATCTCCTCAACGTAAACGGTATTTCCTTCAACTCGGAACCCGACTCCAAGTCTTTTCAGCTTCTCCTCTGAACCTATCGGGAGCTCCACCTCTTTTAAGAGCTCAACCGTTGGTATCTCTCCACTTTTCAGCTTCTCAAGGAGCTCCTCGTAGTTGACCCTCTCGTGGATGAGGTGGATGTCAAAGAAGTAGTAGTTTTCAGGGTCGTGGGCTATGAGGACGGTTCCGTCTGAGCCTATAAGCTGAGGCTTAACGGAGTATTCAATTTCCCTTTTCTCCCTTACTGCCGAAATTCTGGGAAGGTTTAAGGAATAGCTGAGGCTCTCTTCAATCTCTTTGAGGTAGTTTTTATCCTCTATGTAAACCCTCTCCTTTGTTGGGGTGATGTTGGGGTCAACGAGCTCTGAGGGTATCTTGATAAACAGGATGTAGCTCTTTATTCCCTTTTCTTCAAGGAGTTTCTCGGCTTCGGGGAGCTCCACAGGCCTTCTATTGACGAAAGTAAACCTCAGCCCCTTCCTCTCCCTTGAGTAAAGGAGGTGGAAACTACTTCCCTTTACCTCTAAGAGCTCCCACTCTCTTCCAAAGAGCTGATGAATCCTCTCCTTCAGGGAAGCCTTGGGGAAAACTTTTTCGTTAAAGGAAAAAGAGACGCTGGGGTTTGAGAGTGCGTAGGTTTTCAGAAGTTTAAGAAGGGAGCTCCTCTCCTTCCTGCTTACAGCCTTCCTCCTTACCGGAGCGTTGAAGAAGAGCTCCTCAACGGAAACAGATGTTCCCTTCCTGTATGGAACCGGAGTGTACTCCTCAACTGTTCCACCCCTTACAACGAGCTTTCCGCCGGTTCCTCCCTCCCTTGAGCTCTTTATCGTGAGCCTTGAGAACTGGGATATTGCGTGGAGTGCTTCTCCTCTGAAGCCGTAAGTTTTCAGCTGTTTCAGGTCTTTTAAGTCCCTTATCTTGCTGGTTGCGAAACGTTCAACGGTTAGGGGGAGCTCCCTGTAGTCAATTCCACAGCCGTTGTCCACAACCTTGAAGTTAAAAGGGTTTTCCACCTTGACCGAAATCTCAGTTGCTCCGGCGTCAAGGGAATTCTCAAGGAGCTCCTTCAGAACGGCCGTTGGAGACGAGGCTATCTGCCCTGAAGCTATCTGCCTTACAACTTCCTGTGGGAGTTTCCTTATCAATCTGTTCCTCAAAGAACTTTATAGAAGAAATATAGGAGTTTCCTTGAAATCTTCCCCGTTGGAGTCTTAAAATATCTATAGGTGCTGAATAGAATTTTTCTATAGATGGAGGGAGTGATGGAGAAGAACAAGTTAGTTCTCTGGTTAGAAGAGGTTGGCATTGAGGACGTTCCTCTTGTGGGAGGGAAGAACGCTTCACTGGGTGAGATGATGAAACACCTTACTCCGAAAGGAGTAAACATTCCTGAAGGTTTTGTTGTTTCTGCAAACGCCTACAGGTATTTCATTGAGTATAACAACCTTCAGGAGAAGATAAGGGAAATCCTGAAAGGCCTTGACATAAACAACGTAGACGACCTTCACGAAAGGGGAGAAAGGATAAGGGAGCTCATCAGAAGCGGGAAATTCCCTGAAGATCTGAAAGAGCTGATTGTTGAATACTACAGGGAGCTCTCTAAAAAGTTTAACACTGAAGCCGTTGACGTTGCCGTCCGCTCGTCTGCAACGGCTGAAGACCTGCCAAACGCCTCTTTTGCAGGACAGCAGGATACCTACCTGAACGTGAGGGGAGTGGAGAACCTTCTTAACTCAATAAAGAAGTGTTTTGCATCCCTCTTTACAGACAGGGCAATCTCTTACAGGGAATCCTTCGGGTTTGACCATTTTAAGGTTGCGTTGGCCGTTGGCGTTCAGAAAATGGTCCGTTCAGACCTTGCATCTGCCGGAGTTGGCTTCTCGTTAGACACTGAAAGCGGTTTTAAAGACGTTGTTCTGGTAACAGGCTCCTACGGACTTGGAGAAATGATAGTTAGAGGAGCCGTAACTCCAGATGAGTGGCTTGTCTTCAAGCCCACACTGAAAAAGGGTTATAAGGCCATAATTGAGAAGAAGCTTGGTGATAAACAGCAGAAGATGATTTACGGCGAAACGGAAAAAGAGCCTGTTAAAGTAGTTCCCGTTCCCCTTGCAGATAGGGAGAGGTTCTGCCTTACAGACGATGAGGTCTTAACCCTTGCAAACTGGATATGCCTGATTGAGGAGTACTACTCTGAGAAGAACGGCCGCTGGACTCCTATGGACGTTGAGTGGGCAAAAGACGGCCCGACAGACAGGCTCTACATCGTTCAGGCAAGGCCGGAAACCGTCCACTCCCACAAAGACTACTCAAAGATAACTGTTTACAGGATTACAGAGCCGCCTGAAGAAAGGGAGAAGAAAGTTCTTGTTAAGGGAATTGCCGTTGGGAGAAAGGTTGCTGAAGGAAAGGTGAAGGTTCTCATGTCTGTTGAAGAGGCTGACCGGTTTGAGAAGGGAGACATTCTGGTTACCGATATGACAGACCCTGACTGGGAACCGATAATGAAGAAGGCCGCCGCAATAGTTACGAACAGGGGTGGTAGGACGTGTCACGCTGCAATAGTTGCAAGAGAGCTTGGAGTTCCGGCAGTTGTTGGAACGGGAAACGCAACGGAAGTTCTGAAAGAAGGTCAGCACGTAACCGTCTCCTGCGCTGAAGGGACAGTTGGCTACGTTTACGACGGCCACGTTGACTATGAAGTTGAGGAGGTTGACCTCAACAAGCTTCCGAAGCCCAAAACGCCAATAATGTTCAACGTTGCAACCCCTGAAGGTGCCTTTGACCTCTCTTTCCTTCCAAATGCCGGAGTGGGCCTTGCAAGGGAAGAGTTCATAATAAACAACTACATAGGAATTCACCCGAACGCCTTAATAAAGTTTGATGAAATCAAGGAAAAAGACCCTCAGATTGCCGAAGAGATAGAGAAAAGAACCAAGGGGTATGAGGATAAGAGGCAGTTCTACGTTGAAAAGCTTGCCTTCGGTATAGCCAAAATTGCCGCGGCTTTCTACCCCAAGCCTGTTATTGTCAGGTTCTCAGACTTTAAGTCAAACGAGTACGCAAACCTCTTGGGCGGTAAGTTCTTTGAGCCTAAAGAAGAAAACCCTATGCTGGGCTGGAGGGGAGCTTCCCGTTACTACTCTTCCCAGTTTAAGGAGGCTTTCGGTCTGGAATGTCTGGCCATTAGGAAGGTTCGGGAGGAGATGGGCCTTGACAACGTGATCGTTATGGTTCCCTTCTGCAGGACTCCTGAAGAGGGAGAGAAAGTTATTAAGGTTATGGAGGAGTACGGCCTCAAGAAAGGGGAGAAAGGCCTTCAGGTCTACGTAATGTGTGAAATTCCGTCAAACGTTGTCCTCTTCAAGGAGTTTGCTGAGCACTTTGACGGTTTCTCAATTGGTTCAAACGACCTGACACAGCTCACCCTTGGAGTTGACAGGGACTCAAGCCTTGTTGCCCACATATACGACGAGAGGAACGAGGCCGTTAAGTGGATGGTTGCCCACGCAATTGAGAACGGGAAAAAGTATAAGAGGAAGGTGGGAATCTGCGGCCAGGCCCCTTCAGACCACCCGGACTTTGCTCAGTTCATAGTTGAAAAGGGAATTGACACGATTTCAATAAACCCGGACTCAATTTTGGACGTTATAAAGGCCGTTTACGAGATAGAGAAGAAGTTGGGGCTTCACTAAACCAGATTTGGAGTTTGGTATGAAAGCCGCTTTCTTTGAGCTTGAGGGTTGGGAGATTCCGGTTATTGAGAGGGAGCTCCCGCCCCACGGAATAGAAGTTGTAAAGCTTGAGAAGAGGCCTCTTGAGAAAGAAGACCTTAAAGAACTTAAGGAAGTTGAAGTTCTCTCTGTGTTCATCTACTCCAAAATAACAAAGGAGGTTATTGATTCACTTCCAAACCTTAAACTGATAACTACCCGGTCAACTGGGTTTGACCACATAGACGTTGACTACGCCTCTGAAAGGGGAATAGCAGTCTGCAACGTTCCAGACTACGGAATGGAGACAGTTGCAGAGTATACCCTTATGCTGATTCTCTCCCTTTTAAGGAAACTCCGTCCAACGTTAGAGAGGACCTGTAGGGGGATATTTAGTAGGGAAGGGCTGAGGGGACACGACCTTGAGGGGAAAACGGTTGGTGTTATAGGAACCGGCAGGATAGGTTCAAGGCTTATCAAACTCCTTTCCGGTTTTGACCTTAATGTTCTGGCCTACGATGTAAAACCTAAGGAAGAGCTGATTGAGAAGTTTGGTGTGAGGTACGTTCCTCTGGAGGAGCTTCTCAGGAATTCCGACATTATCACCCTCCACGTTCCCTACCTTCCATCAACCCACCACCTTATAAACAGGGAGAACATAAAGCTACTAAAGAAGGGGAGCTATTTGATAAACACGTCAAGGGGCAGCGTTGTTGAAACCGAAGCAGTAATCTGGGCTCTAAAGGAGGGTATTTTAGATGGAGTTGCCCTTGATACCTTTGAGGGAGAGGAGGTCTGGGCGGAAGAGGAGCTGATAATCTTCAGGGGAGAAAAGGACGTTTCTCCTGAAATTCTGAAGAAGGCGCTTGAGAGCTTTGCCCTCACCCAGTTTGAGAACGTAATACTCACTCCCCACAACGCCTACAATACCCACGAAGCTATAATGAGAATTCTTATGAAGACCCTGAAAAATATAATTTCCTACAAAGAGACCGGGAAGTGTATCTACCCGGTAATAAAAAGATGAGGGAGGGAGAATGAAGGTTCTCTTTGAAGATTCTGGATTTCCGCTTCTTGACTACGAGCTTCTCCTTGAGGAGATTGACTACAAAAACCTGCTGAAACCTTCCGTTATGCCTTTTACGGAGCTCCCCACAGGAAACTACCTGATTTCAATAAGGGAAACGGCCGAGAGGCTTCAGGAGAAGTTCTCAACCCTCGTTGTAGTTGGAATGGGAGGCTCTTCCCGTGGAGCTAAAGCTCTCCACCAGGCCGTTGGTAAGGAGAACTCACGACTTCTGTTCCTTGACAACATAGACCCAGACCTTCTGTCTGAAACCCTGAACAGAATTGACTGGGACAAAACAGCTTTTGCCTTCATCAGTAAATCGGGAAAAACCCTTGAAACGGTTTCTCTTATGAACGTGATACTTGAGGAGCTAAAGGAGAAGGAGCTCCTTTCAGGGGAGAGGATAGTTTTTGTAGGAGATAGGGGAAACGCCTTTCAGGAACTATCGGAAGAGCTCAAATCTCCATTCCTTGAAATACCTGAAGAGATAGGCGGGAGATTCTCTGTTTTCACAGCTGTTGGCCTTCTCCCTGCTTACTTTGCCGGCTACAACGTTGAACGTTTTTTAGAAGGGGCTTACGACCTGATTGCTACTCCACTGCCGGCCTTCTACATTGCCGCTTCAAAATATCTCCACTACAAAGCAGGAAGGAAAATCTCCGTTGTTATGCCTTACTCCTCCTACATGGCAGAGTTTACGGAGTGGTATGCCCAGCTCTGGGCAGAGTCTTTAGGAAAGGACGGCCAGGGGCAGACGCCTCTTAAAGCGATAGGAACTTCCTCTCAACACTCAATCCTTCAGCTCTTTGTTGATGGCCCCGATGACAAGTTCTACCAGCTTTTCTTCATCAACAGAAGGTCTTCAGACCTGAAACTGCCAGAAGGTGCAAAAGTTCTTCCCTATATAGGGGGTAAAACCCTTGGAGAGATCATGAGAGCAGAGTTTGAAGGAACTCTCTATGCTCTTAGACAGAAAAGTAGGCCGGTAATTCGGTTTGAGCTGAGCCAGCTTTCTGAATACCAGATGGGCTACCTGTTTATGGCCTATATGGTTGCAGTGGTTGTTATGGCAAAACTGATGGGGGTAAACCCTTACGGCCAGCCAGCCGTTGAGATAGGTAAACGGTATGCGCGGCAGCTTCTTGAGGAGGGAAGAGATGGAGGTATGTCTCAGTGAAGAGGAACTGGTAAGGCTGAACAGGAAAGTTGTTGAAGAGCTCCTTAGGGGAGTTCCCGGCGAAAAAGACGTTTCCGTTGAGCTCTGGAACGGGAAGCGGGTCTGGGGGAAAGGGGAAAAGCTGAAAATAAGAATAAACAAACCCTGGGCCTTAAGGGAAGCCCTCAGCACCTTCTCAGATCTCTCGCTGGCAGAGAGCTATATCTACGGCCTCATAGACCTCGTAGGCGACATCTACCTGGTCTTTCCCATTGCCGACTGGGTTATGGATAGGTTTAAGCCCTTAAGCGAAAGGCTCAAGTTCTGGAAGCTCCTGAGCCAGGTTCCAACCCTTGAGGAGTATAAAAAGTGCAGGGCGGAGCTCTCTGGGGAGCTCCACAGCATAGAGAGGGACAGACAGGCCGTCCAGTACCACTACGACGTCTCAAACGAGTTCTACAAGCTCTTTTTAGACAGAAACATGGTCTACTCCTGCGCTTACTTCAGGAAGCCCACAGACTCTTTAGACAGGGCTCAGGAGCAGAAGATTGAGTACATCTGCAGGAAGCTGATGCTGAAGCCGGGAGAGAGGCTCCTTGACATAGGGTGCGGTTGGGGAGCTCTCATAATCCACGCCGCCAAAAAGTACGGAGTAAACGCCCTTGGAATAACCTTAAGCAAAAACCAGTATGAATACGTAAAAGAGAGAATAAAAAAGGAGGGACTTGAGGGGAAGTGTGAAGTCCTTCTGGCCGACTACAGGGAGCTCTCTGGCGAGGGAACCTTTGACAAGATCGTGAGCGTTGGAATGTTTGAACACGTGGGCCAGAAGAGGGCTCTTACCTACTTCCAGCAGGTCTATAGACTTTTAAAGTATGGCGGAATATTCCTCAACCACGCAATAAGCTCAAACTATAAAGAGTTCGGAAAACCCCCTTCCCAGTTCATCAGGAAGTACGTTTTCCCTGATGGGGAGCTCCTCCCCATCTACCTAACCGTTGAAAAGGCCGAAGAGGCCGGCTTTGAGGTTAGAGACGTTGAGTGTTTAAGGGAACACTACACCCTAACGCTTATGCACTGGGTAAAAAACCTTGAGAGGAACTACGAGAAGGCCGTTCAGATTGCAGGAGAGGAGAAGTTTAGAATCTGGCGCCTCTACATGGCCTCAAGTGCCTACCAGTTCTTAACGGGAAGGATAGGCCTCTACCAGACTCTCCTGGTTAAAACCCACCCCACCGGCGAGTCCGGTTTCCCACTCACCAGAGAACACCTTTACAGGGAGGAGGCGTGAAGGCAGTTGTGATGGCGGGGGGCTTCGGCACCAGGATTCAGCCCCTAACAAGTTCCCGGCCGAAGCCCATGTTGCCTGTTGTCAACGTTCCCATGATGGAACACATAATGCGCGAGTTAGTGGCCCTTGGAATAGAGGACATTGTGATTCTCCTCTACTACAAGCCTGAAGTGATAAAGGATTACTTTGGAAACGGGGAGAGAATAGGGGCAAAGATAACCTACGTTCTTCCTGAGGCCGATTTCGGAACTGCCGGAGCTGTAAAGAAAGCCCAGAACTACCTTGATGAGACGTTCATAGTTGTAAGCGGAGACGTAATAACCGACTTTGACCTTCATGAGATAGTAGGCTTTCACGAATTTAAAAAGTCAAAACTCACAATAACTCTAACCTCTGTTCCCAACCCTCTCCAGTTCGGAATCGTGATAAAGGATAAAGAGGGAAAGATACTAAAGTTCCTTGAAAAGCCAGGCTGGGGAGAGGTTTTCAGCGATACAATTAACACGGGTATTTACGTAATTGAGCCGGAAATTCTTGACTTTATCCCTGAAAACGTCCCCTTTGACTTCAGTAAAGACCTGTTTCCTCTCCTTATGGAAAAGGGAATCACTCTTTACGGCTTTGAGGCCAAAGGCTACTGGAAAGACGTTGGAAATCCCGACGCCTATAGAGAAGTTCACAGGGACATATTTGCCGGAAAAGTCAAGCTCCAGATTTCAGGGGAAGTAGTTAAGTTCCCTGAGGGAGTTCTCTTCCTCCAGGGAGAGGCGGATGTTCCTGAATCTGTAAAAGTTAAGGGAATGGTCGTTCTGGGGGAAGAAGTTTCAATAGGCGAAGGGACTACCCTTGAGAACTGCTGCATAGGAAGTGGAACAGAAGTTGGGAAGAGATGTCAGATAAAGGACTCTGTGCTCTGGGAGAACGTAAGCATTGGTGATGACGCAAAGCTGAGGAACTGCGTTATCTGTAACAAGGTAGACATAGGCTCAAGAGTCTGGGCACTGAAAGGTGCCGTTATTGCCGAGAAGGTAAAGATAGAAGACGATGTAAGGATTGAGAAAGACGTTGTTATCTGGCCAGAAAAGTTTGTTGAGAGCGGTTCAATTGTCAGCTCAAACCTTGTGTGGGGAGAGAGGTGGAAGCGCTCAATCTTTGAAGGGGGGAGGATCTCTGGAAGGATAAACGTGGAACTCTCCCCCGAGCTTGCCGCAAAGCTCGGGGCTGCCCTTGGAACGACCCTGCCTGAAGGGGCCGTTGTCTACACCAGTAGAGACTACCACAGGGCTTCCCGGATGATAAAGAGGGCATTCCTCTCAGGTCTTCTCTCTGTAGGGGTTAACGTTGTTGATCTGAGGAAGTTCCCCAGCCCTGCCGGAAGGTTCCTTTTGAGGAACGGAGAAGTTCTTGCCGGCGTTCACTTTGAGACCTCTTCTGAAACTCCCGGCCATACAGACATTCTCTTTTTTGACGAGAGGGGAATACCAATAGATACGTCAAAAGAGAAGGCGATTGAGAGGGTATTCTTCAGGGAGCGCTTCAGGAGGGTGAGTCCATCTGAGGTGGGACAGATAAAGGAGGAGCCTTACAAAATCTTAGATTACGTGGAATCCATAAAGGAAAAGATAGACGACAAGATACGCCAGCCCCGGTTCAACGTTGTTGTTGACCTGATGAACGGTATATTCTCTGAAGTTTACCCGGAGCTCCTTGCCCACTTCAAGGTCAACTCAATCATTCTCAACTCCTACGAGTCAGAAGAGAAACTGATGCAGTATCCACTTGTAAAGGCAAAAGCCCTTAAAGACGTTCCCGAAATCCTTAAGTCTACAGATTCAAACGTCGGTTTCATAATTCACCCGAGCGGAGAAAAACTTACAGTAGTTTCAGACACAGGAAAGGTTATCAATAACCACGTTCTGACTCTTCTGTTCCTGAAGCTCATAGATGAAGCGGTTAGCAGACCGGTTAAAGCCTACGTTCCGGTAAGCTGCCCATCAATTCTTGACAGAGAGTTGAAAAACGTATCTGTTGAGAGAGGTAAGTTCAGAGGCCTTTCGCCTACGCTACTGAACCGGTACTACTTCGTTGGAGACCTGAACGGAAGGTTTATCTTTCCTGAGTTCTCCTACTCTCCAGATGCCGTTTATTCCAGTATAAAGTTCTTAGAGCTCCTCTCTTACGCCGGAAAGACCGTTTCGGAGCTCCTTTCAGAGATACCTGACTTCTACTTTAACCACATCATCGTCAACTGCCCCTCTTCCGAAAAGGCAAAGCTCATGAGGAAGCTTTCTGAGGAGGCAATGGAGAAAAACGCTTCATTCATTGACGGTGTCAAGATATTTACAGATGGAGACTGGATACTCTTCATCCCCGATCAGTTCACAGATAAGCTCCACATCTTCGTTCAGTCTGAAAGCAGAGAGAAGGGAGAGGAGCTCCTTGAACACTACAAGAAGCTGGTTGGAAGCTGGATTGAGGAGGGAGAGTGAAATTAGTTTTCCTGTGGCACATGCACCAGCCCGTTTACAAAAATGGCCTTACAGGTGAATATGAGCTTCCGTGGGTTTTCCTTCACGCCATAAAAGATTACTACGATATGCCCTGGCATCTGAGCAAGTTTCCACAAATAAAGGCAGTTTTTAATCTTACACCTTCCCTTATTGCTCAGATTGAAGAATACGCATCTGGAAGAGCGAGATGCCGTTTTCTAACTCTAATGTCAAAACCTGTTAAGGAGCTCTCCCTTGAAGAGAAGTCTTACCTTGTGAAGATCTTTTTCTCAGGTTCTCCTAAACTCTTCTCTCCTTTCTCTTTTTTGAAAGAGCTCTCTGTGAGGTTTCAGAGGAATAAAAAGAGGGATTTCTGTAAAAACCTTACAAATCAGGACTTTTTAAACCTTCAGGTTCTTTTTCTCCTCTCCTGGTGTGGGAACTACTTAAAATCTGAAAATGAAACGGTAAGAAAACTTATAGATAAAGGTTCGGCCTTCTCTGAAGATGAGAAGTTAAGACTGATAGAGGAGCTCCTTAAGTTCACAGGCAGAATTGTTCCTATCTACAGGAATCTTTCTAAGATAGGACAGGTTGAGCTGACAACATCTCCTTTCTACCACCCCATTCTCCCTCTCCTCTTAAATATGGAAGTTGCAAAAGTCTCAACTCCTGAGGTGAAGCTTCCGGCCTTACACGTCTCTTTCAGAGACGATGCAGAGGTTCAGATTGAGAGAGCTCTCTCCTTCCACAGGCAGCGTTTCGGGAACTTGAAGGGCATCTGGTGTTCAGAGGGAGCTGTAAGTGAAGATGTTTTAGAGCTTCTGTCCCATAAAGGAATTGGCTGGACTGCAACCGATGAAGAGATACTTTTCCGCTCCTTAGAGGAGCGCTGGGGAACGAGGGAGCCCCTCTACAAGGTCTACTCTTTTAAAGGAGTTAAGCTCTTTTTCAGAGACAGGGAGCTTAGCGACCTTATAGGTTTTGTCTACAAAGGCTGGGATCCCTCTCAGGCTTCAGAAGACTTTGTAAAGAGGCTGAAAAATATCTCAGATAGCTACTCCTCATCTGTTGTTTCTGTAGTTTTAGACGGTGAGAACTGCTGGGAGTTTTATGATAACAACGGTTACGAGTTTAGAGAATCACTTTACAGCGCTATTTCAGACTCTACCTGGATAGAAACCGTTTTACCCTCAGAACTTGAGCCGGAGAGGGAACTTTCAAGATTATTCCCGGGAAGCTGGATAGGTGGTAACTTCCTCACCTGGATAGGAGATAACGAGAAGAACAGGGCCTGGGAGCTCCTTGGAACCACAAAACTGGAGCTTGAAAGGAGAAACGGTGATGTAGCCGTTAAAGAGCACCTTCTGATTGCAGAGGGTAGCGACTGGTTCTGGTGGTTCGGGAAAGGCCATTACTCCCCCTTCTCCCATGATTTTGACAGACTCTTCAGAAGCCACCTCATAGCCGTCTACAGAGAGCTTGGAGTTGACATCCCCCACGAACTTCTATCTCCCATCAAAAAATTTACCGGTGAAAAGTCAAAGCCGCCGAAAGGTTATGTTAAGCCGATTATAGACGGAGAAGTTACAAACTACTACGAGTGGCTGCTGGCGGGAGAGATTGACCTACTTGAGTTCTCAACTATGGAGACCACCTCTTTTGTTATGGAGAAGCTCTACTACGGCTACGATGAGGAGGGAAACCTATACCTAAGGATTGACGGAAACTGGGAAAAGTTCCTGAACAGAAACTTTGAACTGATAGTTGAACTTGAGGGGAAGGAGCTCCAGAAGTTTTCCTTCAAGTTCTCAGATAACAGGGGAACGACCCCTGAGTGTAAAGGAACAGAAGCCGCTTTAAAGAAAGTTCTTGAGATAGCCATTCCCTATTCCTGTTTTGAGAAAGCAGAAAGGCTTAAGCTTGCTGTTAAGCTCTTTCTAAATAGGAAGTTTGTTGAAGAGGCTCCCCACTTTACCTACGGCGTTTTGGAGCTCTCTAAAGACTTTGAAACCGACTGGATAGTTTAGGTATGGCGAAACTTCTGTTTGGAGTTCACAACCACCAGCCTGTAGAGAACTTTAAACACATAGTTGATGAAGCAGTTAAAAAGGCCTACAGACCTTTTATAGAGGCCGTTTACCCTGTAAAGAGCTTTAAATTTGCCGTCCACTTCAGCGGCTGGCTTCTTGAGTATGTGGCTGAGAACTACCCTGAGGTGGTGGAGCTTCTCGGGTCCATGGCCCAGGAAGGGAGGGTAGAGTTCTTTACAGCCGGCTACTACGAGCCTGTTCTCGTCTCCCTGCCTTCCCGTTGGCGCCGTTACCAGATAGAGAAGCTGAACAACCTCATTTTTGAACTTTTTGGCCAGAAACCAAAAGGACTGTGGCTTACAGAGAGGGTCTGGGATGACTCGGTTATCTGCGATATCGTTGATTGCGGAATAGAGTATGTAGTTGTTGATGACTACCACTTCATCTGTGCCGGCTTTGAAAGGAACCAGCTTGGCGGTTACTTCCTGACAGAGAGCGAGGGAAAAATCCTTAAGGTTTTTCCCATAGACAAAAAACTCCGTTACTTAGTTCCGTTTAAACCCCCTTCAGATACGGCTGACTACCTTAAGTCTGCCTGGGGGAGCAGAACCCTATTTGACGACGGTGAAAAGTTCGGCATCTGGCCGGGAACCTACAGCTGGGTTTATGAGAAGGGCTGGCTCAAGGAGTTTCTCTCTTTAGTTAAATCTGGAGAGATTGAGATGGAACTCTTCTATGAGAATGTTAAACGGGAAAAGCCTTTAGGTATAGCTTACCTTCCGACGGCTTCCTACTACGAAATGGGAGAGTGGGCACTCCCACCAGAAAGGTTTAAGGAACTGAAAGAGCTTGAGTCTTTTCTAAAAGAGAAAGGTCTTGAAACTTACATTGAAAAGTTCGTTAGAGGGAGCATCTGGAAAAACTTCTTCGTTAAATACCCCGAGAGCAACTACATGCACAAGAGGATGCTTGACCTTTCACTGAGAGATGAAGACTCTGAACACTTTAGAGATAATCTGGCAAAAGCCCAGTGCAACGACGTTTTCTGGCACGGCATATTCGGTGGAATCTACCTTCCCAACCTGAGGGACAACTTCTGGCGCTTTTTGTTGACCGCTCAGGGAGAGTCTGAAAAGGAAGATGGCTACGTAAAACTTGAAGACGTTAACTTTGACGGCTACCAGGAAGGGATACTTTCATCTGAAACTATCTTTGCCGTTGTTTTTCCAAAGGAAGGCGGAATTTTAGGAGAGCTCTCCCTTAAAAAGGAGAGATTCAACTACCAGAACGTAATCTCTCGCCACAGGGAAGGTTACCACTACTTCATGGGAGTGGAAAGAGAAAAAGGGAGCTCCCGAGGAATCTCCACAATTCACGAAAGGTCCCTTAAGATTCCTGAGGAGATAAGGAAAAAACTGGCCTTTGACTGGCACCTAAGGGGTTCCTTCGTCTCTCACTTTACGGATGATGTTAACGGGGAAACCTTTTTCAGGGAAAGCTTCAGGGAGCTTTCCGACTTTGCCAATACTCCCTACTCTGTAAGTCTTGAAGGTGAAAAACTGGTTCTTAAAAGGAGTGGTGGAATCTACTACGGCAGGAAGTTTCCGGCGGAGCTCCGTAAAGAATTTTCCCTGAAAGGGAACAGGCTTGCCTTCTCAGAACGCTTTAAAACCGATTTTGGAGGGGAGCTCCTCCACATCCTTGAGTTCAACTTCCACTTCCTCAACCCCGGCGGCTTTAAATTTAATTCAGATGGTAAAGTGCTGAAGATAGAGGATACTGGCCTTGGAAAGGAGATTGCACTTACCTCTTCTCTTCCCTTTACCCTTCTCCACTACCCTGTAGAAACTGTAAGCCAGAGTGAAAAGGGAGCAGAGCTAACAGTTCAGGGCCACTGTTTCGGCCTTGTTTTCACCTTTAGAGAATCCTTCTCTCTCACAATTGATTTAGAGGTAAAAGATGTCTGAGCTTAGATACAACTACCTGTGGGATACCTGGAGCGTTGTGGCTCCTGAAAGGGAGAGACGCCCACACGACTACCCTCCCCACACCTACCCATCAAAGAGCGACCCGTCAAAGTGCCCCTTTGAGCCGGGGAAAGAATACCTCTCACCCCACGAGATATTTGCCCTGAGGGAACCGGGCACAGCCCCAGATACTCCCGGCTGGAAGGTAAGGGTAGTTCCCAACAAGTATCCCGCCTTCAGAATAGAGAACCCGGTTGAACCGTTTAGAGCTGGCATATACGATGCCGCCGGAGGCTTTGGAGCCCACGAAGTGGTTATAGACACCCCCGACCACTTTAAACACCCCCACAACTTTACCGTAGAGGAGATGAGAGATCTTCTCTACGTTTACAGGGAGAGAATGAGGAGCCTTTACGGAGACAGCCGTATAAAATACGTATTAATCTTTAAAAACTACGGAAGGGAAGCTGGGGCTTCTCTAACCCATTCCCACTCACAGATAATTGCCACTCCCCGAATACCTAAACTGATTGATACCGTTGTTTCCCAGTCAAGGAAGTTCTTTAGGGAGAAAGGCCGCTGTTACCTGTGTGATGAAATCGGTTACGAGCTCAACGAAACGGTTAGAGTTGTTTACGAGAACGAGAGGTTCGTTGTTTACTGCCCCTTTGCCTCACTGGTTCCTTTCCAGATCCGTATAGCTCCCAAGTATCACCAGTCCGACTTCTCTCAAATTTCAGACTCCGACCTCTATCTCCTTTCAGATGCCCTAAGAATGGCACTGAGAAAGCTCTACAAAACACTTGTCAACCCGCCCTACAACTTCTTCATTCACACGTCTCCTCCAGTCCGTCCCTTTCCCGAAAGACCCAACTACTTCTCCGGAATGGAGCTCTTCTTCCACTGGTATCTGGAAATAATGCCCCGAATTACAGTCCACGCAGGCTTTGAGCTGGGCAGCGGCTACGTGATCAACCCAACAACGCCGGAAACGGCGGCAAGGTTTCTCAGAGAGGTGCTGCTATGAGGGTTCTTTTCCTATCAAGTGAAATATACCCGTTTGCAAAAACCGGAGGACTTGCAGACGTTTCAGCTTCACTCCCTAAAGCCCTCTCAGAGATAGGAGTTCACGTAAAGTCTGTAATGCCCCTCTACAGAACAGTTGATTTAGAGAAGTTCGGAATTGTTCCCACAGGGAAGAAAGTTTCCGTTTCCGTCGGTGCAGGAAACTTTGATTTTGAGGTCTATAAGGTCTCAAACTCGGTTTCCCACTACTTCCTTAAGAACGACCACCTTTTTGGAAGGGACTACCTCTACGGAACCCCTGAGGGTGACTATCCTGATAACGACGTAAGGTTTGGAACTTTCTGCTGGGCAGTTGTTAAACTGATAGAAGAGGGGTTTTTCAAACCCGACGTTGTTCACGCCAACGACTGGCAGACTGCCCTTACGCCTGTCCTTATCAGTAAAAAGGGACTAAAAGTAAAAACACTTCAGACCATTCACAACCTGGCCTATCAGGGTATTTTCCCGAAAGAGGCCGTAGAAAGGTTGAGCCTTGGATGGGAACTTTTCAACATGGAGGCCCTTGAGTTCTGGGGCAAGGTCAACTTCCTGAAGGGTGGAATTATCTTCAGCGACGCGGTTAATACCGTAAGCCCCACCTACGCAAGAGAGATAACTACACCCGAGTTTGGCTACGGCCTTGACGGTGTTCTAAAGAAGTACAGCTACAAACTTTTTGGAATACTCAACGGGATTGACTACGACGTCTGGAACCCTGAAACGGATCCCTACATCTACGTAAACTACAGTGAGAACACTGTTTCCAGAAAGGAGGAGAATAAACGGCTCTTTCTAAAGGAAACTGGGCTTTCAGGAGAGGAAAAACCCTTATTTATCTTTATAGGAAGATTTGCAAAGCAGAAAGGGATTGACCTGATTATGGAGTCTATGGAGGAGCTCCCCTCCCTTCCTGCAAACTTTGCCATTTTAGGAACTGGAGACACCGGTTACAACAGTTTCTTTAACTCCATAAAGGGTAAGTATCCCAACATTTTCGTTGAGGTTGCTTACGATGAACCTCTAAGCCGAAAGATGTACGCTTCGGCAGACTATCTCCTCATGCCCTCTCTATACGAGCCCTGCGGACTGAACCAGATGATTGCCATGAGGTATGGAACGCTGGTTGTTGCAAGGAAAACAGGAGGCCTTGCAGACACTGTTCGCGACGTTGACAAGCCGGGAGGTTATGGTTTCCTCTTTGAAGAGTTCTCTCCAGAGGCTTTCCTGAAAGCCGTAAAGAAGGCTGTAGACTTTTACTATAACAGCCGCAGCAGGTTTGCCCGTTTAAGACAGTTCGTTATGGGAATTGACTTCTCCTGGAACAATTCTGCCCTTAAGTATATGAGGCTTTACGAAAACCTGATTGAGGGGAAAGTGAAATGAAATTGGAAATAAAGGTTGAAGACCTTGAAAAAATGACAAAGAGGGAACTCTACCGGCTTGCGAAAGAGATAAACCTTAAAGGAAGGGGGAGGATGAGAAAGGGGGAGCTCCTTGAAGCTTTAAAGAGGGAGCTCCTTCTGGCCGAAAAGTCTGCCGTTGAGGAGCCCATTACGAGTAACGTCGTTCAGGCAGAGCCGATTGAAGAGAGAAAACCGGAGCCGGAAGAACTGCCGCTTCCAGCCTACAGAGAGGAGTTTATAACCCTCATTCCTGTAAACCCGGAGCTCTCTCTGGCGGTCTGGAACGTTCAGGGAGAGAAAGGCATTTTGCGGGTTTACGTTGAGGGAGCTCCCGCCTTAGAAGTTCCCGTTGAGATAGGCTGGAAAAGGTACTACGTGAGAGTCAGAGCTCCCTTTAAAGAGTTAACTGCCGAACTCATCGTAAACGGTAAGACTTTCAGGTCAAATCCGATTGTTGCCCCTTCAGACGAAATTTCCATAGAGGTTTCCGAAGAGATGTCAGAGGAGCTCCTCCCCTCCATTCTCTCTTCCGGCTTTGAGGGAAGAGTTGGTTACGGGGGAAACAATGGTTAAAGGTTACTTCTACCTCTTCCTCCACCACCATCTCCCCTTTGTCAAACACCCTGAGTACAGCTACTTCCACGAGGAGCACTGGCTCTTTGAGGCCGTATCAGAAACATACATTCCCCTCCTCAAAACTTTTTACTCCCTTGCAGAAGAAGAAATGAACTTCAGGGTAACCCTCTCCCTTACTCCACCCCTCTGTGAGATGTTGAGAGACCCTCTCCTCCAGGAAAAATTTGAGGAATACCTTGATAGAACCATTGAGCTTACAGAAAAGGAGATAAAGAGGACAGAAAAAGAGCCTGTTTTCAATGAGCTTGCCCGTTTCTACAACAGCCGGTTCAAATCTGTAAAGGAATTCTACACCTCTTTAGGTAGAGACCTTCTAAAAGCATACTCTGAGTTAGAATCTGCCGGCTTCATAGAGATAGTTACCTGCGGTGCCACCCATGGTCTCCTGCCGGCCCTTCAGGGAGTTGAAGAAGCTGTGAAAACACAGGTTAAAGTTGCCGTTAAAAACTACAGGAAACACTTTGGAAAAACCCCAAAAGGTATCTGGCTTCCTGAGTGCGGCTACTATCCGGGAGTTGAGAAGTTCCTTAAAGAATTCGGCATAGAGTTTTTCCTATTAGACTCCCACGGCCTACTCTACGGAAAGCCTTTCCCAAAATTTGGGGTCTACTCCCCTGTCTGCACACCTTCAGGAAGGGTTGCCCTCGGCAGAGACCCTGAGTCTTCAAAACAGGTCTGGAGTGCTAAAGAGGGCTATCCGGGAGATCCTTGGTACAGGGATTTCTACAGGGATATCGGTTTTGACCTTCCCATTGACTACGTTAAACCTTACATAAACCCCGACGGTTCAAGAACCTACACGGGAATTAAGTACTACAGGATAACGGGAGACGTTGACCTTGGAGAGAAAGAACCCTACGTCAGAGAGAAAGCCCTTGAGAGGGTAAGGATTCACGCAGACCACTTCCACTTCTGCAGAGATAAACAGTCTGAGAACTTAAAGGAAGTTATGGGGAGGGAACCTCTAATAGTTGCTCCTTTTGACGCAGAGCTTTTCGGCCACTGGTGGTTTGAAGGTCCCGAGTTCCTCTACTACCTGTTTAAGGACTTCCAAGAATACGGAGTAATAAAGCCGGTTCTCCTGAGGGAATACCTTGAGAAATACCCGGAAAACCCTGAAACTCAGCCTGCAGTTTCCTCCTGGGGAGACAGGGGCTACTTTGACGTCTGGGTCAACGGAGATAACGACTGGATTTACTACCACCTTACAGGAATGGCCAAAACTCTGAGCAGACTGAAATCTACACTGAAAAAAACTCCAGAAAATACCAGAATTTTGAACCAGATGTTGAGGGAGCTCCTCTTAGCCCAGAGCTCCGACTGGCCGTTCCTCATAACAACTAAAACGGCCAGAGCTTACGCAGAAAGACGGTTAAGAGAGCACATAAATAACTTCTCAAAGCTATTAAAGATGGTTGAAACGGGAAAGGTTGACTACAAAAAGCTTGAAGAAATTGAGAGGAAAAATTCAATTTTTCAGGAGCTTAACTTCTGGGAGGACTGGGGTTGAGCCTGGGTATTGATATAGGCGGAACGTTCGTGAAGTTTACAGATGGAGAGAGGAACTGGAAGGAAAAAACTCCAGAAAGCACAGAGGAGCTCCTCAATCTCATCTCAGAAGCGGTAATCCGTGAGAAAGCCCGCAGGGTGGGTATTGTCGTTGCCGGCCTTGTAGACGTGAAAAGAGGAGTTGTTACAGATTCTCCCAACCTCAAGTTCCTTAAAGATCTTCCCCTCAAAAGTGAAATTGAGAGGAGAACCGCCTCTACCGTTTCTATCGTAAACGACGCAACAGCTGCCGCCTACGGAGAATACAGCTTGGGGGTGGGAAGGGGGAGCTCCCTCTTCATCTGCCTTACTTTAGGAACGGGGCTTGGCGGTGGAGCCGTAATAGACGGAAAACCCCTCCTTGGAGCTTCAGGCTCTGCAATGGAAGTGGGCCACATGGTCGTTGAAAAGGGGGGCTGGCTCTGCCACTGCGGGAGGAGAGGATGTCTTGAGGCCTACGTTTCGTCTTACGGCCTTGAGCGGTTCTACCACATGGAAACAGGAGAGAGCATATCTTCATTTAAAGTGATAGAGCGAGCAAAAAAAGGGGAAAAAGCTGCTCTTAGAGCTCTCTCAGAAATGGCCTCTTATCTCTCGTTAGGCCTTATGAACCTTCTCCACCTTTTTAACCCCGACATTGTCGCCCTTTCAGGGGGAATTCCTACCCACTACCCTGAGCTTTTAGAGAAAGTTGAGAGAAAAACAAAGGAAATTGCCTTCCCTCAGCCTGCCAGAGATTTCTCACTGAAACTTGCCCGCTTGGGTGAGTTCAGCGGTGCCGTGGGAGCTCTCCTTATCGCCCGAAATCAACTGGTATACTAAAACAAAAGTTCCTGGAGGGTTTTCAATGGCCGTTGCTTTTGTCTTTCCCGGTCAGGGCTCCCAGTATCCCGGTATGGGGAAAGAGGTTTACGAATCATTCCCAGAGGCAAGGGAGGTGTTTGAAGAGGCCTCTGAGGGAGCAGGAGTTGACCTTAAAAAACTCTGTTTTGAAGCTCCTGAATCTGAGCTTACCCTTACCTACAACGCCCAGCCTGCAATTTTTACGGTCAGCATGGCCGTTCTAAAGGTGATTGAAAGGGCTGGAATAAAAGAGAAACCTATTTTAGTTGCCGGCCACTCCTTGGGTGAGTTCTCAGCTGCCGGTTCTGTAAAGGTCTTCTCCGTTTCAGAGGGAGCTCTCCTTGTCAGGAAGCGGGGTGAGTTTATGCAGGAGGCAGTTCCTCCCGGAGTTGGTGGAATGACCGCCGTTATAGGAATTCCTGCAGAGACCGTTGATGAGATTCTGAAGACTGTAAAGAGCGGTTTTGTTCAGGTTGCAAACTACAACACGCCGGAGCAGACTGTAATTTCAGGAGAGATAAGGGCTCTGGAAGAAGCCGAGGAGAAACTAAAAGAAGCTGGAGCTAAAAGAATTGTGCGCCTTGCCGTTTCAGCTCCTTTTCACTCAGAGCTTATGAAGCCGGCAGCCGAAAAGCTGAAAGAGCTGATGGAGAGTATGGAGTTCAGAGGGGCAGAGGTTCCGATACTCAACAACGCCGACGTTGAGCTTATAAGGAAACCAGAGGAGATAAAGGACTCCTTCTATAGGCAGGTCTTCTCCCCCGTCCGGTGGGTTGAAGACGTTAGAAAGATGGCCGAGATGGGAGTTGACAGGGTTTACGAAATCGGCCCCAAGAACGTTTTAAGAGGTCTTATAAGGAAGATAGACAAGAACTTAAAGGTTTTAAGCGTTGAAAAACCGAAAGATATTGAAAAGGCTATAGAGGAGCTCTCCTGATGCTGAAGCTCAGCGAAACGGCACTTGAGATACTGAAGGCCCGCTACTTGAGGCCGGGAGAAACTCCAGAGGAGCTCTTTGAGAGGGTTGCAAGGGGAGTTGCACAGGCGGAGCTCCTCTACGGCCCCGTCTCAAAGGTGAGGGAGTGGGAGGAGAAGTTCCACACCCTTATGACCAGCCTTGACTTCCTTCCAAACTCTCCCACCCTCATGAACGCCGGAACCGAACTGGGCCAGCTTGCAGCCTGCTTCGTCCTTCCCGTTGAAGACTCCATAGAGGAGATATTTGACACCCTCTCCCTCATGGCCAAGATACAGAAAACCGGCGGAGGAACAGGGTTTTCGTTCTCTCACTTAAGGCCGAAGGGAGACATCGTCCGCTCAACAAACGGAAAGGCCTCAGGCCCCGTCTCCTTTATGAGGGTCTTTGACTGCACAACAGATGCCATAAAGCAGGGAGGAAAACGGAGAGGAGCAAACATGGGCGTCCTCTCCTACAACCACCCAGACGTTGAAGAGTTCATAACTGCAAAGCTTGACAAGAAGAGCTTTCAGAACTTCAACATCTCAGTTGCCTGCGAAGACTCCTTCTTTGAAAAGGTTAAAACCGGCGGAGAAGTAGAGCTCATAAACCCGAGGAATGGAAAAGTCTGGAAAAGAGTAAGTGCAAAGGATCTCTTTGACCTTATAGCAAGATCCGCCTGGGAATGTGGAGACCCGGGAATCCTCTACATAGACGAGATAAACCGCCACAACCCAACCCCTGAAATCGGAAAGATTGAGGCCACAAACCCCTGCGGTGAGGTTCCTCTCCTTCCCTACGAGGAGTGCAACTTAGGTTCAATAAACCTCTCCCACTTTGAGAAGAATGGCTCTGTTGACTGGGAAAGGCTGGGAGAAACCGTTGAGACGGCAGTCAGGTTCTTAGACTGCGTTATAGACGTCAACAAATACCCCGACGAAAGAATAGAGAGAATGGCGAAGGGTAACAGGAAAATTGGCCTTGGGGTTATGGGCTGGGCGGAGCTCCTCATAAAACTGAAAATCCCCTACAACTCCGAAGAAGCACTAAAACTTGCAGACAGACTTATGGCCTTCATAAACAGAAAAGCCTTTGAAACCTCCGTAAAGCTCGCAGAAGAAAAGGGAAGCTTCACCAACATAGAAAAGAGTATCTACAGGGGAAAAAAGGTAAGGAACGCAACCAGAACGAGCATAGCCCCAACGGGAACCATCAGCATGATAGCCGGAACAACGCCCAGCATAGAGCCCCTCTTTGCCGTTGCTTACGTTAAACGGATCCTTGACGGTAAGCCGGCTGTTCAGATAGAGCCACTCTTCCTCAAGTACGCCGGAAATATCCTTTCAGATGAACAGCTCCTTGAAGTCCTTAAAACAGGGAGCATTCAGAACGTTCCCGGTATCCCAGATGAAGTAAAGAGGCTATTTGTAACCGCTTTAGACGTTCCCCCTGAGTGGCACGTAAGGGTTCAGGCCACATTCCAGAAACATGTAGATAACGCCGTTTCTAAAACTGTAAACATGAGAGAGAGCGCAACCGTTGAAGACGTTAAACACGTTTTTCTCCTTGGCTATAAGCTCAAAGTTAAGGGAATTACCATCTTCCGCCAGGGTTCAAAAAAGGGCGTAATAGAGTTCGGTCTTAAATCTGTTAAGGGAATATCCCCAAAAGACCTGATAAGATTCCAGCCGTGCAGTTGTCAGCTTTAGGAGGTTTACGTGAGAAAACTTAGACTGCTTTTCTTACTTTTCTTCTTTCTTCTTCCTGCTTGTGGAGGGGGTGGCAGTGGAGGTGGTAGTAACTCCTCAGGTGGTGTATCAATTTCCGGCCAGTTTCTCTCAAGTTATGTAGAAGGACTGAAAGTCTGTACAGACAGCGGTTACTGTACGTATACAGATGCAGAAGGTAAGTTCCAGTTAAAGGTTTCAACTCTTCCAGTTCACGTCACCTTTTTTGTAAATAACCTTGAACTGGGAGATTATACCCTCAGGGAAAACAACGAAACAGTAACTCCTTTTAAATTATCGTCCAGCTCCCAGATTGGAGATATTCTTGCCAGGTTTATCCACGGGATGGCCGGAGATACAGAGGGAACTTTTAAAACGCTTAACTTCTCCGGTATTAAGGTTTTAAACTCTAATCTCCCTTCAGGTGAGTCCCTCACCGATGCCGTTCAAAACGGAGAAGACGTTAGGGTAGAGCTCCAGTCCAACGGAAAAACTTACTCTGTAGAGTACCACCCGGAAGATCGGTCTGTAGAGCTGTGCACAGCCGATAGCTGTCAGAAAGTTAACTACAGACAGTGGCTCATCCTGGTCTACATGGCTGCTGATAACAGTTTAAACTCATTTGCATCGGAAGACCTGAAGGAGATGGCCTCAGTCAAGTTTACCCCTCAGGTAAAATTAGTTGTCCTCACAGACTTTCAAACGGGAACGGATCAGATTTCAGAGAGCTCCGATACAACGGGGGATCTGACCTCTCAACCTCTGAATTACGAAGTAGATTCAGGCGACTATCAGACTCTTAAGAACTTTGTAGAACAATACTATAACTTATACCCTGCAAAGAACGTTGCCTTAATCCTCTGGGATCACGGAGATGGATGGAGAAGCAGATCAGCAGCCATTGACGACACAGACTCCTCCCTTCTCCTTATGTTCCAGCTTAGAAAAGTCCTGTCAGACCTTAATTCAGAAGGGATAAACTTCAGTCTGATTGGCTTTGACGAATGTTTAATGGGCATGGAAGAGGTCCTCTACGACATTAAAGATTTTGCTGATTACTTTGTGGCCTCAGAGAACGAAGAGCCTGGAACTGGCTGGGATTATACGAGAGTTTTTTCATACCTCGTTTCCAACCCCAATTCAACTCCTCAGCAGTTTGGAAAGGCCATAGTTGATGCCTATAAAGAGGCCTATTCCTCTCTTAGCACCGATTCCACCCTTACGCTTACCCTCTTCTCTAAAGATAACGTTGAGAGAATTGCCGGCGACCTGAACAGGTTCTACTACGATCTAAATTCAGACACATTCCCCGACTTCCAGTCTGCAAGGAGCTCCTCCCAGCAGGTTGTCTGCTCAGAAAACAATCAGAACTGTTCTTACTACTACGTTGATCTCTACTCCTTTGCATCTCAGCTTTCAGACAAATATCCTGAAGCTGCCGACATTGTTAACGTAATAGACTCCTTATACAAAACGGTTATACCTGGCAGCGACGGTAAAGACCTTCACGGTATCTCCGTCTACTTCCCTGCCAACCCAGATGAAGCAAATCAATCTGGATACGGCTGTTATACTGCCGAGACTCCCGTAACCTGCACCTTTGGAAATAAGCAGGTTAGCGGCTACTACAATCCCTTTGCTGCTGGAACCTACTGGGACAACTTCCTAACTGAATACTTATCTCTGGAGTAGGAGTATGAAAAGGCTTTTTGTTCTGATATTTCTTACACTGCTATCTGGCTGTGCAACTGTTAACGTAAATGGCGAGGCCAGGGTAAGGCTATTTACCGTAGGTGAAATCCTGAAAAACTGTCCTGCACTGTCTGGAAAAGAAGTTGTAGTTGAAGGAACTTACAGAGGGTGGAGCTGCCCGGCAGATTGCAGAAACCCCGGTACAACCCGTTCCGACGTCTGTATTACCGATTCAACCGGCTGTATCTACCTGTCTGGAACAGGTGGACTTGACCCTTTAACAGACAGGGGAAAAAGGGTAAGAGTTCTTGCTTTGGTCTCTAAAAAGGGGAGTATCTGTTACCTGAAGCCGGAGAAGATAGATGAGCTTAAGTGAGTTTGAGCTCATCTCCAAAATCTCCCGTCTTTTCAAAAAACTACCAGATATTGATGTGGGTATAGGGGATGATACTGCCGTTGTGACCTTAGGTTCAGAGAAACTTCTTCTTACATGTGACGCTTTGGTAGAAAATTCCCATTTCCTTCTCAGCTGGAAATCTCTGGTAGACGATCTCTTTTTCTATCTGGGAAGGAAACTTGTCTCTGTTTCTGTCAGCGATATTGCCTCAATGGGCGGAGCTCCCCTCTTCTCCCTTATAACTCTCGGAGTTAACAGCTCTTTCTCTGAACCCGACCTTGACAAGCTTTACAACGGAATCCGCTCTGCCCTTTCAGATTACGGCCTTTCATTGGTCGGTGGTGATACAGTCAGAAGCGAAAACCTCTTCTTTGACCTCTTTTTGACCGGTAAAGCAAAAAGCGGTTTTATGCTGAGGAATTCTGCCAGGCCGGGAGAACTTGTCTTCGTTACAGGAACTTTCGGAGATGCAAAGGCCGGACTTGAACAGCTTTTAAATGGAGAAATTACTGACTCATACCTTGTAAACAGGTTCTTAAACCCTACGGCCCGTTTGAGAGAAGGTCAGAGAGCTCTCTCTTTAGGAGTTAAGTGCGGAACAGACGTAAGCGACGGCCTCGTTTTCAACCTTTACACTATTTCAGAGGCCTCTGGCGTAAGGATAGATGTAGATTTGAGCCTTATCCCAATATCAGAAAACCTGATAAACTACTGCGGAAAAGAGAGAGCTCTCTCATTCGCCCTCTTTGGAGGGGAGGATTACGAGCTTATAATTACGGCTCCAGAAGATAAAGAGGGGGAGCTCCGAAAAATCGGCTTCAAACAAATAGGGAAAGTCTCTGAAGGAAGCGGAGTCTATGGAAACGGGAAGCTCCTTCCTAAAAAGGGCTACGACCACCTGAAGGGGGATGATTCATGACTTTTACAGACTCAGTCATAATGGGAATAGTTGAAGGACTGACAGAGTTTCTTCCCGTCTCCTCAACCGGCCACCTGATACTCACCTCTCACATTTTGGGCCTTAAACAGACCGCTTTTGAAAAGACCTTTGAAATAGCCATTCAGCTTGGAGCAATTCTCTCCGTTGTTTTCATATACAGGGAAAAGCTCACCAAAAGCTGGGAGCTCTGGAAAAAGCTCATAGCTGCCTTTATACCTACCGGAATACTGGGTTTAGCACTCCACCACTACATTGAAAATCTATTCAATCCCGTTGTTGTTTCCTCCATGCTGATAATCTGGGGTGTTATCTTCATACTGGTGGAGCTCCTCCATAACGAAAAAGAGCACCACATCTCAGAGCCTGAAAAAGTAAGTTATCTTAAAGCAGTGGGAATCGGCCTTTTTCAATCCCTTGCAATGGTTCCCGGAACCTCCCGCTCCGGCGCAACCATAATAGGAGGAATGGTCTTAGGAATGAAAAGACCTGCCGCTACAGAGTTTTCGTTCCTCCTTGCCATTCCGACGATGTTCGCAGCTACCGGCTTTGAGCTGTTTAAAAACTTTAACTCCATCAACGTTGAAGACTTCAAGCTACTTCTGGTGGGAGCTATAACTGCCTTTGTATCGGCTTTCTTTGCAGTTAAGTGGCTTTTAGGTTATGTAAAACACCACAGCTTTATTCCTTTTGGCGTTTACAGAATCATAGTTGGGATAATTTTCCTCGTAGTTTTCTACTTTCAAAATAGTTAAAACTTGAAATCGTTAGGGTTTGTTATAATCAGCCGGGGGTAAAGATGCAGAGTAACGTAACAATGCTTCAGCTTCTTAAAGAGGTTATTGAGAGGAAGGGATCCGACCTTCACATTGCTCCCGGTAGTCCTCCTCGTATAAGGATAATGGGAGACCTTGTTCCTTTAAACGAATACGGTATCCTTACTCCGGCAGATACAAAACGCTTAATCTACAGCGTTCTTACAGACCTCCAGAAGAAAAGGCTTGAAGAGGACTGGGAGCTTGACTTCTCCTTTGGAATAAAAGGGGTTGCCCGCTTCAGGGGAAATGCCTACTTCCAGAGGCAGTCTTTAGCTGCTGCTTTCAGGCTCATTCCGTTTGACATTCCCAGCTTTGACAAACTCGGCTTGCCAAAAGTTATAGAAACCTTTGCCCACAAAGATAAAGGTCTTGTTCTTGTAACAGGTCCAACTGGTTCCGGTAAGTCAACAACCCTTGCTTCTCTCCTCAAAATTATCAACGATACCTATCCCTATCACATAATAACAATTGAAGATCCAATAGAGTTTGTTTACGAGCACAGCAAGTCTCTGGTTACTCAGAGAGAACTGGGAAACGATACAAAGAGTTTTGCCAGAGCTCTCCGTTCAGCCCTCCGTGAAGATCCAGACGTTATCCTCGTTGGTGAGATGAGGGACCCGGAAACCATAGAAGCAGCCCTTACAGCAGCTGAAACTGGCCATCTTGTCTTCTCAACACTCCACACAAACTCAACGATTGAAACGATAAACCGTATAGTAGATGTATTTCCAGCTGAAAAGCAGGCTCAGATAAGAACACAGCTCTCCTTCGTTCTTGTTGGAACAGTAGCTCAGAAGCTCTTAAAGAGGAAAGACGGTAAGGGCAGGGTAGCAGCTGTAGAGGTCTTTATACCAACACCTGCTATAAGGAACCTTATCAGAGAGAATAAACTCCATCAGATATATTCAATGATGCAGACAAGTCAGGCTGCAACAGGAATGATTACTCTGAACCAGCATCTGGCAGAGCTCTACACAAGTGGCCTTATAGATATTGAAGAGGCTAAAAGAGTATCGCCAGACCATAAAGAGCTTGAATCCCTGATAAAATCACTTTCCAAAGGTTTCTAATGGCTGTTTACAGATACGTTGGCAGAGACGTTCTGAACAGGAGAAGGAGAGGACTTGTAGAAGCAGACAGTATTGATGCTGCGAGGGAGCTCCTCTTAAGCCGTGGAGTTGTTGTAGTAGAAAAGCTCTCTGAAGACAAATCCCTGTTTAAAAAGAGCTTTGACGTTCCCTTCCTCAACCGTATAACTCTCCGCGACCTTCTAATCTTCACCCGTCAGCTCTACGCCATGATCCACGCAGGAATCCCCTTGGTCCAGGCCTTGAGAGTCATAAAAGATCAAGTACCCAACAAAAGACTTAAACAGATAATAGACGATGTGGCAACTTACATAGAGGAAGGGGGTAAATTTTCAACGGCCCTCTCAAAATACAGAGATGTCTTTGGAGACCTATACATTTCAATGGTAAGAGCTGCTGAAGAAGCTGGAACCCTTGAAGAAACCCTAAAACGCCTTGCCGAGTATTTAGAAAAGATAGAAAAGCTCAGAGGAAAGGTAAAGAGTGCTCTTTTCTACCCTGTATTTGTCCTTATAACGGCAACAGTTATAGTAGCTGGAATAATGATATTCGTAATTCCAACCTTCCAGCAGCTATACGCCGACCTTGGCGGTTCTTTACCAGCTCTAACCCAAATGGTTATAAACGCCAGCAACTGGCTCAGAGACTACATCGGCTGGTTTATCCTTGCAATCTTTCTCTTTGTTGTCCTCTTTGTTCAGCTCCGTCGCGTTTCAAAACGGTTTAAATACCTGACAGACCTTGCACTTCTCAAAATCCCCGTTTTCGGAGAGCTCGTCCTCAAATCCAGCATTGCCAACTTCTCAAGAACATTCTCCTCCATGCTTTCCAGCGGAATAAACATACTTGAAGCCCTAAGAATATCCGCTGAAACTGCAAACAACGAAGTGATAAGAGAGGCAATAGAAAAAGTTAGAGAACAGGTAGAAAAGGGAGTCAGTTTCTCATTAGCAATGTCAAGAATCTCAATCTTTCCTCCTATGGTAGTAAACATGGCCGCCATCGGTGAACAGGCCGGTAACTTAGACGAAATGATGTCAAAAGTTGCCGATTTTTACGAAGAAGAAGTAGACCGCACCGTAGACGGCCTCACTTCCCTCATAGAACCCTTGATGATCGTCTTCATCGGCTCTATAATTGGCGTAATCATAATTGCATTGTATCTACCAATATTTAAAATTGGTGAGCTTATAAAATAAATAAGTGTTTTGGAGAACTTCTTATGTTTGATTGTAGGTCAGTTGTAGATATAGCGCGTAAAGCAGGTCAAGAAATAATGAAGATTTATAACTCAAGCTATGAAATTTCTTTAAAAAAGGACAATTCACCGCTTACACTTGCAGATAAACGTTCTCATGAAATAATAATTAAAGGACTTCAGGAAATATCTGATCTCCCTGTTTTGAGTGAAGAGGGAAGTAGTATTCCATATAATAAAAGAAAAAAGTGGGATGCTTTTTGGCTTGTTGATCCTCTTGATGGTACGAAGGAGTTTATAAAAAAGAACGGCGAGTTCACGGTAAATATTGCTCTTATAAAAGAAAATCAACCAGTTTTTGGTGTTGTTTATGCTCCAGCAAAAGGTATTCTTTATTACGGAGGCGTTGATTTTGGGGCTTTTTGTATTTCAGATGGAAAAGAAGATGCTATTGATGGGAACTCCCCTACAAAATTTACGGTTGTAACGAGTAAATCACATATGAACAATGAAACCAGAGCTTTCATAGATAGGTTGAAGGAAATAACTGGTAATAAAGAAATAGAGACCATATCTGTAGGCTCATCGCTAAAAATTTGCCTTGTTGCAGAAGGAAAGGCAACTCTGTATCCACGTTTAGGCCCTACTATGGAATGGGATACAGCTGCGGCCCACGCCATTCTTAAAGGAGCAGGAGGGAAAGTAATTTCTTACGATTCTTTTAATAAATTAAATACTCTAAAGGAACTGTGTGAAAAGGAAGAACTGAAGTACAATAAAGAGAATTTGCTTAACCCATTCTTTATAGCACTTTCTTCTGATGTTTGCTGAGATAGTAGTTTCTCTGATTATTCTATTTACAGTTATAGCTCTTTATCGGGAGCTTTTTCATCCCGTTATTATCTTCCTTTTTAGTGTTTCTATTCTTCTTTTTTTGAGGATCCTATCCCCTAAAGATGTGCTGTTCGGATTTTCAAATGAGCAAATTATAGATGTTGTTCTTCTCATTCTCATAAGTAAAGTGCTACAATCAACTGGAGTTCTTAGTTTTTTTATATCTAAAATCTTAAAGAAAGAGCTTGATTACAAAGAATTTCTATCAAGAATGATGATTTTTGTTTCGGGGATTTCTACAGTTATCAACAATACTCCTGTTGTTGCTATGGTTTTACCTTATGTTAACGACTGGTGCCATAAAAAGAAAATCTCACCTTCAAAATTACTGATACCTCTATCTTATGCTTCTATATTTGGAGGAATGTCAACTCTTATAGGAACTTCAACTAACCTTGTTGTTAACGCTCTTACTGTTGAATCTGGTTTAAAACCTTTCTCTTTCTTTGACTTTAGCTATGTAGGTATTCCTATAATGCTTTTTGGCTTTTTCTACCTGTATTTTATTGGACATAAGCTTCTTCCGGAAAGGCCAGATATAGTAGAATCATTTTTATCTCGTAGGAGGGACTACTTAGTAGAAACTGTTTTGAAATCTAACTCTCCTCTTGTGGGTAAAACTATAAAACAGGCAAACTTACGTAATCTTGAGGGACTCTATCTGGCAGAGATAGTTAGAAAGAATATAAGAATTTATCCTGTTTCTCCGTCCGAAGTACTTCAGGAAGGGGATATTCTAATCTTTGTAGGAGATACCCGTGCTGTAGTTAGCCTTATACAGAACAACTACGGTTTATCTTTACCAAAGTTTTGTTTACTTGATAGTGAATATAAAGAACTTGTTGAGGTTGTTATCTCAAATAATTCAAGTTTGATTAACAAAAAGATCAGAGATACTAACTTCAGAGCTAAATTTGATGCAGCTGTTCTTGCTGTACATCGTAATGGAGAGCGTTTGAAGGGAAAAATCGGAGAAATTGTTCTTAAACCGGGAGATTTATTATTACTGATAGTCGGAAAGGATTTCTGGAAAAAAGTGGAAGATATTACTGATTTTTACATAGTTTCGCGTATTGATGAAGTGCCTAATGAAAGAGAATTTTCTAAAGGCAAACTTCTATTTTTATTTTTTCTTTTGGCTATTTTACTTTCAGCTCTTAAATTAGTATCACTTTTTACTGCTCTTATTTTTGTTTTGCTTTTATCTGTTTTATTAAAGACAACAGATTATTCAAGACTTAAATCTAAACTTGACATCCATTTTTTTCTTATTGCTGTTTTTTCCCTTGCTCTCGGTAAAGCACTGATAAAAACAGGTTTGGCGAAAACTTTTGCAAGTGCTATTGATTCCTTGCTTGGTGGCTTTGGAACGTTTGGATATATATTGGGAATTTACCTTGTTACCAATATACTTACAGAGTTTGTTAATAATGTTGCTGCGGCCTCTATAGCATTTCCTATAGCTCTGGCTTCTGCAAGTGTTTCGGGTATTGAACCTAAATACCTTATACTTGCTGTCGCTTACGGAGCTTCAGCCAGTTTTGTTACTCCTATCGGTTATCAGACTAATCTAATGGTGTTTGCTGCGGGAAACTATAAGTTTAAAGATTTTTTAAGAATTGGCTTGCCTCTATCAGTTTTAGTGTGTATATTATGTACAACAATTTTAACTTTTCTTGCTAAAAAGGGAGGGATATGAATCAGCAGAAATTTATAGTTCCGTTTAAGGGCCGGATTTCGCGAAAAGATAGAGAAAGATTAAAAGGTCATAAATCTTTTATTCTGTGGTTTACTGGTTTGTCAGGTTCTGGGAAGTCAACTCTCTCACACCGAGTAGAAGAACTGCTATATCAACAAGGTATTCATACTTATATCTTGGACGGAGATAACATTAGATCGGGTCTGAATAAAGATTTAGGATTTTCTGAAAAAGATAGAAAGGAAAATATCAGACGAATAGGTGAAGTAGCAAAGCTTTTTGTAGATGCAGGAGTTGTTGTACTTTCTGCTTTTATTTCTCCTTACAAAAAAGATAGAGAATTTGTCAGAAATCTTGTTCCAGAAGGGGACTTCATAGAAATTTATGTTAAGTGTCCTCTTGAAGTCTGCGAGCAAAGGGATCCTAAAGGACTATATAAGAAAGCCAGACAGGGAATAATAAAAAACTTTACCGGTATAGATGACCCTTATGAAGAGCCGGAAAATCCAGAAATAGTTGTTGAGACTGATAAGATGGGAATTGACGAATGTGCCAGTAAAATTATCAGCTATTTGAAAGAAAGAGGACTTTTGGAGGTAGATTAGATGATAAAACCTCATGGTGGAGACCTTGTTAATAGATTAGCTTCCGAAGAAGAAAAAAAGGAACTAATGGAAAAAGTAGAAACACTCCCAAAAATAGTTGCAGGTAACAGATATGTTGGTCACTGTGAAATGATAGCTATAGGAGGGTACTCTCCTCTCAGAGGTTTTATGACTAAAGAAGAAGCTGAGTCGGTTATTAAGGATGTTCACCTACCCAACGGTCTTTTGTGGTCAATACCGATTGTT
Source organism: Thermovibrio sp. (assembly GCA_015488335.1). Lineage (GTDB taxonomy): Bacteria > Aquificota > Aquificia > Desulfurobacteriales > Desulfurobacteriaceae > Balnearium. The sequence continues at coordinate 36,371 of WFNZ01000018.1, forward strand.
CTTCCTGTAAGTGAAGAGCTCTGGAAAAGTATTAAGGTAGGGGATGAAGTAGCGATCTATGATGAAAATAATAGGCCTATTGCGATTATTGTAGTGGAAGATAAATATACTTTAGATCTTGATTTTTACTGTGAAAACGTTTTTAAAACGACAGATGAAAATCATCCAGGAGTTGCTTTTGTCAAAAGTGCTGGGAACTTCTTTGTTGGAGGGGAGCTCCTCCGTCTCATCAACCGCCCTATTCGTGAAGGTATCCCTGAACGTTACTACCAAGACCCTTTTCAGGTAAGAAAAGTGATAGAGGAAAAAGGCTGGAGAAGAGTTGTTGCATTCCAGACCAGAAATCCTATACATAGAGCTCATGAGTACATTATTAAATGTGCTTTAGAAACAATGGATGGTGCCCTGATACATCCCCTTGTAGGAGAAACAAAGAAAGATGATATTCCTGCACCTGTAAGGATGAAGTGCTATGAAGTTCTAATTGATAACTACTTCAACAAAAACAGAGTTCACCTCAGTGTTCTACCTGCTCCTATGCATTACGCCGGTCCTCGTGAAGCGGTTCACCACATGATAATGCGTAAAAACTATGGATGCACCCACATGATAATAGGTAGAGACCATGCGGGTGTAGGAAACTATTACGGCACTTACGAAGCCCAGGAATTTGTAGAACAGTTCATAGATGAGTTGGAAATTATGCCTTTAAAGTTTGAACACGCTTTCTACTGTACAAAGTGTGAAAACATGGCAACATCAAAAACCTGTCCTCATCCAAAAGAGTTTCATATTCACCTGAGCGGAACAAAAGTTAGATCCATGCTCAGGGAAGGAAAACGTCCTCCTAAAGAATTTTCAAGACCAGAGGTGGCTGATATTTTAATTGAGTGGGCAACTTCCTAAGAAAATTTGGAAGTTTATAACTATGATTGCAGCTTTTAAAGAGAGGCTTCAAAGTAAGATTGCTGAAGATAGACATTTTGCTGAACTCATAAAGGGTTCAGGAATTGCTTTTGTCTTGAGGATTGTTGGAATAGTTGCAGGGTATATTTTTACTTTACTTGTTACAAGAACTCTCGGAGCTAAAGCTTGGGGAACTTTTGCCCTTTGTCTCGTTGTGCTTCAGATAGCTTCTGTTATTGGAAGGCTTGGAATGGATACAGCTCTTTTAAGATTCACTGCCGAATACACAGCAAAGGGTGATATAAATACTTTAAAAGAAATTTACAAAAAGGCTTTAACTCTTGTTGTTCCGTTTTCAATATTAGTTGCGATTTCAGTTTACTTTTTATCACCAATTTTAGCTAATAAGGTTTTCCATAAACCATATCTGACTAATTACTTTCATATAGTATCCTTCATAGTTGTTCCGTTTGTTTTGTTATGGATCCACTCTGAAAGTATTAGAGGCTTAAAGAAAATAAAGGAGTACATGCTTTTACAGCAGTCAGGAATTTTCCTTATAGCTGTAGTTTTATTTCTAATAGGAACTCCGTTTGTAAAATCTAATTTTTTACCTATACTTTCTTATGGTGTATCTATTTTTGCTCTTGCTACTGGATCTATCTATCTCTGGCGTAAATACCTTACCAACCTTTTTATAAACTTTAAAACTTCTTCACTTTCTACACTCTCTTATCAATTCTTACTCTCCATCTCTATTCCTATGCTCCTATCAAGTTCCTTGAGTTTGATTATGGGGTGGACAGATACTATAATGCTTGGAATGTTTAGAAGTACTCAGGAAGTTGGAGTTTATAACGTTGCACTTAGAGTTTCCATGATAACAAGCATTACGCTGATGGCAATAAATACTATTGCAGCTCCAAAATTTGCTGAATTTTGGGGGAAGGGAGATATAAAAGGATTAGCGAAAGTTGCGCAGCAGTCAACAAAGCTAATTTTTTGGAGTTCTTTTCCTATGCTACTACTATTTTTATTTTTTTCAAGGCCTATTCTTGGTATGTTTGGAGCAGAATTTCAGGCAGGATCCATAGTGCTAATGATTTTATCTTTTGGACAACTGTTTCACTCGATTTCGGGAAATAATGGAACCTTGCTTTATATGACAAATAGGCACTTTATTGACCAATATATAAATGTGTTCTGTTTAGTTTTGAATATATTTGTAAATTCTATTTTAATTCCTTTATATGGTATTGTTGGAGCGGCTATAGCAACTTTTACTACTGTTGTAATTAAAAACTTAGTTATTAATTTTTATATCAAAAGAGAGTTTAATTTTATGATGCTATATATCCCAACGATAAATATGAGGAGGAGAAATGGATAAATTTTTATATAATTTAGAAAGATTTGTCCGCTGTTGGTTTGAAGTACCTAAATATTATAGGACGGAATTTATCTTATGTGCTTCTTTCCCAAAATCTGGAAATACTTGGTTTAGATTCATAGTTTCTAATATAAACAACTTAGTAGGAAACTATAATGAGGAAATA
>WFNZ01000019.1 GCA_015488335.1 Thermovibrio sp.
CTCCCTCACTCCCGGAAGAAAATACTTCCTCTTCATTGCAGATAAAAACGGAAAACTTGCAGTTGTTGACGACTCTTTGTCAGGCTTTGAGGAACTGTTAAAAGAGGTGAAGAAGAGAGCTCCCTCTAAAATTCCTGAAAACTACGACAAGGTGGCGTCGGCCTATAAACGCTCCTACACCTCAAACGCCATCCTCATAGTTGCAGCCCTTGCACTGCTCTTTATCCTCTTCCACTCTCTAATTAAGTGAAGTTTCATTTGAACTTACCGAGGAGTTTACGTGAAAGTAACGAAAGTAAGCGGTAATTCTCAGGCAGTCAGGATACCCAAAGAGTTTGCAGTGAAAGAGAAGGAACTGTGTATGACGAAATCGGGTAATAAGATTTTCATCTTTCCGCCTGAGAAAAAATGGGGCGCGGTTTTTGAAGAACTGGAAAGCGTTAAAGAACTATCCAGAGATTTCCTGAAAGAGAGAAATCAACCTAACCCACAGAAAAGAGAGCTATTTAAATTTACTTAGAAGATGGTTTGACCTTTTCAATCTTTATGGAAGGTATCCTGAGCTTCTGAAGTTTCTCCTCAACGGCAGATATGCGGGAAGAGAGGCTGTTCAGCTGAGATTCTATCTGAGAGAGTTTTGTATTTCCATTCTGGCAGCACTCTTTAAGCGCACCAATTTGACTCTGAAGGTCTGAAACCCTCTTTTCTACCCGGTTAACCTCTGTTTCTGTCTCTTTCAGCTCTTTTTTCAGGGTTAGAACGGTTCTTGCGGAAACTTTCTTCGTTGAGAGGAGAGCTCTGCTGAGCTCAATCTCCTTCGCCTCCTGCTTGAGCTGTCTGTTTTCTATGTTGTTAACTGTTGTTTTCAGCTTCGTCAGTTCTTCCCTTAAAACCTGAATCTCTTTCTCTTTTTTGGAGAGCTCCTCTTGTAGAGACCGATTCTGAACCTCTAACACCTGAATTTTAGCCTGAAGGGTGTTTATCTTCTGGTCTCCCGCTGAGACGCATCCTGTAATGAAAAGGGGAATTAAAAGGAGAGCTCTCCTCATCTCTTCCTCCGTTAGTTCTTGAAAATTCTACCAACTGAGGATTAATTTTCTATTGAACTGACATGTCAGTTCAGTGGAGGAGGCGTGAAAGAAAGGGAGAGACAGATTCTCAAACAGGCAAAAAAGCTCTTCTCTGAAAAGGGATTTCACTCACTTACGGTTTCAGACATTGTTGACTCCTTGGGCATTGCAAGGGGAACGTTCTACCTCTACTTCAAGAACAAAGATGACATCTACAAGAAAGTTCTGGAGAACTTGGTTGGTGAAATCTCCTCAAGGCTGAAGCTCCTGCCGAGGGAGAACCCATTGGGGCAGCTGAAGGAGAACGTTCGGGAAGTTCTAAGCCTTTTTGTTGAGGATAGAGAGCTTGCAAAACTCATCCTCTACCACCCTTACAAACTGAACCCTGAGTTTGATGCCGTTCTTGAAAAGTTCTTTGAAGAAATTAAAGGGCTCATAGAGAGTGCCCTCCTTAGAGGTATGGAGATGGGGATTGTGAGGGAGTGCAATGTCAACGTAGTTTCAGCGGCAATTTTAGGAGCTTTCCTGGAAATAGGAAGGGAGCTCCTTGAGGGGAAAATCCCGACCGTTGAGAGCGCCGTTGAGGAGCTCTTAGATCTTTCACTTAAAGGTCTTCTGGAGGGGTAATGTTTAAAGCTGGAATAGACGTCGGATCAACAACCGTTAAGGGAGTTCTTTTAGATAGGGATAACAACATAGTCTTCAGCCACTACGAGAGGCACGAGGCCAAACAGCCCGAAAAGGTCTTAAAGCTCCTTGAGAAGTTTGAGGAGATAGCCGGAAAGGATTTCCAGCTCTTCATGACCGGAAGCGGCGGTGGAGATATAGCAAGGGCTCTTGGAGTGAAGTTCGTTCAGGAGGTTAACGCCGTAAGCCTTGCAGTTGAGACCCTCCACCCTGAAGTCAACTCGGTTGTTGAGCTTGGCGGACAGGACGCAAAGATGATCTTCTGGGTGGACGCTGGCGGTGTGAGGAGAAAGATAACAACCATGAACGATAAGTGTGCCGGCGGAACGGGGGCAACGATAGATAGGATTGTTTCAAAGCTAAAGCTCCCGTTGGACGTTGCAACAACAATTCATTTCAATCCCTCTAAAGTCCATCCGGTTGCGGCAAAGTGCGGGGTCTTTGCAGAAACTGACATAAACAGCCTCCAGAAGGCGGGAGTTCCTGCCGATGAGCTCCTCATCTCACTCTTTAACGCAATCGTTGTTCAAAACCTTGCAGTTCTAACCAGAGGACACACCCTAAGACCTGTTGTTCTCCTCCTTGGGGGGCCGAACACCTACTTCCCTGCCCTTGTTGAGGCCTGGAGATACCACCTTGAAAAGCTCTGGAAAGAGAAGGGAATTGATTACAACGAGAACTCACTTCTTCTTCCTGAGAACTCACACCTCTACGCAGCCCTCGGTTCTGCACTCTTTTCACAGTTTGAGGAGAGCCCATACATAGGAGCCGAAGGACTTAAGGAGTTCAGGAAGACACTTATCCACCTAAAGGCAAAAACGGGGGAGAAGGGACTCTTAAAGCCGGGAGAGAGTTTAGAGGAGTTCAGGGAAAAGTTTGGAGTTAAGCCTTTTAAGCCCAAAGAGTTTAAAAAGGGAGAAAAGGTCAAGGCATTCTTAGGAATAGACGGGGGGTCAACGTCAACGAAAGCTGTCCTGATTGATGAGAATGGGGAACTCCTTGCAACGGCCTACACACTCTCTAAAGGGAACCCTTTAGAGGATACGAAGGAGGTTGTAAGGAGGTTAAAAGAACAGGTTGAGAGGAATGGGGCGGAGCTCCAGATACTCTCAGTTGGAACAACAGGCTACGCTAAAGAGATGCTCAAAGAGACCATAGGTGCAGACGTTGCAGTTGTTGAGACAGTTGCCCACACAATATCGGCAAAGCACTTCTTTAAAGACGTAGACGTTATCGTTGACGTTGGCGGACAGGACATAAAGGTAATGATGCTGAAAAACGGAGAGGTTAAGGACTTTAAGCTAAACACACAGTGTTCTGCGGGGAACGGCTACTTCCTCCAGTCAACGGCTGAGAAGTTCGGCTACAGGGTTGAGGAGTTTGCAGACGTTGCCTTTAAGGCCGAATACGCTCCAAGGTTCAACTTCGGCTGTGCAGTCTTTTTAGAGCAGGACATCGTTAACTTCCAGAGACTTGGCTGGGAGCCCCACGAGATAATGGCAGGCCTTGCCAAGGTTCTTCCCAAGAACGTCTGGCTCTACGTTGTTAAGGAGCCCAACCTGAGGAAACTTGGAAAGAGGTTTCTCCTTCAAGGAGGAACACAGAGGAATCTTGCGGCTGTTAAAGCTCAGTACGACTTCATAAAGGAGAGGGTTCCAGACGCAGAGGTCTTCGTCCACCCGATAACGGGAGAGGCGGGAGCTTTCGGTGCCGCCGTTGAGGCCATGAGGAACTACACGGGAAGAACGAACTTCATAGGACTTGAGGAGCTCCTCTCGCTGAACTTCACCGTTAAGAGCGACGAGACGACAAGGTGCAGTTTCTGCACAAACAGGTGCCAGAGGACATTTGTAAAGGTAAACGCCAGAGTAGGGGAGAAGCTCTACATAATTGCACCCTGCGAGAAGGGAACCGTTTTAGACGTTAAGGACGTAAAAGGGGTTGTTAAAAAGTTCCAGAAAATTAAAGAGGAAAATCCCAACCTCCAGGAGATTTCAGCCAAAAAGGTATTTGAGAGCTACCCGGTCAGTAAGGTGTATCAGGAGAGGGTTTTTGGAATTTTTACAAGGAAGAGCGTTATTGAGAAGAGGAAGAGGCTGAAGGCCGGAATCCCAAGGGTTCTAAACTTCTACGCCCTTGCTCCCTTTTTCAGGGGATACCTTGAGTCCCTTGGGGTTGAGAACTTCGTCTTTTCAGATTACACAAGCGAGAAGATGGTGAGGGAAGAGCTCCGTGGAGGAGCGATAGACCCGTGTTTCCCCAGTAAAGTTGCCCTCGCCCACGTAAGGAACCTCCTGAAGAAAAAGCCTGACTTTATACTCTTTCCAAAAGTAGCGACTTTAAAAACCCTCTTTAAGGACGCTGAGGGCTCCCACGCCTGCCCAACGGTTACTGCAACACCCATCTCTGTAAAGTCTGTTCTTACGAAAGAGGAAGACATATTCAAAAAACTCGGAATTGAGTTTGTTGACCCGATCCTTCACTTTGACGACGAGGAGCTCCTCAAGTGGGAGATGTACGAGGCCTTTAAGGATTTACTCTCTCTAACCAGGAAGGAAAGCGACAGGGCAGTTGAGGAAGGGTTTAAAGCCCTTGAGGCCTACACGAACGAGATGAGGAAGTTGGGAGAGAAAATCTTAAGGAAGGTTGAGCTTGAGGGAAAGATAGCCATTTTAGTCCTTGGAAGGCCTTACCACAACGACCCGGGAATAAACCACGGGATAACGGAGGAGCTCCAGAAACTGGGCTACCCGATTCTGACGATAGACTCGCTCCCGATAACAGAGGAGTTTCTGAAAAAGGTATTCCCCGACAGAGATCCGTTTAAAATCAGGGATATCTGGCCGAAGGCCTACAGTGAGAACAGCACTAAAAAGGTGTGGGGAGCTCTCTACGGCTCACGCCACCCAAACATTGCCCTATTAGACCTCTCCTCATTCCGGTGTGGCCACGACGCCCCCATCTACTCGGTTATTGACGAAATAGTGGAGAAGAGCGGCGTTCCATACTTTACCTTCCACGAAATAGACGAGAACAGGCCGTCTGGCTCAATAAAGATACGGGTTGAGACGATAGACTACTTCCTGAAGGAGAGGATGAAGGAGATGGCAGAGGGGGTTGAGGAGAAGACAGGTTAATCCAGGGGGAGCTTCCTCTCAACCTGGTAGATTACGGCTGTATCAATGTTTCCTGAGATAACTCCCTCAGAGTCTCCGGCCTCTGAGATGACTCTTCCCCACGGGTCAACGATGAGGGAGCTCCCTCCCATCTCCCTCCCTGTCCCGTTTGAGGCGACGAAGAACCGCTGGAGCTCCACAGCCCTAGTCTTAACAAAGAGCTCCCAGTGGAACTTCCTTGCCCTTCCCCACTGTGCCGAAACTGTGAAGACCTCTCCTCCTAAGGTTTTAAGCCTTTCTAAAACAGAATAGAACCTCAGCTCAAAACAGATTACGGGAGCGACAACTCCTACAGAGGTTTCTGCAACCTTTAAGTCGTCAAAACTTACGGCAGTGAAGTAGTCCGTCTCTCCAGTTGGTGGAAACAGTTTAACCTTCGGCCTTGAGAGGAGCTCTCTTCCCCTGTCAAAGACCTTAACAGAGTTAAAGAATTTCCCGTTAACCTTTTCAAAAGCAGTAAAGACGAGGGTAATGCCTAGACCTTCTGAAAAGGAGAGGAGCTCCCTGCAAACCCTTTTAGAGAACTTTACAGCTTCATCTACTCTTTCGTAGCAGAAACCTGTTGGGAAAACCTCAGGGGCAACTACTAAAGAACCCTTCTCACAGAAGTTTAAAAGTGAGAGGAACCGGGAGTAGTTCCTCTCAAAATCGCACTCTACAGTTTCAAACTGAACGGCGTAAGCCTTAAAGGTTCTCCTCAAGGATTCTCCTTCCTCCTTTCTTATCCCACACTATCTCGCAGTACCTCTTCCTGCCACTTCCCTCTTTGTAGTAGAAGTAGTGCATCGGGTTCTTCTCAAAGTACCTCCTGTGGTACTCCTCTGCAGGGTAGAAGTTCTTAAAAGGCTCAACAGAAACAGCTATCGGCTCAGAGAAGAGTCCGCTTTCTTCAAGAACTTTCAGAGCCTTCTCTGCCAATCTTTTCTGCTCCTCGTCGTGGTAGAAGATTACAGGCCTATACTGGCTTCCCCTGTCTGCAAACTGGCCTCCCGGGTCTGTGGGGTCAATGGAAGTCAGAAACGTTATCAGCAGATCCCTGTAGGAAACCTTTTCGGGGTCGTACTTAACCTGAACCGCCTCAACGTGGCCGGTTTTACCGGTACAGACCTCCTCGTATGTAGGGTTCTCAACCTCTCCTCCGGCGTAGCCGGGAACGGCCTCTAAAACGCCGTCAACTCTGCTGAAAGCCTCCTCTATACACCAGAAACATCCGCCTCCAAAGGTTGCCATCTTAACCATTTTCAATAACCCTCATCGCCTCTGCAGCTCTTTTTGCCTTAGCTCTTGCCTCCTCTACACTCTCTCCCCTTGCAACGGCAACTCCCATTCTCCTCTTTGGCCTCGTTGTGGGCTTTCCGAATACCCTCACCCAGACGTTTGGCTCCTTTAGAGCTTCTTCTAATCCTTCATACTCGGGAGCTACCGAGTGGGTCTTGGCGTGGAAGCAGTAGGAAGCTCCGGGGGAGATAAGCTCAATGTGAATGGGAAGACCCAAAATTGCCCTCAGGTGAATCTCAAATTCGCTCATGTTCTGGCTTGCCATCGTTACCATTCCCGTGTCGTGGGGCCTCGGTGAAACCTCGCTAAACCAGACGGTATCTCCCTTAACAAAGAACTCACACCCGAAGATTCCGTAGCCCCCTAAAGCATCTGTTACGGCCTTTGCCATCTCCTGAGCCTTTCTAAGAGCCGTTTCAGTCATTGCCTGTGGCTGCCAGCTCTCGTGGTAGTCCCCCTCCACCTGCCTGTGGCCGATTGGCGGGCAGAAGAGGGTTCCCTGATTTTTCGTTCTAACCGTCAGAAGTGTTATCTCAAAGTCAAAGTCTATAAATTCCTCAATGATAAGGGCGTTTCCCTTACCCCTCGCGTTCTCCTTTGCGTAGTAAAAAGCCTTCTCTATCTCATCAGGAGTTCTAACAACGCTCTGCCCCTTACCGGATGAACTCATAACGGGCTTAACGACAACAGGAAGACCTATTTCCTCAACAGCCTTTTTATACTCCTCTAAAGTCTCTGCAAACCTGTAGCCGGAAGTCTTCAGTCCAAGCTCCTCTGCCGCAAGCCTTCTGATTCCAATCCTGTCCATTGTCAGCTTAACGGCTTTTCCGCTTGGAACAACGTTGAAGCCCTCTTTCTCAAGCTCTAAGAGCATGTCTGTGTCTATTGCCTCAATCTCTGGAACTATAAAGTCGGGCTTTTCCCTGTAGACGATGTTCCTTATCTGTCTTCCGTCTCTCATGTCTATCACGTAGTAGCGGTGGGCAACCTGCTGGGCGGGAGCAAATTGGTAGGAGTCAACTGCCACAACCTCTATTCCCAACCTCATCGCTTCAACGGTAAACTCCTTCCCAAGCTCCCCGCTTCCTAAAAGGAGAACCTTCGTCGCGTTGTGTGAAAGGGGCGTTCCTACCCTCATATCACCTCCTACCTGCAGTTTATTTGAACAGAAGCTCTAATCTCTATTTTCTGGCTGTTCTGGGGCGGTTGCGGGAGTTTTACAGATTGAGCTCTTACAGACTCCATTATAATCGGCGGCCTGCTGACCGTTGAGAAGCTTACAGATTTGAGAAGACACTTTGAGCGGAGCTCCCTCCCGAAAACCCTTGCCTCACTTTCTGCCTCCTTCAGGGCTTCTATCTTCAATTCCTCTAATACTCTCTTTCTAAGCTTATCTGAAACGCACCAGCCAACGGACGAGATGGAGTAGTTGAGGGGAGCTCCCCTCTTTGCCTCTTCCAGAGCCCTTATCACCTCCTCCTGCTGAGATGGGCTTTTTAGGAGGAACCTGTAGTTAATCCTTCCAACAAACCCGACTATCCTGTATCTCCTTTCAGAGGGAATCCACTCTCTATTCGGGAAAACGGTGAACTTCCCACCGGTATATCGGAGTTTTAGGTTCCTTATATAGTCGTCAGCCCTTGAAAGGGCCTGAAGAACCGACGACTCACTCCCTCCCCGAGAAGAGACGGAAACAGAAATACAGTAAACATCCGGCTTAACTTCCCTGTAGATAGTAATCGTGTCTTTTATCTCCGTTGAAAGGGCAACAGACGGGAGAATCAGGGCTAAAAACAGAACCAGAACCTGCCACATAGTAGCTCCTAAGATTTTAATTTCAAAATTTTTCGGCTAAAAAGTAAGTGAAGATAATAAGCATCACTCCGTAAAAACTGGGAAATAAATACTTTAATCTAATAAACTTCCATATACCGGATTTAACTCTTAAACCTACAAATTCTTGTATTCCCAGATTTTCAGCTATTTTTTTGTTTTTATTAACATAGTCTTCTATCACAGCTTCCATCTTTAAAGCCAAGACCAAATTAATTAATGAAAATATTAAGAGAAGAATAATTATTAAGATTCTATAATTAACATTTTTTCCGGTTAAAATATGAATTGAAGCCGCTAAAATCGCAACGTATGCATTCAAACATAAAATTCTTTCGTTTTCAATATGCCGAACATGAAGCCAATTTTGTTCAAAAATAGTTAGTAGTATTTTAGCTTTATTTTCATCTTGTAAACAATCTTTCTCTTTATGCAGCATTTCTACACCAAAATAGTTTTCGCATAGTTTTAATTTTAACCTACAAAGAACTTTAAGAACAAAAGGTAAACCGGAAAG